>NZ_CP110854.1:1318000-1647500 GCF_027594745.1 Saprospira grandis | reverse complement strand
GAGTGTCTAAGAGGTAGAGCTACCAATAGGGCTAGGGGGAGTCAAATCCTACCAACCCCTGATGAACTCCGAATGCTTAGACATGTTACCGAGCAGTGAGGCTGGGGGTGCTAAGGTCACCAGCCGAGAGGGGAACAACCCAGACCATCAGCTAAGGTCCCAAAATAAACGTTAAGTTGACTGAACGAGGTGGAATTGCTATGACAGCTAGGATGTTGGCTTGGAAGCAGCCATTCATTTAAAGAGTGCGTAACAGCTCACTAGTCGAGTGATTCTGCGCGGAAAATACTCGGGCATAAAACGTTTTACCGAAGCTATGGATTCGAAAGAGTGGTAGGGGAGCATTGTAGTTGCGCTGAAGGTGTACTGTGAGGTATGCTGGAGCGACTAGAAAAGCAAATGTAGGCATGAGTAACGATAAAATAGGTGCAAGACCTATTCGCCGTAAGACCCAGGTTTCCGATTCTATGTTAGACAGAGTCGGGTTAGTCGGACCCTAAGGAGTAGCCGAGAGGCGAATCCGATGGAAAATCAGTTAATATTCTGATACTTGTATATTGGGCGAAGCGGGGACGGAGTTGACGGTCATCTGCTCACTGACGGAATAGTGGGCTAAAGTGTGGAGAGAGGACAGTAGTGAAGTACGCTGTCTATTTGAAGCACGATAGTACTTGGATCTCATTAGAGAGAAGAGCTAAGATGTTAGTCAGCTTCCAAGAAAAGCCGCTAAGCATTAACTAATATACAAACCGTACCGCAAACCGACACAGGTGGTCGAGGAGAGTATCCTCAGGCGCTCGAGTGATTCACGGCTAAGGAACTAGGCAAATTGGACGCGTAACTTCGGGAGAAGCGTCGCTCTGAGTAATCAGAGCCGCAGTGAAAAGGCCCAGGCGACTGTTTAGCAAAAACACAGGACTCTGCGAATCCGAAAGGAGAAGTATAGGGTCTGACACCTGCCCGGTGCCGGAAGGTTAAGGAAGGGGGTTAGCGTAAGCGAAGCTCTTGACTGAAGCCCCGGTAAACGGCGGCCGTAACTATAACGGTCCTAAGGTAGCGAAATTCCTTGTCGGGTAAGTTCCGACCTGCACGAATGGTGTAACGATCTGGGCACTGTCTCGGCCGTGAGCTCGGTGAAATTGAAGTATCGGTGAAGATGCCGATTACCCACAACGGGACGAAAAGACCCCGTGAACCTTTACTACAACTTAACATTGTCTTTGAGTAATTGATGTGTAGGATAGGTGGGAGACTATGAAGCTGGTGCGCTAGTGCTGGTGGAGTCGTCCTTGAAATACCACCCTTTAATTGCTTAGAGACTAACCCGGTGGGGGACATTGTTAGGCGGGTAGTTTGACTGGGGTGGTCGCCTCCTAAAAGGTAACGGAGGCTCCCAAAGGTTCCCTCAGCATGGTTGGTAATCATGCGAAGAGCGTATAAGTACAAGGGAGCTTGACTGTGAGACAGACAAGTCGAACAGGGACGAAAGTCGGGTTAAGTGATCCGGCGGTTCTGCATGGAAGGGCCGTCGCTCAAAGGATAAAAGGTACTCCGGGGATAACAGGCTGATCTCCCCCAAGAGCTCATATCGACGGGGAGGTTTGGCACCTCGATGTCGGCTCGTCACATCCTGGGGCTGGAGAAGGTCCCAAGGGTTGGGCTGTTCGCCCATTAAAGTGGCACGCGAGCTGGGTTCAGAACGTCGCAAGACAGTTCGGTCTCTATCTGTTGTGGGCGCTCGAATATTGAAAGGATTTGACTCTAGTACGAGAGGACCGAGTTGAACAGATCTCTAGTGTACCAGTTGTGCCGCCAGGTGCATGCTGGGTAGCTATATCTGGAAAGGATAAGCGCTGAAAGCATCTAAGCGCGAAGCCAACCTTAAGATGAGTATTCGTTGAAGAGACCTGGAAGATGACCAGGTAGATAGGCTATAGGTGGAAGCACAGTGATGTGTTAGGGAGCCAAGTAGTACTAATTTCTCGAAAGCTTCCTTTTTCTTTCTTTTTTAAAAGAAAGATCGATAATCAACGCACTTTTAAAGTTCTATTACTTTCCTTATGTCATAACGATATAGAGTTTGTCCAAAGGGATGAACAAAGATTTAATGGTGGTCATAGCGAGGGGGAGACACCTTTTCCCATTCCGAACAGAGCAGTTAAGCCCCTCAGCGCCGATGGTACTACGAAAGTGGGAGAGTAGGTCACCGCCAACCTAATCTATAAAGCCTGTACAGCAATGTACAGGCTTTTTTTATCAAAAAAAATAGCTCATCCAAAGGGATGAACAAAGAGTTAATGGTAGTCATAGCGAGGGGGAGACACCTTTTCCCATTCCGAACAGAGCAGTTAAGCCCCTCAGCGCCGATGGTACTACGAAAGTGGGAGAGTAGGTCACTGCCAACCTCATCTATAAAGCCTGTACAGCAATGTACAGGCTTTTTTTTGTCTAAAAAGGAAGAAGGTTTTGGCCAGCGGCTTTGCCGCCAAAGAGTTGCAAGGTGACTGCTTATAAAAAGCTGCGTAAAGGGCGTAATTGAAGAGGCAGTAGAGGAGCGAAGCGACTGGCCTAGCGATGCGGCGGGGTGGCCATCAGGCCAGACCGAGTTTTTGAGCGCAGCGAAAAAACGAAGGGCCGAGCAGACCTGCGAGCCCCAAAGCGTAGCGCCGCAGCTTTGCTGCGGAGGCCCCAAAAACAAAAAAGCACACATCAAAAAATCAGTAGGCTGCATCTAGTAAAGAAAAAGAACCTATGCATAAAATTATTTACTTCCTCCTCTTTCTAGGACTATATAGCTCGGCTTGGGCACAAGAGCGACCCTACAGCCAAAAAATAGAGCAATACAATGAAATCTTGCCCACAGAAAATATTTATGCACAAACCGATCGCAGCTATTATGAACCAGGGGAAACTATTTGGTTTTCAGCTTATTTACTTGACCAAGAGCTGCTAGCCAGTAAGTCGGAAGTGCTAGAAGTGGAATGGCTAAACCCTAAGGGACAGGTCGAGAAAAGTTACCGCTTGCCCGTACTAAAGGGCAAGGCTAGAGGAGACTTTAAGTTGGATAAAGATGCCAAAGGTGGAATTTATACGCTTCGGCTAAAGACTAATTGGCAAAAGAATTTTGGAGATCAACAGTTTGTTTTTGAGAAAAAACTCACGGTCCAAAACCAATATTTACCTGATCTATTGATGAAGCTAGATTTCTTGCGAGAGCGCTATGGAGCAGGTGATTTGGTGCAGGCCAAATTGGATGTACGCACACCCCAAAATGAAGTTTTGGCCAATAAAAAGCTAAGCTATGAGATTTTTCTAGGAGGGAAAGTCTGGAAAAAAGGCAAGGGCGAGACCAATGCCATGGGGCAAAGCCAAATTCAATTTGAACTACCCAGCTCCTTGGAGGCCTCTGAAGGCTTGCTCAATGTCTTTGTAGAGCATGAAGGCAAAAGAGAATCTATCGGGCGAAGTATTCCATTGGTCCAAGATAAAATCCAGCTGCACTTTATGCCCGAAAGTGGCGACCTCATGGCGGGTTTTAAAAATCGCTTGGCCATTAAATCTCTAGACCTACAAGGCCAGGCCGTAGATATTGAGGCTGTGCTATTGAATGCCGCCGGAGAAGAATTGCAAGCCTACAAAAGCTATCATCAGGGAATGGGCGTTTTGGATTTTGAGCCTAAAGCTCAAGAACAATATCGGCTAAAAGTGCTTCGTCCCGTACAACAAGAGTTTGACTTGCCCAAGGCCCTCACTAAAGGACTTAGCTTTAAGATCTTGTCTCAAGACGAAGAACAACTAGAACTAGAAATTTATAGCAGTAAAAAACAAAGCATCTGCCTGTTGATGGTCCAAGATGCAGGCCTTATCGAAGAGCGTGGAATCGCGCTGAAGGCGGGCAGCCAAAGGTATAGCTTGCCGCTAAAAGATTGCAAAATGGGCATCGCCAAGATTACCCTCTTCAATCAGGCAGAGCAGCCCGAGGCCGAGCGCCTATTTTTTGCCACAAAGCAAGCAGGTCTGCAAATCGAAATTGAAACAGATAAAGATAAATATGCCATTCGCGAAAAGGTCAATCTAAAAATTAAGGTGAAAGATGCAGCAGGCAAGCCCGTGCAAACGCAGCTCTCTTTAGCCGTGGTCGATGATAAGTTTTGGAATCTGGACCAAGATAAAGCCGATAATATTCTTTCTCATTTCTTGCTCTCTAGCCAACTAAAAGGCAAGATCCAAGAACCCGCTTTTTACTTTGAGGACAATAACCCCAAAGCAGATACCGCCTTAGATTATCTGCTTTTGACGCAAGGCTGGCGCCGCTATAACTGGCGGCAAATCATGGCGGCAGAGCCCCAAGTTAAATTCATGGCAGAAGATGGAAAACGTCTGGCCGGACAACTGTTTTTTAATGGAGCGCCTTTGGGCAATAAGTCGCTAGGCGTTTATCGCAATGGAGATAAAAAACTACTCGCAGAGCTCAAAACAGATGCAGAGGGCTTTTTTGTCTGGGAAGACTATGAGGGAGAAGATCAGCTCTTACTAAAAACAAAGTATAGAGGCTTTTTACTAGAACAAACGGTTTACCCCAAGAACTATCATACTTCTCAGAATAGAGAGCCCGTCTATTTTCAAAGACAGCTTTTCCGCACACTCCAAGATAAAAGCGCCTATTATAGCCGTAAAAAAGTGGGCAGCTCCTCAGATCCCGCTGTCCTCAAAGGGATGATCTTTGATGAGTATGGAGAGCCCTTTGCTTTTGCTAATGTTGTCTTACTAAAAGCAGGAACAGGTCAGCTAGTCAAAGGAACCTCCACAGATTTTGATGGGAATTATAAATTTGATGGAATTACTCCTGGAATTTATGACCTCAGGATTACTTATGTAGGCTATCCTAAAGGCCTGATTAAACAGCTAAGAATTGGAGGTGGTGAGCAGCTACGCTATGACTACTATTATTCAGATTCGGATCTAGATTTAATGGAGGTGGCTGTTGAAGAGGTGCGGATTCTAGAGTATAGTGTTCCACTGATAGAAACCGATAATACTACTGCTGGCCAAACATTAGGCGCAGAAGATATTCGAAAAATGCCTACTCGTAATATTGCGAGTATTGCCGCAACTACAGCAGGGGTGAACCAGGCAGAAAATGGCGAGGAATTAAGTCGAGGAAATAGGAATAATGATATTGTTATTAAAGGAATAAGAGTAATTGATGGTGCGCCACGACCAGCTCCAGTAGAAAAAACTCCAGCAGTAGGACAAGAAACAAAACTGAACACAGCTAATCTAAACGAGACCAGCAATTACCTCAATCTACAAAGAGCAGAGGGACAGCTTCGTCCCAGCCCAACAACCGATAAGTTGAGCCAACCTCAAATTACCGATACCAAAACGACGATAAAAGGAATAACTGCAGAACTTAGCCAGCAAGGCTGGGCTGAATTTTATCAGAGTCAAAGCTTTTACGCTCCAGATTATAGCCCTTATTTAGCCGCAAAAGAGCGCTACGAAAATATTTCCGTGGAGCGAACCGACTTTAGAAATACCCTGTACTGGAACTCTTTGGTCGAAACGGATGAAGATGGAGAGGCAGAACTCTATTTTTATAATTCTGATGCACTAACTACTTTCCGCATTATTACGGAAGGAGTAGGCGGACAAAAAATTGGTCGCCAAGAAAAAACCTATAGTGTGCAGTCTCCTTTTCAGCTACGGGCCCAATTGCCCAAAGAGCTGATTGTTGGCGATACCCTCCGCTTGCCCGTCTTTTTGATTAACCAAACCGATGAAGCGCTTTCAGGCAAGTTTTATTTGTCGCATAGCGAGCAATGGCAACCGCTATTTAGTCGAGATACGCAGAAATACAATATTCCTAAGGATAGCTTTTTGCGCCTAGAGCTGCCTTTTGTGCTCAATTATAGCAAAAACAGAGACCTCAATATGAAGCTGAGCTTTTTTGCTTCTGGCCATAAAGATGCTTTAAAGCTAAAGAGCCGACTCAAAGCTAGAGCCTTTCCTGTAGCCATTAGCCAGGCCGATAAACAACTGCAGGCGAGCTATCAATTGAATATTGATGAAATGAAGGAGGGCTCTATGCAAGCCCAAATTACCGTTTTTGGCAATCCGCTCATGCAATTGCAAGCGACCTTAGAAGGCATGATCCGCCGCCCTTATGGCTGTTTTGAGCAGGTTTCTTCCAGTACTTATCCCAATATTTTGGCCCTACATTTATTAGAGTCTACAGGCCAACTCGATCCCAAAATAGCGGATCGAGCGCTGGGCTATATCCAAGAGGGCTATAATAAATTGGCGGGCTATGAGTCTGCTGGCGGTGGCTTCGAGTGGTTTGGCGCCTCTCCTGCGCATGAGGGCCTCACGGCCTATGGCCTAATGGAATTTAAGGATATGGCCGCTGTGGCGCCCATTGTCGATGAGGCCATGATCGAGCGTGCCCGAAGCTGGTTGCTCTCTCGTCGAGATGGCCGTGGTGGCTTTTTGTCTGCTGCTGGCTATAATCATGGCTGGGGCAAATCGGAGGCGGTAAGCAATGCCTATATTACGATGTCTTTGGCCTATATTGGCGAAAAAGGCCTAGATAAGGAGCTGCAATTAGCGGCCCAAGAGGCTAGCGCTAGCCGCGATTTATACCGTCTGGCCCTAGTGAGTTTGGCCCATTTTTATGCTGGCAAAAAGGCTAAGGGCAAAGAACTTTTGGCTTTGCTCCAAAAGAATATGACTGACCTCAACAAGTTAAAGGCCGAGCATTCGATTACTTATGCGACGGGCCAAAATCTTCGTCCGCATATTTTGTCTTTGGCCATTTTGGCCCATTTGGAGGTGGGCGATCTGGCCGCCTGTCATCCCTTGGTCAATGCTTTAATCAAAACAAAAGGCCGCTATTATTTTGGCGATACCCAAGGCACGGTTTGGTCGCTCAAGGCCCTAACCGCCTACGCCTTGGCGCAAAAAATACAGTCTGTAGAAGACGGAAAACTGCTTGTTCATCTGAATGGGGAGCTGCTCCAAGAACAGGCCTTTAATAGCTATGAGGGCCTAACTTTAGCCATGGATAGCTTGGCCAAAAAAATGGCCCTTGGCCAAAATCAAATTAGCCTGAGCTTTGAGGGCTTTAGCCGAGCGCAAAGCTATATGTTGGAGCTCAATTGGCTAGAATATACGCCACCTACGGCCCAAAATGCGCCTATTTCAGTGGCTACTCGCTTGGCCAAAACGCAAGCGCTAGAAGGGGATTTGCTCCGTTATGAGGTCGAAATTAAGAACGAATTGCAGGACAAAGATGCGCCCACACCTATTGCCATGATTGGGATTCCCGCTGGCCTGAGCTTACAATCTTGGCAGCTCAAGGAGCAGCAAGAGGCGGGCAAATTTGATTACTACGAGATTTTTGACAATTATTTGGTCCTCTACTTTAGAAAAATTCCCTCGGGCCAATCTAAAAAGATACTTTTGGACCTGAAAGCGGAGCTGCCTGGGCATTTTACGGCCCCCGCCAATTCGGCCTACCTCTATTATCGCCCCAATGCAGTATTTTGGGAAGCGGGCCAAAGCATACAGATCAAAGCAGCCAATTAAACGATTTTTCTTTTGGGGCTGCCCCTTCCGCCGGGTTGAAACCCAGCGCAAAGCGGTATCGCTTTGCGAAGCGATACAAAATGAGGGTTGAAACCCTCATGAATTATTGGGCGGGTCGGGCTGTGTCGTGGCTCGCAGGTCTGCTCGGCCCTTCGGCGCTTGCAGCGCCTTGGTCTGCGGCTGCGCCGCACCACTTTCCATCCCTCAGCCTGCGGCCCTTCAGGCCTGTAGGACGCCAAAAGTGGGCCTTGGCCTAGCGATGCGGCGGGGTGGCCCGAAGGGCCAGACCAAAGGCGAAACGAAGTGTAGCCTGCAGGGCCGAGCAGACCTGCGAGCCCCAAAGCGTAGCGCCTGCCGAAGGCAGGAGGCCCCCCAAAAAATATATATATACAGATAGCAGATGAATAAACTAATACCCTACTTTTTTCTCCTTTTAGTTGGACCAATTTGGGGGCAGAGCCTATCGGAGCCTGCCGTTTTTCAGCATTATTTTAAAGATGATTTGCGAGCCGCTCGTTTGTATACAGATGCGGGTTTGGGTAAATATTTTTGGTTGGCCCAGCAGCGGGAGCCCAACCTAAATTACTATGGTTTTGATGACTATAGTTTGGACCATGATGGGGCTTTTGGCAGCATTTTGCTCACGCCCAAGCATCAACCTCGTTTGGGGCTAGACCTTATGGGCAGCCATGCTGGAGAATTTAATGGGGCTTTGCGCAGCCGTTTGGATGTGGATGCCATGCAGGTCAGTTTGGATGTGCAAGGACAATACCTGAATCAAATTCGGGATGCAAATGAGGATGGCTGGCAAGATCAGGCCCAAAATCAGAGTTTTTATTTAGACAATAGCTGGGATGTTTACTCGGGCCGCTATCATTCCAATAACAATATCCAGTTTTTGAGTTTGGCGCAGCAAGAGGGGCGAACCGCCTTTTTGCAGGGAGATACGATGGCTTATGGGCAAGAACTCAAGTTGCAACAGCAGCAGCTCAGTAGCCATCATTTGGTAGGTTTTCGGACCAAAGACTTATTGCTCATCAATTTGCAGTATAAGGACCATATGCAGCAGCGAAATTGGGGCAAGCGAGAATATGAGGGGGAAGAAGTGCGCCTAGAGGTGAAGGCCCGCTATGAATACCACCTCAAATCGGAGCTGGATATTTTTCGGATGCAGCTGGATGTGGTCCAAAATCGCTTTATTGAACGCTTAGACAGCCAAGATTTTAGACGAGCTGAACGGCTTTTGGGCGGGGCAGTAGGTTATGATACTTATTGGGGCCCAAAATGGCAGTTGATTACGCATATGCAGTTGCATTACCATAATTTGGCGGGCCCGCAATTTAGTCCACAAGTTAAATTGAATTACCAAATCCATAAGGAGATCAAGAGCAACTTTTTTGCTGGTCGCTCTTGGCGCTTTGCCAATCCCTTAACCGAATATGCCGATTTATTGCGCACGGGCCGCCGCATAGCAGTAGATAGCGATTGGCAGGCCGAAGAACTCTACTATTACGGCTTTGCCTTAGATGTTTCGCATTGGTGGAACCTTTATTATGGGCCATTTGGATCTTTTCTCTCCCAGTTACAGTTCCGTTGGCGGCAGCAGCTAGCCCCCCAAGAAATGGTCGTCAACTTAGATGAAGACCCCTATTTGCTTAGCTTTGACTATTTAGATGAGGGTTAAATGGGCCTGCGAAATAGCTTAGAGGTATCTGGAGGAATCAACTTTTCAGAGCCCTCTCTTTCCCTTAACTTTGACTACCGTTATAGTCGTCGTTGGAGCTATATTGCAGATCAGCGTCGAGAGTTGCCCCTTTATAGTCGCCATCGGTTGCGCTTAGCGACTCGTTATGTTTGCCGCTTCCGAAATTGGCTAACGGAGCGACCTGTTTCTCTTTTTACTATAGAGTCTATTCTATACTTGCAATCTGGCCAACGACTACCGAGTTTGGGCGCTAGGGGAGAGGCGCCAGAAAGAAGCCCGGGTTTTAGTCGCTGGGATATGGAGCTAGAGTTGCCTTTCAACCGCTGGTTTTCAAAGTCTAAGTTCTTTAAGCAAACAGGATTTAGACTAGGGGTACAGCAACTGCTCAATCGGCAACAAAAAACGCTGATTTATGGCGCAGAAGATCCTTTTTCTGCAGATTTTGAGGGCGGTTATCAGTGGGGGAGTACTGTGGGTAGACGATTTTACCTTCATTTTCGCTATCAGTTGATGTAGCAAGCAAAAAAGCCTAGTATCATCTGATACTAGGCTTTTGTTTAATGGCTAAGACTACTTGAAAAGTTGGTCCAGTAGGTCCTCATCGGCTTCTTGGGCAAGGGTAACTTGCAAGCCTGGAGAACGCTTCATTTCCTGCTCAATGGCAAAACGGGCGTGGGGGTTTCTGGCCCAAGCACGGCGGGCAATTCCGTTATTGACATCCCAGAAAAGCATTTGCTGTAATCTGCGATCCGCTTCGGGACTGCCATCTAAGAGCATTCCAAAGCCACCATTGATGACCTCGCCCCAACCTACACCACCACCATTGTGGAGAGAAATCCAAGTAGCTCCACGGAAGGCATCACCCACAAAGTTCTGTACGGCCATATCGGCCGTAAAGGCCGAGCCATCATAGATGTTAGAGGTTTCCCGATAGGGCGAATCTGTTCCAGATACATCATGATGATCGCGCCCAAGGACCACAGGCCCCATTTTCCCTTCAGCAATGGCTTGATTAAATGCTTGGGCAATGCGAATGCGACCAAGGGCATCGGCATAGAGAATACGAGCCTTAGAACCTACCACCAATTGGTTTTCCTCGGCGGCCTTAATCCAGCGAATGTTATCCGCCAATTGCTGGCTAATTTCTTCTGGCGCATCTTGGACCATCTCTTCTAGCACCTGCGCCGCTAGCTGATCGCTAAATTGCAAATCTTCCATTTTTCCAGAGGCACAAACCCAACGGAAAGGACCAAAACCAAAGTCGAAACACATCGGCCCCATAATATCCTGCACATAAGAGGGGTACTTAAATCGACCATCAGGCAAACAAATATCAGCCCCCGCTTCATCACGAGCCGCCTTGAGGAAGGCATTACCATAATCAAAGAAATACATCCCTCTTTCGCTCATCGTATTGATGGCCGCTACATGTCGGCGGAGAGTGGCCTGCACAGCTTGAGCAAACTGCTCGGGCTGCTCACCCATCATCTGCTTGGCCGTATCAAAATCCATATCAATAGGGTAGTAGCCGCCAGCATAAGGGTTGTGCAAAGAGGTTTGGTCGGAGCCTAGCTCTACGTTTACATTTTTCTCTACCAAATATTCCCAAAGGGCAACTACATTGCCCTGATAGGCCAAGGATACCGCCTCTTTTTTGGCTCTGGCGCTTTCTATCCGCTCTACTAATTTGGCCAAATCAGTATAGACCTCATCTACCCAGCCTTGCTCATGTCTTTTTTGAGTGGCAATGGGGTCGGCCTCCGCTACAACGCCAATGGCGCCAGCAATAACAGCCGCCTTGGCCTGAGCGCCCGACATGCCGCCTAGACCCGCTGTAACAAATAACTTTCCGCCCAAATCATCGCTGCCTTGCAAACGCCCCGCATTGAGGACCGTAATGGTGGTGCCATGCACAATCCCTTGTGGACCAATATACATATAGGAGCCTGCCGTCATTTGACCATATTGGGTGACGCCTAAAGCATTGTAACGCTCCCAATCATCTCCCTTAGAGTGGTTGGGAATCATCATGCCATTGGTGACCACCACTCTGGGCGATTCTTTGGGCGCCGGAAAGAGCCCCATCGGATGACCAGAATACATCACTAAGGTTTGCTCATCAGTCATCTCCGCCAAGTACTTCATCGTGAGGCGATATTGGGCCCAGTTCTGAAAAACAGCCCCATTGCCCCCATAAGTAATCAGCTCATAAGGGTGCTGGGCTACCGCTGGGTCCAAATTATTCTGAATCATCAGCATGATGGCCGCAGCCTGCTTAGATTGATGGGGATATTCCTCTATCGGACGAGCATAAATGGCTTGCTTGGGCTGGTAGCGGTGCATATAGATGCGGCCATAATCCTTGAGCTCTTGCATAAATTCAGGCGCCAATTGAGCATGCAAATGTGGCGGAAAATAACGCAAGGCATTTTTAAGGGCCAATTTTTTCTCCTCCAAATTAAGGATGTCCTTGCGCTTGGGCGCTCGGCTGATGCTGGGGTCCATTTTTGGGTATTCGGGCAGCTCTTGCGGAATGCCCGCTAGTATTTCGGCCTGAAAGGCCGTTAGACTGGCGTTGTCTGTTAGCATAGTTCTGTTTTTTTATATGAAATAGCTGTTTTCTTCATTAGGGCTAGGAAAACCTAAGGCCCAATACTAACGTACTGGGCCTTTTTTGGTTTTAGTCTTGCACGCAGCGACAAGCGGCAAAATTAGATTGGCTATAACTGGCCCCCCTCATGTTCTCATCATCATAATCTAGAATTTTATAATGGGCGTTCTGTGTGCCATCGGCCTCACTGCTCCAAAAAATTCCATATTCGCTGAGGCCCCTAAATTCGCCCTGAGCCGTAAGATAATCTCCAGCGGCAAAAACCTTGAAGCCCAAGGCATCAATGCCATCGCTAGAGAGGATCCAGCCAGAAGTCGCTTTGAGCAAACGAGCTGGCCCTCCCTCATCATAGGGGAGGCTTTGGACCAAATTATTCCATTCGCTCAAACTAGGCAGATGAAAACCAGCGGGACAAACCGAGTTGGCTGTATTCCAAGTATACAAACGACCGTAAATAGTGGCTGGAAAATCGGGATTAACCAAGGAGCCATTGGCCTGATAACGCAGGTTTTCGCCCATCCAGATTTGGCCCCCCATTTCGCTCAAAAGATAAAGCTGGTTGTCTCGACTATCTTCGAGGTAGGCGGGTTGGCCAAAAAACTCTAGGGCGGGGCCATTTAAGCCATCTACTTCGGCCCGAACTTTTTGGCTGCGGTTTTCTCGGCCCAAGGTCCAGTACATCTGCGCCACCCCATAGCTATTCGTTTTGCTGCGGGCCTCAAAAGCGCCATTATCAAAAGTACCGTTGCCAATGGCAATCTGAAAACTGACCTCCACATCTTCTAGGGGCTCGCCCTTATTGTTGGTCACCCGAACCTGCAAGGGTTCGTTTTGGCGGGCGCCTAGGGGCGTTTCTTGGTTGTTGCCTGCAAAAATGCTCGCTTCTGCGGGGATATTTTTGGTACAGCTTCCCAAAAGAAGGAGGGAAGCAAGCAGGAGAAGGGGAAAATGGCAGCTAATTTTCATGCTAAGGGCTAAATTTAAAAGGAAAATATCTGTTTTTTGATGTTTTGGGGCTGCCCCGCCCTGCGGGCGGGTCGGGCTGTGTCGTGGCTCGCAGGTCTGCTCGGCCCTTCGGCGCTTGCAGCGCCTCGGTCTGCGGCTGCGCCGCACCACTTTCCATCCCTCAGCCGTCGGGCCTTCGGCCCTCTAGGACCAGAAAAGGGCGACCTAGCTTAAAGATAAAATTTTTGGGGCAGAGCAAAGCAGTCCAGGCCAAAAAATGGTCCAGTTGGCCTGGCGAAGCCAGGCTGGCCGTAGGCCAAATGGCCCAGCGCTGCGCAGCGGTGGCCCGAAGGGCCAGACCAAGGAGCAAAGCGACGCAGGGCCGAGCGAATAGCGAGCCGCGGAGCCTAGCGGCGGCCGCCCCCCTGAACAGGGCGGCCGCGGGCCCCAAAAAAAAAGGACCATCCTGCAGCAGAATGGTCCAGATAAATTATCGTTCGCTTAGCTTAAAAAACGATGCCTAGGCGTAGGCCAACATTATGAAAACCCGTGCGGGCTTTGTTGGGTTCTAGATCTCCAGTTAGATTAAAGATTTGGTTAGTCCCTACGGCATCCAAGAAGCCATAATTGTAGAACAGGCCAGCCGTAAGCAAGAGGCCGCCATCTTCATTGGGGGCGTACTCTACCCCAGCGCCGGCGCCAAGTTGGATTTGGAGGGGGAAGATATCCTTATAAACATTTTCGCCCTTTACTTTTTCGGGGGTGTAGTAAACCTCCTTGCCTGTGTTGTTGACAAAGTTCGTTTCGTTGGGAGACTCTATGCTAGCGCGGGCCGAAACGGGGATACCAATTGTGAGAACGGGCAGTTGGAAAAAGGCGCGCATATAGCTTTCGCCCAACTCATTGGTGCGCAACTTTAGGCCAACGGGAATCTCGAGGTAATTGAGGCTGTACTTCACCTTAGTGCCGGGGGTAAGGAGCATTTCCTCGCCATTGGTGCCGACATTTCCGGTACTTGTGCTAACATAAGACTCGGCATCTAGCTCAGAATCGGGGAAAAGTTGTCCGCCATCCTCATAGAAAAGAGAACCGCCACGGCCAAAAGAGAAATTTCCGCCCATAATGAGCGCATAATTATCGCTATTGCCAAAATAGTATTCTCCGAGCAGGCCAATAGTAAAGCCAAGGTTGCTACCATCGGGCTCTACATCCTTATCATTAGAGGCGAAAAAAGAGACCGAAGGCTCTACATAAACGCCAAATTTAAATTCTTTTTGTGCCTGGGCAGAAACAACAAAGGCCAAAAAGGCCGTTAATAAGGTGATTTTACGCAGCATAACTTTTTATTTTAGCAGCTATTAAATAGTGGAGTGTTTCAACTGGCGAGTATTTAGCAGAAAACCAGGGACAAGCCACTCCTTGAACTCACAAAATTAGTGTAAAATATGAAAACTCTTTGGGGCCTATCGGCTTTTGTCTTGCTTTTTTCGGTCTTTACGGCATGTAGTAGCTCAGAGGAGGGCCTGCCTAAATACCAGCCAGATTTGGGCGAGCTATCGGCCAAGGTAGACATCTTTCGTTTTGAGCAAGACTTAATGGCCTTGCCTAAAGACAGTACGAAGATAAAGGAAGGGATAGAGAAATTGAAGGAAAAGTATCCGGATTTTGCCCCCCTTTATTTTGGCCAAATTATGGGTATGCCTGATGATCGGCCAGATTTTGCCCCCCGCTTGCTGAGTTTCCTCAACTTTAAAGAATCGCAGTTACTCTATGATAGTATTCAGTTGGCTTATCCCAATTTGGAGCAGGTAGAGGCAGACTTGGAGCAGGCCGGAGCGCATTATCTCTATTATTTTGGGGGCAAAAAGCATCCCTTTGAGAAGGTCTATACCTACTTTAGCTTTTACAATTATGGCACCTTTACCTTAGAAGAGTTTTCGGGTTTGGGCTTAGACTTCTTTTTGGGCCCCAACCATATTGGTTATTTGGCCCATCCGAACTTGAAAAACGCCTATATGCGCAGAACCCTAACGGCAGAGCATATCTCGGCCAAAATGGCCTATGCCTTGGCCGATCGTCTAGTAGAGCAACAGGCCAAAAGAGAAAGCAGCCGCTTGATTGACGAGATGATTTTTAATGGCAAGAAGTTCTTTCTCTCTGGGGCTTTTCTGCCTCAAACCGCCGACAGTCTACTCTTTAATTTTTCGGCCTTTCAAGTTGAATTTTGCGAAAAAGGGGAACAAGGCCTTTGGGACTATTTGGGCGAGCAAGACCTCTTATATAGCAGCGATGCCACCAAATACCGAAAATACGTAACCGTAGGTCCTTTTAAGCCAGAGCTAGACCTGCCGGGCAATTCGGGCAGTTGGTTAGGGACCCAAATCTTGCGGCAGTATGCCCGCCGTCGGCGATTGGAGCTCAAAAATAACCGCCCCAATAGCAGCCCCCGAGAAATAGACCAAGTCATTATTCAGGAAATCCTCAATGAAAGTAGCCCCGAACATTTTATGAAGCGCTACAAGCCGAGAAAATAAACAAAAAGGGCGAGCAGAATTTCTGCTCGCCCTTTTTTAGCTTAAAGGTCGTTGGCTTCCTTTATATAATGCTCAATAGCCTCGGCCATAGAGCGGATTTTAGGAAACTCTGGATTAGGGACCTTAATATCAATATACAAGCCTTTGGCCTCAATGGCCTTGGCGGTAGAATTGCCATAAACGGCAATACGAGTATTATTTTGCTTAAAGTCGGGAAAGTTATCGTAGAGCGAGTCTAGACTCAATGGGCTAAAAAAGACCAAAATATCATAGAAAACATCCTCTAGATCAGAAATATCCGAGCTAGCTGCTAGGTACATTTCAGAAACGACAAAATTAAAGCCTTCCGCTTCTAGGAACGTCTCATAGGCTTTTTTGCCCAAATTAGAAGAGGGCAGCAAGAAGGTCTCTTTCTTCTTATGCTTCAGCAAATAAGGTTTGAGGTCTTGCAAGGTTCTTTTGCCAAAAAAGACACGGCGCTTGCGGTAAGTGGTATGCTTTTGCAAATAGAGGGCAATCGCTTCAGAGAGGCAAAAATACTTGGTCTCTGCAGGCACCTTATAGCGCATCTCCTCACAAAGGCGAAAATAGTGGTCAATAGCCGACTTAGAGGTAAAAATAATAGCCGAATACTCTTCTAGCCTTACCTTTTGTTTGCGAAACTCCTTGGCCGAAACGGGCCGAACCTCTGTAAATGGGCGATAATCCACCTTAATACCGTACTTCTCTACTAAGCGGTCATAGGGAGCTTTATTATTTTTGGTAGTCATTTGAGTCACCAAAATACTCTCTACGCGCTTCAATCTTTCTTTTGCTTCCACGGATGACATATATTCCCTTGGCCCTTTTGATAGTTAAATGATAGACAAGAATTTGAGTAGAATTAGCGGGGGGGCTATTTCAACGGTGCAAAGGTAAAGAAAAAACTGAAACTTATGAAATCGAACTGTATCAAGGGCAGTAAATGCCGCTCTTAGGGCCGTATAGGCAAAACTAAGGCCGAGCAAGCTAGCCAAGAACATAGGCAATAGGCCCTGCAAGTCAGGAGCGCTATAGGCCAACAAAAAGAGCATAGGCAGCAAGCTAAAGCCCATAATGCGGTGCTGATTGGCATTGAGGTAGCCATAAAAGCTCATCTCTTGGCCAATGGGGTAGAGCTCGCCCAAGAGCCGCAAAATCGCTTGTCTGGCCGTATAGGCGGCTGTAGTGGCAGCTAGCAAAAAGGCAAAGTTCGCAAAGCTCCAATCGGGCAGTTGGCCTTCTTCTAGACGCATAAAGTTGCTGGCCAAATAGATAAAGCTCCCTAGGGCAAAACCCGCCTGTAGATAGCTCAGTATATTATAGGCCGACCATTGCTGAAACCGCTGTTCTCGCTCTTCTTGGCCCGCAATATTCAAATTGCCATAGGCCCAAAAATCTCGGTAGGTCTCGGAGCGATAGGCCGTGAGCAAAAAGGCAAATAGTAAGAGCTGCCCCAAAAGGGCAAATAATAGCCATGCCGGCTGACGCTTCGCTTTTTGCGTAGAAGTAGATAAAACCGCAGGCTGCTCTTTGGGCGCAAATAATTCGGACCAAAATTTATCCATATCTACATCCTTGGCCAATTTGGCCTTGCGCTGC
This sequence comes from Saprospira grandis, assembly GCF_027594745.1. Lineage (NCBI taxonomy): Bacteria > Pseudomonadati > Bacteroidota > Saprospiria > Saprospirales > Saprospiraceae > Saprospira > Saprospira grandis. The sequence goes on along the minus strand of NZ_CP110854.1, from coordinate 1,630,498 downwards.
CCCAATTGCTGCCCCTTTTTGGGCAAATTGAAGGGATTGCTGAAATCCTCCAAGTCATAGGGGTTGTCTACATAATGCTCCCTAGAAATTTTTGTCGCCCGATAAGGCGCTGGCGCTGGCTTTTGCGGAGCCAAACGCAGTTGCTCAAAGGCCAATGGATCCTCCAGCAGAGGCGCCTGTTGCTCCTGCTTTTCTTCCACCAGCATATTTAAACTCAAAGCATCTGCCGCCAAAAGCTGCTGCTCGCCAAACTGAGCCGATAGACCCAAAGGAAGCAAAAACAAACAGGCAAAGCAAATGAAGAGGCCTAGAATTAGGCTATGTTTTGTCTCGATATTCGTCAAAATGGACAGAAATTTGTCGCTTTCTGGAAAACTGTTCCCCAAACCAGGAACTTTGTCGATAAAGATACAAAAGCAGGGCAGACAATCAGGCTCTAAGGCTTTATTTTTCTACTTTTAATGTGACTTTAGCCCCTATTTTAGCTCCCTAAATCAAATTACAATTTATAAACAGCGCTTTTTAGCGCCTCAACAACCACAAAATGAAACAAATTAGCTTTATTCTCCTCCTCTTTTTTGCCTTCGCTTTTCAGGCTCAGGCCCAAGTAAAAGCCACCCTCAAAGAAGAGGTGCGTACTATGTCTGAAGGCGCCCACAATGCCCTAGTCGTAGACCTCCCCAATTGCTCTGCCGATAAGGTGGGCGATATCTGGAAAACCTTTGTCAAGAAAAATTATAAAGGCAAAGTGAAGTACAAAAAGAAAGATAAACTCTATATCTCTGATGATGCTACAGTCAAAGATATGAGCGAAAATACCGTAGATATCTACGCTATGGTCCAAGATAAAGGCGAAGAAGGCGCCGAAATCGTGATCTGGTTCAACCTAGGCGTGAGCTACCTCTCGCAAAAAGAATTTCCCAATCAGTTCCAAGTAGCCGAGGAAGTCGTGAATAAGTTTACCAAAAAACTAAGCGCCGATCTACTCGAAGACCTCCTCAAAGCCGAGGAAAAAACCCTCAAGGAGCTAGAGAAGGATATGAAGGAACTCGAAAAAGACGAGAAGAAACTCACCAAAGATATCGAGGACTATAAGGAGACTATCAAGAAGATGGAGGAAAATATCAAACAGGCCGAAGAGGATATCAAGAAGTCTAAGGAAGATCAAGGGACCAAAAAGAAAGAGGTCGATGACCAAACGCAGGTGGTTGAAGAACTCAAGCAAAAAATTAAGGCCAATAAATAAAACCAAAAGCTCCTCTAGTCTGAGGGGCTTTTTTATTTTTTTGGGGCCTCCCGCCTGCGGCGGGCGCTACGTTTCGGGGCTCGCTATTCGCTCGGCCCTGCGCAGGCTTCGCCAGCTTGGTCTGGCCCTGCGGCCCCCCCTGCACATCGCTAGGCCTGCGGGCCTTCGGCCCTGTAGGTCGCCAAATAAAGGGGCCAAACTTCTTTTTTTAAAAGGCGGGGAACAAAGATGCCCCAAAAATTGTAAGTTTGTGCGTCTCCAGTCCTCAACGACTGAAGCCCTTCACTAACCAACAATTTATCATGGCAACTAGCGAAATCCTATTCATCCTCGAGAATGTAGAGCTGATTGATTTTTACGGACAAAACGATAGCAAACTCGCTTTGCTGCAAGCCAGCTATCCCGACCTAAAAATTACGCCCCGAGGCAATACCGTCCGCATTAGCGGAGAAAAACAAAGGGTGCAAGAGGTAAAACATAAACTAGAGCTGATGGTCAAAATGCTCCAGCAATTAGGCGAGCTGCACCCACAGGCAATTAAAGATATGCTCAAAGGAGAAAATCCCTTCGAGAGCAAATTGCGCAAGGTCAATCGCAATGCAATTGTATATGGCCGCTCTGGAAAACCCATTACCCCGCGTACCCGCAACCAAAAGAAATTAGTCGAATTGGCCGATATTAACGACCTGGTCTTTGCGATCGGGCCAGCCGGAACAGGAAAAACCTATACGGCTGTGGCTATGGCCGTCCGCGCCCTCAAGCAAAATATCGTCAAAAGAATTATTCTCACTCGGCCCGCTGTAGAAGCTGGCGAAAATCTAGGCTTTTTACCCGGCGACCTCAAAGATAAGATCGATCCTTATCTACGCCCCCTCTATGATGCCCTAGATGATATGATTCTGCCCGATAAGCTCAATTACTTTATGCAAAACCGCATTATTGAGGTGGCCCCTCTCGCCTTTATGCGAGGCCGCACCCTAGATGATGCCTTCGTGATTTTGGATGAGGCCCAAAATACCACAGAAATGCAGCTCAAAATGTTTTTGACCCGCCTGGGCCCCAATGCAAAATGTATCATTACTGGCGACCTCTCTCAAATTGACTTGCCCAGAAAACAACAGTCTGGCCTGATTCGAGCTCTACGCATCCTTAAAGGCGTAGACGGTATTGGCCAACTTTATCTGGATGCTAGCGATGTGGTCCGCCACCGTCTCGTTAAGGAAATTATTCATGCCTATGACCGAGATGATGCCGCCCAAGAAAGCCGCCGAGAAGATTGGCGACGAAAAAAAGAAGATGAGCGAAATAATGACCCTTATTAAAATGAGCGGGCATTTATGATCTATCCCTCAGGAAAAACTCCTGAGGGATTTTTTTTGGCCCTTCTGCATCTAGCAGGGCCGAAGGCCCTCGGCTGAGGGATGAGAGCAGGGCCGCCGCAGGCGGCAGACCTAGCGGGCGCAGCCCGCGCAGGGCCGAGCGAGCAGCGAGCTGCGGACAGCCCGACCCGACCATAGGGACAACCAGCCCCAAAGGGGCGCCAGTTCGACAACCGAAGGGCGTAGCGGCAGCCCCAAAAAAATAATAAAAATAAAAAATTGACAAAGTTAGATCAAAAACCCTTTAAAATGGACCTTGATAAAAATAAATCTTGACAAATGCCCGAAAAGCTATTTCGATAGCTAGCTCCAAAGGCCGTTCTTTGAGAATATGAAAAGCCAATAAGCGCATTATCTCCCCCTTAAATCATTTAGATTATGAATTGGAAAAGATTTTATCTCAGTTTAAGTTTTCTGTTGGCCTTTTTGGGCAGCGGAGAGCTTATGGCCCAATGTGGTAACTTTCGGGTATATGCCTATCCCGATAGTTCTACTTGCCCTGCTCAATTTGTTCAGGCCTATACCTCTGGTGGGCAAGCCCCTTACACCTATCAGTGGAGCACAGGCGCCACTACTAATTTTATTGCCACCCCCAGCTTAGGGACCTATAGTGTAACGGTGCAAGATGCCAATGGTTGTACCACTACCGACACTATTGTGGTCAATACCTTTAGCCTAACGGCTAGCGTTTTTGATGCTAGCTGTGGAAACAATAACGGCCAAATTCAATTGTCGGTCTCTGGCTCTGGCCCCTATGACCTACGCTGGTACAATGCCAACTGGCAGTATGTGGGCTCAGGCATGACGCTCGCTAATGTTCCTGCCGGCAGCTATACCGTACAAGCGTATGATAGCACCACACAATGCTACGAAAGCCAAACCTATACGGTAGGTGGAGGCAATGGCCCTCAGGCAACAATTTTTCCCGATACCGCCAGCTGTCCGGTAAATACACTTTTTGCTGGCGCTTCTGCAGGTACAGCCCCCTATACTTACCATTGGAGCAATGGGGCTACAACTAGCTCTATTGCTAACCTAGCCGCCGCTCAAAATTATAGCTTAGTTGTTATTGATGCCAATGGTTGTGCCGATACGACCAACTATTATATTGATACCCTTTGCAATCAACAACCACCCTGTAATATCTCTATCTTGATGCTGGACGATAGCATTGGCTGCCCCGCTAACTGGGTGCATGCTATGCCCTCTGGCGGAACAGCTCCTTATTCTTATGCTTGGTCTAATGGACAAACAACGGCAAGCATTAGTAACCTAGTTGCAGGATTTAACTATATGGTCACGGTAACCGATGCCGCAGGCTGTACCGCTTCTACTAATTATTATGTAGATACGACCAACTGTAATCAGCAGCAGCCCTGTAACATCTCTATCTTTATATCGGAAGATAGCATTGGCTGCCCCGCTAACTGGGTGCATGCTATGCCTTCTGGCGGAACATCTCCTTATTCTTATGCTTGGTCTAATGGACAAACAACAGCAAGCATTAGTAACCTAGTTGCAGGATTTAACTATATGGTCACGGTAACCGATGCCGCAGGCTGTACCGCTTCTACTAATTATTATGTAGATACAACCAACTGTAATCAACAACCTGTCTGCAATATGCAGGCCTATACCTATAGCCAAGGTTGTCCCGCCGATACACTTTCTGCTTATGTATGGAATGGCGCCGCCCCTTATACTTATAGCTGGAGCACCGGACTCACCGTCACTACACAGAATAATATCCATGATGCTTATGCCGTAAATGGAGCAGGCTTGTATAGCCTAACCGTAACTGATGCCAATGGCTGTACAGCCGTAAGCTCAGTACAAGTCAATAGCCAAGCGCCTATGCAAGTAGGCTATACTATTAACGATGCTTCTTGTGGCCAAAATGATGGCGCCATTGATTTGACGGTAAGCGGAGGCGATGGCATGTATATGTATAGCTGGTCCAATAATGTAAGTAACGGCTGGCAAGAAGACCAAAGCAACCTAGCCCCTGGCTTCTACTCTGTTTATGTTTATGATAGCTCTGGCTGCTCGGTTTATCTAGATAGCCTAATCGTAAACGGTAGCGGAACGATCAACCCCAGCATGACGCCCGCCAACTGTGTGGATTCTCTAGGCGCTATTGCCCTAAATCCCACTGGCTTTAGCAATCCTCAGTTTGTTTGGAATACTGGCGACACTGGCCCCAACTTGAATAACCTCGCTTCTGGGGTATATACGGTAACCATTACCGATGATAGCTGCCAAACTGCACGTACCTTCTTCCTCGATCAAGATTCTAGCTGTGCTATCATGATCGCTGGACGAGTAACCGATAATACCGCTGGCGCTACTTGTGCCCAAGGTACTGCCGAGGCTTTCCGCCTTGTTCGCCTACAACCCGCTGGTATTATCACAACAACTAACCAATACGGCTACTATCAGTTTACTGTAACGCAAACCGGAAACTATACGGTAGAGCTTCTACCCGATGGCGTAAGTAGCCAACTCTGCCCCGCCGCCAATATTAACGTCAATGCCGCTAATGTGGGAGGCTATTATGGTGGAAACGATTTTGTGGTCACGCATCCCCCCGTCAATGACCTTCGTGTGAATTTGGTCCACTATAGTACCTCTACTCCTGGTTTTGACCTCTATACTTATGTCTACTACTGCAATGATGGAAATACTACCCAAAATGCAACGATCACGGTAGATTATGATAGCCAACTAGAGTTTAACTCTACGGCCATGAACCCCAACTATGCTAATGCTACTTACTATAGCTATAGCAATGCAATGATGACGTCTCATGATGCCGTAAATAACAATATTACCTTTACCGCCAATAACTTGGGCGCTGGAGAATGTGGACTTATCCGCATCTACCTAAGCACACCCACTACAGTGGCCCTAGGTAATCAAGTAGCCAATAGCGTAGCCATTACCCCCATCTCTGGCGATGCTACTCCCGCTAATAATACAGATGTAGACAGCCTAATTGTAGTGGGATCTTGGGATCCTAACGAGATCGTTCTTCGCCCAACTCGCTCTGGCGACCCCCGCGGACAAGCCGAAATCTTTGAACAAGATGATGTTTTGGACTATACGATCCATTTCCAAAACCTAGGTACTGCCCCCGCTTATACCGTGGTGGTCCGCGATACCCTAGATGCTAGCTTTGATATGAGTAGCCTACGCAATCTACAGTTCTCTCATCCCGCTACAATGACGGTTGAAAACGGAAATATCCTCGTATTTACTTTCAACAATATCAATCTCCCCGATGCCGATAGTGATGAGCCTGGCAGCCATGGATTTATCAATTATAGCATCGACAGAGACCCTAACTTGCCCTTAGGCTCTGTAATTCCCAACAAGGCGGCGATCTACTTTGACTTTAATGCGCCCGTAATCACTAACCTTAGTGAGGCCATTATTTCTAGCCCCACTAGTACTCGCCAAGTCGAATTGCTCAACACTAGCTTCAAGGTGTTCCCTAACCCCAGCCAGGGCCAATACTTTGTCAGCTTTGAGCAAAACCAAACCCAAGACCTGCATCTTCAGGTCTACAATATGCAGGGCCAACTCTTGCTAGAAAAAACTCAGGCCGATGCCCCCACATCTGGTCAAATGAGCTTTGATCTTAGCAATTTCCCTGCAGCTCACTATTTGCTCCGTATCAATGGCCAAGACCAATTGATCCAAAAGCAATAGAAGAGTAGTTCTCAAGTCTGTACAGACTTTTATTTTGCGGTCGCTGTCCTCATCCTTTTTTGGATGGGGGCAGTTTTTTTAGGGGCCTCCGCTACGGCTTCGCCTTGCGGCGCTACGCTTTGGGGCTCGCAGGTCTGCTCGGCCCTTCGGCGGCTAGGCCGCCTCGGTCTGGCCTGACGGCCACCCCGCCGCATCGCTAGGCCGCTCAACAGTTGTTTTCAAGCTTATCTTTCTGCTTCGGCCATAAGGCAGTTTACTTACGCTATTCGCAATTTGTGAAACGGCAATTGTAAAGCAGGGGATGCTATTCGCAATTTGTGAAACGGCAATTGTAAAGCGGGAGATGCTATTCGCAATTTGTGAAACGGCAATTGTAAAGCGGGAGATGCTATTCGCAATTTGTGAAACGGCAATTGTAAAGCGGGAGATGCTATTCGCAATTTGTGAAACGGCAATTGTAAAGCAGGGTACGCTATTCGCAATTTGTGAAATGGCAATTGTAAAGCAGGAGATGCTATTCGCAATTTGTGAAACGGCAATTGTAAAGCGGGGGATGCTATTCGCAATTTGTGAAATGGCAATTGTAAAGCGGGGGATGCTATTTGCAATTTGTGAAACGGCAATTGTAAAGCGGGAGATGCTATTTGCAATTTGTGAAACGGCAATTGTAAAGCGGGAGATGCTATTCGCAATTTGTGAAACGGCAATTGTAAAGCGGGAGATGCTATTCGCAATTTGTGAAATGGCAATTGTAAAGCGGGGGATGCCATTTGCAATTTGTGAAATGGCAATTGTAAAGCAGGGGATGCTATTCGCAATTTGTGAAATGGCAATTGTAAAGTGGGGGATGCTATTTGCAATACTATCTGTACCTGCAGCCTAAAGGCCGCAGCCAATCTAGTTGGGCCATCATTTTGCTCGCCGCAGCGGCTTAAAAGCCCCTGCTTTTTTAGGGGTGGGGAATAGCTTTTGTTTTCAGGTCCTGCGGCTTTTAAGCTGCAGGCCAAGGGGCGGCCAAAGCTTAGCTTAGTTGTTCCGAAATTGGCTGCGGCTTTTAAGCTGCAGCTAAAAGGGCCGAAGGCCCGCAGGCCTAGCGATGCGGCGGGGTGGCCGTCAGGCCAGACCAAGGAGCCGAAGGCGACGCAGGGCCGAGCGAACAGCGAGCCCCAAAGCGTAGCGCCGCAAGGCGAAGCCGCAGCGGAGGCCCCAAAACAATATCCTAATCTACCGCCTCCGCCAACTCCTTCAAGATAGATTTGGCCGCATGGAGATTGCGCAAACCCTCGCAGATGAGAATGAGGTGCTTGGGACTCTGCTTGAGGAAAAAACGGTGGTCGCTATGCTTTTGGATATAATCCAAAATACGCAAGAAATAATCGCTTTCATAAAAAGGCGAATCCTGCTTACTGATGAAGTAGCAACGGAGCTTTTTGCCCTTAAAATGTAGGCGCTCAAAGCCCAAAGAGCGGGCTATCCAACGCAGGCGCAAGGCCTCAAACAACTGCTTGACCTGTTCGGGCAAGGGACCAAAACGGTCAATCATCTTCTCGCTAAAGGACTTAATATCGGCCTCGTTTTCTAGCTCATCCATCTTTTGGTAAAGGGCCAAGCGCTCGCTGATAATGGGCACATAATCCGAGGGGATGAGCATCTCTTCATCTAGTTCAATGATGACATCCTGGACAAATTCCCGCTTTTTCTCCATCTCCTCCTTAAAGAGCTCCTTGTACTCGCCCTGCTTGAGCTCCTGAATGGTCTCGTTCAGAATCTTTTGGTAGGTTTCATAGCCCATATTGACAATAAAGCCGCTTTGCTCGCCGCCCAGAATATTTCCGGCCCCCCGAATATCGAGATCGCGCATAGCAATGTGGATCCCGCTGCCCAATTCGGCAAACTGCTCTAGGGTTTGGAGGCGCTTGCGAGAGTCGGAGCTCAGGACCGAAAGGGGAGGGGCCAAAAGGTAGCAATAGGCCTTTTTGTTGGAGCGGCCCACTCGGCCCCTCAACTGATGCAAATCGCTGAGGCCAAAATGGTGGGCATTATTGATAATAATGGTATTGGCATTGGCGATATCGAGACCCGTTTCGATAATATTGGTACAAACAAGGACCTCATTATAGCCCTGAATAAAGTTCATCAGCCGCTTTTCGAGTTGGGCGGGCTCCATTTGGCCATGGGCCACGGCCACATCCAGATTAGGCATCATTTGGCGGAGCATAGCGGCCATATCTTCTAGGCTCTTTACTCGGTTATGGATGAAAAAGACCTGCCCGCCTCGGCTCACTTCCTGCTCAATGGCTTCTTGAATCAGCTCCGCATTGAAGGTCCGCAACTCCGTATGAATGGGCTGGCGGTTGGGCGGCGGCGTATTGATGACCGAGAGATCTCGGGCGGCCATGAGAGAGAACTGTAAGGTACGGGGAATGGGCGTGGCGGTTAGGGTCAGGGTATCTACATTGACCTTAATATTGCGGAGTTTTTCTTTGGAGGCCACCCCAAACTTCTGCTCTTCATCAATAATGAGCAAGCCGAGATCGGCAAATTGGACCTTTTTGTTGAGAATGGCGTGGGTGCCAATCAGGATATCAATTTTATTGGCTTTGAGGCGCTCGTAAATTTCCTTTTTCTCTTTGGTCGTTCTAAATCGGTTGATATACTCTACTTGCACATCAAATTGGCCCAATCGCTTTCTGAAGGTTTGGGCATGTTGGAGGGCGAGAATAGTGGTTGGGACCAAAATAGCCACCTGTTTGCCCGCCACCACCGCCTTAAAGGCAGCACGAACGGCAATCTCTGTTTTGCCAAAGCCCACATCGCCACAAATGAGGCGGTCCATGGGGTAGGGCTTCATCATATCTTCTTTGACGGCCTCGGTGGCTTTGGCTTGATCGGGGGTATCTTCATAGATAAAAGAAGCCTCTAATTCATTTTGCAAATAGCCATCGGGGGGAAACTGAATGCCTTGGGTAGATTTGCGTTTGGCGTAGAGCTTAATCAGGTCAAAGGCCAAGGCTTTAATTTTCTTCTTGGTCTTTTTCTTGGTATTGGCCCAGGCATTACTGCCTAGTTTATGGACCGAAGGCGGCTTGCCGTCTTTGCCCACATATTTAGAGATTTTGTGTAGCGATTGAATGCTGACATAGAGAATATCTCCGCCATCATAGACCAATTTGACCGACTCCTGTTGTTTGCCATTGAGCTCAATATTTTGCAGGCCAGCAAACTTGCCCACTCCATGGTCAATATGCGTAACATAATCGCCAGGTTGCAGTTCATTGATGGCCTTCATCTTGAGGGCCATATTGCGATCAAAGCCTCTTTTTGTTTTATACTTATGGAAGCGCTCAAAGATTTCGTGATCGGTATAGCAAGCCATCTTCAGTTCTTGGTCCACAAAGCCCTTATGCACGGTCTTTTGGATAGGGTGCCATTTTACATGAGCGCGCAAATCTTCAAAAATGCTATAAAAGCGTTCGATCTGCTTGGGGTTTTCGACTAAGATACAATTGGTAATGCCCTGTTGTGTATTTTCTCTGAGCTGCTCAATCAGGCGCTCGAAGTTTTTGCCAAAGCGGGGTTGCAGGCTCCCTTGAAAACTAAAGCTTGGGCTTTTTTTATAGAAAGGAGTATGGGCAAATTCTACTAAGCGCTTATTGGCCAGTTGGTCCATAATATGGCGGGGAAAAACAAAGGCTTGTTCGTCTAGCAGGCCAATTTCCTCTATGCGTTCATATTGTTCCTGTTCTTGAAGTTGGGCCGAGAGGAGCTGTGCTTTTTCGAAGCAATCTTGCAGGCGGTCCAAAAGGAGCTGAACATCTTCTGCACAAATGAGCAGCTCCTTGGGGAGAATACTAAAGAGGTCGGTTTTCTGCTCCTTCTTAAATTGAGTATTGACATTTGGCACAATAGTGACAAAAGCCATCTTTTTGGTAGATAGTTGAGAGCTAGGGTCAAAAGAGCGGATACTTTCCACCTCTTCATCAAAGAGCTCTAGGCGGTAGGGCAGTTCATGTCCATAGGAGAAAATATCGATAATGCCGCCACGCAGGGCATATTGGCCGGGTTCGTAGACAAAATCGACATAATTGAAGCCATATTCGGTAAGGATTTCGACCAAGAATTTGCGGTCCAAATCTTCGCCTACCTTAATTTTGATGGCATTTTCGGCCAGTTGTTCGGGGGCGACCACCTGCTCAAAAATGGCTTCTGGATAAGAGACCATAAAAGGGGGAATGCTGCTGGCATCCAGCAGTTTACTCACGGCCTCGGTTCTTTGCAAAACGCTAGCGCGGTCTAATTTATCAAAGCCTTGGGGGCGGCGGAAGGAGTCGGGAAAAAAGAGGATCTCCTCTCTTTCGCTAATATGCTGCAGGTCAGATTGCAGATAGGCGGCCTCTTCCTTATCATTGGCGAGAACGAGTATAGGCCGTTCTGTTTTGAGGTAAAGCGCATAGAGAAAAAAGGCTTTTTGCGAGCCATAGAGTCCCTTGAGCTGTACTTTTTGGTTCTCCTTTTTTTGGAGAGTTTGACAAATATCGGCGAGCTTTTCCGATTTGCGATAGGCTTGGAGTAAGGTCTTAAAGTTCATGATACAAAGATAAACGCTTTGCGAATAAAAACAGGAATAAGCATTTTGTTTTGGCCCAAGAGAGTTTTCTATTGGCCCAGCGCTGCGGAGCGGGTGGCCGCAGGCCAGACCGAGCAGGCGTAGCCTGTGAAGGGCCGAGCAGACTTGCGAGCCCCGCAGCATAGCGGCGGCCGACCTAGGCGGAGCCTAGCCGGCCGCGGGCCCCAAAAAAGCCCCTCAAAGAACAACTTTGAAGGGCAAAATCTTTAGCGGGTCAGCACGATATAATCGAGGAGGAGTTGGCGCAGAAAGTCGAGGCGGTTTTTGAGCAATGGCACCTCTAGTTGTTGGGCCAGATGCTCACTTAGGTCTAGAATGACCTGTTTGTGGGCCTCATTTTTATATTTTTTATGGCGGTCGAGCACTCTTTTGACAAAGAGCATATCTTGCTCGCTCAGACTGAGGACCTCGGGGTATTTGGGTTCATAATCTTCCTTTTTGGCCAAAGAGAGAATATCTTCAAGGCGAAACTGTCGGCTTGCTTTGGTGCGCACCACCGTACTGCCCGATAGGAGATCGCCCATGCGTTGGCTATGCCCAGAGGACGAAATCATGAGGCTAGCCACCGAGCCCGCCGAGCCCCAAATATCGATGAAGCGGAAGGCCCAACGCAGCACATAATCAAAGGCTTCGGCGGGCTCTCCATTGAGCTTGATGATGCGCAGCCCCACGGCCCTTTTGCCTAGGGTTTGGCCATTGAGTAAGATCTCGGAGGCCAAGGTGTAAAACAAGAGGGTGGGGAGGATGACGAGGATGACAAAGTACATATAAGCCTCCCCATCAATGACCAGCCCCCCAATGAGATTGAGGATAATCATCAGGCCAATGAGCACGAGCATATCAATCATAAAGGCCGATATGCGGCTGCCCAGAGGAGCCAGCTCGTACTGGATGCTCACTTTTTGGGCCGTGGTAATTTCAATCGTTTTCATGGCAAATGGGATTTATTGGGCAAGGGGAATCTTCAGCTTTTGGCCTTTGTACAAGTTGTTTGACTTCAATTTATTAAATTTTTGGATTTCTTGCCACTTGAGACCATACTTTAATCCAATAGAATAGAGAGTTTCTTCTGCCTGTACCTCATGGATATACTCGCCATTGATGAGCGGCGGCTTGTCTAGGGCTGGCGGCAGGGGCGGGAGCTCGCCCAGTTTTGTAATGGGTTGATCAGGTAATCCGCTGCCTTTTGGCTCTTCTTTTTGGGGCGTTTCTGGACCAAAAGTTGGAAAACTCGGTACTTCGGTTTTGGGGCTATCTTGCTTCAGTTCTGGAATCTTCAGGTCGCGGCCATCAGGGCTTGTATTGGTATTTAGAGAATCCTGATAAATCTGCTCGGGATAGGTGGGTTGGTTGATGACCAGCTCTGGAGCCTTAAATTCTTCTTTGGCTGGAGCTGTTGTGCTGTCTTTGGGGCTAATGATAGGGACCAAATTGACATTCTCCCAATTAGGGAGTTTACGAGCTCTAATTTTTGGCGGTCCCGCTGCTTTTCGGCCCAATAAAATGAATTCGCCATTGGCGGGCTCTTGCCCTTCTTGCATGAGGTTGCGCTCGTAGAGCTTGTCTAGGGGCAGGCCATAAAATTGAGCAATTTCATACATGCTCTCATCATTCTTGACCAGATGCTCTTCTTTTTTTTCTCGGTATCTACTCTTTTTAGGCTGAATATAGCAATACTGATAGTCAATGAGTTGATCGCCATCTACTAGGTCATTGAACCGAAGGAATTTGGCATAGGGCAGTCCAAAGCGGTTGGCCACTTCTAGGGCCGATTCTCCTGCTTTAGCAATGACATAAGAGCTTTTATTTTGCCGAAAAATGCCCTTTTTGTAGCTTAAAAAGAGGGGACTTTTTTGCTGTCGCCGCAGTTGGCGCTCAAAGGGTTCGGGGGTGGCAAAAATACTCGGATCTACGGGCGTACTGTCTAGCTCATCACTAATTGTTAGGGGCTGCATTTCCAAGTCAAATTGCTGCAATTGGTGCTTTTCAATGGTGGCAATAAGCTTATCTGGATACTTAGGGTCGCTGGCATAACCCGCCTTGCGCAGGCCCTTGGCCCAGCCTGCATAATCCTCTTTATCGAGTTCAAAAAGGCTGGCATAGCGCTTTCTTTTGGTCAAAATGGCACTATGGTCCACAAAAGAAGCCTCTGCATTTTCATAAACCCGAAAGCAAGATTCTACCGACTCATCATCCCATTTATAAAATTTTTCGCCCTGCCAGTCCGAGGCGCATTTAATCCCAAAATGGTTGTTGGCTTCTTTGGCCAAATTGCTGTTTCCTGCCCCCGATTCATGAATGCCCTGGGCCAAGGTAATGCTAGCGGGAATCCCCGTTCGCTGCATTTCTCTTACCGCAATATTTTTATAGCTAGCAATATAATCTTCTACGCTAATGCGCTGCGCAATTAGGCCGGGCGCGCTCAATAGCAAAATGGCCCAAAACAGTATTTTCATTTCCTTTGGCGGTTCGTCTATCAAAAAAAGCTCAAGCTCTCGCAAAAATGAGACAAGCTTTGAGCGCCACAAAGTTAAACAAACTGCAGGCATTTATGTATAGCCTTTTTTCTTTCTGTTTTTTGGGGCCTCCGCCTCGCTTCGCTCGTCGGCGGTTACTCCCTTCGGTCGTCGAACTGCGAACTAAAGTTCTTGTTGTCGTTTTGCAGCTCGCTGCTGTTTTGGGGCCTCCGCAGCAAAGCTGCGGCGCTACGCTTCAGGGCTCGCAGGTCTGCTCGGCCCTGCGGCCTGACGGCCTTGGTCTGCGGCTTCGCCGCCCCCTTTCGCATCGCTAGGCCGATGCTGCGGCCTGATGGCCACAGCAAGGGCGGTATTGCTGCGCAATAGTTTAGATATTATTGGGCCAAGGGGGGCAGTTTTTCATAGCGCCAAAGTTGGGCGGGACGATCTTCTTGGGCTTCGGAGCCAATCCAAAAGCTGGCTCGGCCATGAACGACTAAGGCTTCGGCTTGCACTAAATCATAAGTGGGAAGAAGAAATTGGCCCAAAACAGCCAAGCTGTGGCTATCAAATACCCAGAGCTCCTGCTCTTTGGCTGCCAAAACATAGAGCAATTTCTCATCTTCAGAAAGGGCCACTGCTGAAGGATGAATCAAAAAAGGACTTAAATCGAGGAGCGGAAGATAGTCGCCATTTTTTGGCGAAAAAAGATAGAGTCCCGCCGGCTCTTTGGCCGCCACCAACAATTGCTGCTTTTTGGGCCAAAAACAAAGGCCCTCATATTCTATATCGGGCGGCAGAGAAAAAGGGAGTTCTTGCCCTTTAGTCTCCTCTAGGCCAAGCTGCCAAATTTTTCCATCGGAGCGCAAAATAAAATAGCCTAGATGGGGCCAAAAGGCCAGGCCTTCATAATCGCCGGGCGGTCCCCAAGGCTGGGGGAGCGGATCAAAGGCTGGATTAAAGTTGGCGGGATAGAGGCGGCCTTCCTCATCATTGAGGGCCATGAGTTGCTGCCCATTATCGCAAAGGCCAGAAATTTCATCTAGGGCAGGGGGCAACACTTCTTGAACGCTAGCAAAGGGCATCATCCATTGTTGGCCGGGCAGGCGGTAGCTAGCGGGCCCCTCTTGGCAGTGGCCAAAAAGAAAAAAGCTACTGAGCAGCAGCAGGCGTTTCGGGAAGGGTATAGCCATAATTTCGGGCAGTAGTGGGACATTGTTTCGCCAATTCTAGCAAAAAAGCTTGCTCAAAGGCGAGGCTATCTGTAGCGGTTTTGAGTTGGCTAAAGGGATTATCTTGGCCCATACATTCTTCCTGCTCTTTTTCTAGCTCGGCATAGAAGTCGGCTTCCATGCGGCCATTATCAACTTGGACCTTGGCCTTGGCCAGGGTTTCGCTGCAGTCACAGAACTTTTTGGCATATTTGGCCGCAGAAGGGCCAGAAGAGCAAGCCATCAAAAGCAAAGGGAAAAAGAAAAGAGCAAGGCGCATAAGGCATCAGCTTAAAAAGTAAGACAATGGGAAAAAAGGGGATTTCTTTCTAGGAAAAGGCCAGGAGCGAAGAACTTCATCGGCTGAGGGATGCAAAGCAGTGGCCGCAGGCCAGACCGAGCTGGCGAAGCCAGCGAAGGGTCGAGCGAATAGCGAGCTGCGACAACCAGCCCCTAAAGGGGCGCCAGTTCGACGACCAACGGGAGTACCCAGCCCGACCCGCCTGTAGGGCGGGGCAGCCCCAAAATAAAAAAATTAAGGAACGGGATCATGTCCATGTCCCCCCCAAGGATGGCAGCGGCCAATTCGTTTAATGGTCATCCAGCCGCCTTTAAAAGGGCCATATTTTTTGATGGCCTCTAAGCCATAGGCCGAGCAAGTGGGTTGGTAGCGGCAGCTAGAGGGCAAAAAAGGCGATAAAAACTTGCGGTAGAACTGGATGAGCAGCAAAAAGATAAAGGAAAGTACGGCCGAAATCAAGCGAAAAAGCTGAATAAAAGGCCAAAATAGATAACGCATAGCATTTTCTTTTAAAGAAGCCATTTTTGCTTAAAAAGTTGCTTCCTCGGCCAACTTTTGCTGTAGGCGGAGGCGAGATTTTTCGGCGGCTTTTTGGATACTGCTTAGCGCTTCGGCTTTATGGCCCACATAGACCCACATCATTTGCAGTTGTAGGCCTTCATGAGGTAGGCTGGCCAACCAATTGGGTTTATTTAGGCGGTAAGCCTCTCTCAATCGTCTTTTGAGCAAATTTCGGTCGGGAGCCTTTTTAAACTTTCGTTTGGCCACCGATACGCCCTGCAAAATAGCGGGATCGCCTTGAGCTCTGGGCTGCAGGCGATAAAAAATGCGAATGGGGTAGCTCCCCAGCGATTGTCGAGCGGCAAAAATAGCCTGGATGGCCTTTCGCTGCTTGAGTCGTTCCTTTTTGGGAAAAGAAAAATCAGACATATAGGGGGCTTAGGGCTACAAAAACACAAAACAGCCTATCCGCCTCTGCGAATAGCTGTTCTGTGAATATGTATAAGAGTAAGTTATATACAAGCTTGGCGATCGGCTTACTTGAGCTTAGCGCGCTGGAAGTCGTCAGATACAGTTAGGCTCTTGCGTCCTTTTTTGCGACGACGGGCTAGTACTTTACGGCCGTTTTTGCTGCTCATGCGCTTGCGGAAACCGTGCTTATTTACTCGGCGACGTCTTGAAGGTTGGTACGTACGTTTCATGATTCAATAACTTTTGTAATTGTTCTATGAGAATTGCCGGCTGAGCAGCGGCAATAAATTCAATAAAATGTTTGCTTTTAGCCCTGTTTGAGCTAAAGCGAGGGCAAAAATATAAAAAATATCCCTTTTTAATAAGGCTAGTTCGCTTTTTTTCAGTGAAAAGCAGAAAAAAATTAGCTATTCATAGAAAGCATGAATTCTTCATTGGTTTTGGTCCCTCTCAGATGCTTGAGCATAAAGTTCATGGCCTCATCGGTATTCATGTCCGCCAAGTGTCGGCGAAGGATATACATACGGCTCATGATCTGTTCGTCATGCAAGAGTTCTTCTCTTCGGGTAGAGGATTTGGTGAGGTCTATAGCGGGATAGACGCGCTTGTTGGCCAAGCGGCGATCGAGCTGTAGTTCCATATTGCCAGTTCCTTTGAACTCTTCAAAGATGACTTCATCCATTCTAGAGCCCGTATCGATAAGGGCAGTAGCTAGAATAGTGAGAGAGCCTCCATTTTCGATATTTCGGGCGGCACCAAAGAACTGTTTGGGTTTGAGTAGGGCATTGGCCTCTACACCACCAGAAAGGACCTTACCGCTAGCTGGGGCCACGGTATTGTGGGCACGGGCTAGGCGGGTGATAGAGTCAAGGAGAATAATCACATCATGGCCACATTCTACCATGCGCTTGGCTTTTTCGAGGACGATACCGGCCACGCGGACATGATTTTCGGGATGGGCATCAAAGGTAGAAGAAATGACCTCTGCACGGACATTGCGCTCCATGTCGGTGACTTCCTCGGGCCGTTCATCAATCAATAGAATGATGAGGTAGGCTTCGGGATGATTGGCGGCAATGGCATTAGCGACATCCTTTAGCAAATAGGTTTTACCTGTTTTGGGTTGGGCCACAATGAGTCCACGCTGCCCCTTACCAATAGGCGTAAAGAGGTCAATGATGCGAGTAGAGTAGTGCTTGGGGTTCTCCTGATCAATGATATTGAGCTTTTCGGTAGGAAAAGTGGGGCGCAAATGGTCAAAGGCTACCCGATCCTTAATATCTGCAGGGTCCCAACCATTGATATGGCTGACTTGCAAAAGGGCAAAGTACTTTTCGCCTTCTTTGGGCGGGCGAATAGTTCCCTGAATGCTATCTCCGGTGCGTAGGCCCAACAATTTGACCTGTGAGGGCGATACATAAATATCATCGGGAGAGGGCAGGTAGTTATAATCGGGAGAGCGCAAAAAGCCAAAGCCATCAGGGGTCATTTCCAAAACTCCTCCGCCTTCAATTACACCATCTAGCTCTACGCTGAAGGCCTTTTTGCGAGCATACTTACGGTCTTTACGCTCGTTTTCGTTCCGCTGTTCTTGGTTATTTTGGCGGCTATAGCGCTTGCGATCCTGAGACTGCTCATTTTGTTCTCTTTCTTGAGCGTCTCTTTTGTTATCGCGCTGGTTTCTGTTATTGTCTCTT
This sequence comes from Saprospira grandis, assembly GCF_027594745.1. Lineage (NCBI taxonomy): Bacteria > Pseudomonadati > Bacteroidota > Saprospiria > Saprospirales > Saprospiraceae > Saprospira > Saprospira grandis. Next base: position 1,612,898 of record NZ_CP110854.1, on the reverse strand, counting down.
TCCTGAGACTCTCTTTTATTATTGCGCTGATTTCTATTGTTGTCTCTTTCCTGAGCGTCTCTTTTGTTATTTCGCTGTTCTCTAGGGGCTCTTTCCTGAGGTTCTCTTTTATTATCGCGCTGGTTTCTGTTGTGGTCTCTTTCCTGAGGCTCTCTTTGGTTGTTGCGCTGTTCTCTAGGCGCTCTTTTCTTAGGCTGCCGCTTTTCGTCCTGCGGAGTTTCTTTTGGCTCAGGCGTTTCTTCCTTAACCGCTTTTTCCTCTTTGGGCGCTTCTACTTTCTTTTTGGGTGGACGGCCACGGCGCTTAGGCTGAGGCTTTTCGGCCTCTTGGTCTTCCTCTTCTTTTTTATTAGTTGTTTTGCGGCTTTTGGCGGGAGCTTTTTTCTTGGGCTCCTCTTTTTGTTCTTCCTTAGGTGCAGGAGGTACACCGCCATGAATGGCCTGAGCGTCTAGAATTTTATAAATGAGCTCCTTTTTAGGGAGGCGCTTATAACTTTTTACCTGCAACCGCTCCGCAATATCGCGCAGTTGAGGGACCAACATTTCATTGAGTTGAAGGATGTTGTACATGTAGTCGTAAATTAGAATTGAAATAGTAGGTAGTTCTATAGTCACAGCCATACGGCCTACAAGCAAGTGCTTTCTGCTAGCCCAACACTGTACAAAATTAACCGATCAGCCTGAGCGACTTCAGCTAAATGTGTTTTACATCAATAAGTGGACTGTAACTATCAAAATGAAGGGAGCTATCAAACAGGCAGTAGTTGAACCAAATTGGTTTGCATTTTATCATCCTGCAATTAGTTGCACTGAATGAGTCCGATAGATATAGGTAGGAAATGAAGCAATTAGATATAAGGCTTCTTGCTTTGTAGACGACAAATTTACACTTTAATTTTAAATTTCAAATACTATCTTTGTGAAAAGCGCCTTTTATCCACCCCTAAAAGCAGTTGTTTGTTTTCTGTCTGAATAAATAGACGCTAAAATTACTTGGCCTTGGCCCCTTTATTGTGGCTGCTGCCGCTCATTTGACAATAACCATTTTACCTACATAAATTAGCTTTATGTTAGCCGTTCAGTTTATTCGCGAAAATCGCGAGAAAGTGCTCAGAAGCCTCACCATTAGAAGTTTCGAGCCCCTCAACATCTTAGATGATATTTTGGCCGCCGATGACCTACGCCGTAGCCTCCAACAAGATCTAGACGCTCAAAGAGCAGAACTAAAGTCCATCTCTAGCCAAATTGGCCAGCTGATGCGCAAAGGAGAAAAAGCCGCCGCAGAAGAGGCCAAGTCCCAAACGGCTGGCATCAAAAGTCGTATTCATGAGCTAGAACAACTTAGCCGCGATAATGCAGAACGCCTAGAAGAACTGCTCCTACAGGTCCCTAACTGCGCCCACGAAACAGTGCCCGCAGGAAAATGTGACCTGGATAATGTAGTAGAAAGAGAATGGAAAAAGGATCTGCCCGAGCTTCCCGAAGATGCCAAACCGCATTGGGAACTCGCTCAAGAATATAATTTGATCGACTTTGAAACTGGGGCCAAAATTACCGGCGCAGGCTTCCCGCTTTATACCGGTATGGGCGCCAAACTCCAAAGAGCACTCATCAACTTTTTTCTCGATGAGGCCGATAAGGCGGGCTACCGAGAGTTCCTGCCCCCGCATCTAGTCAATGAGGCTAGCGCCCGTGGTACTGGCCAATTGCCCGATAAGGACGGCCAAATGTATCATGCTACAGCCGATAATCTCTACCTGATTCCCACCGCCGAGGTGCCCCTCACCAATATTTACCGAGATGTGATTTTGGCCGAAGACGATTTTCCGATCTGCCTAACGGGCTATACGCCCTGCTTCCGCCGAGAAGCCGGCTCTTATGGCGCTCATGTACGTGGCCTCAACCGCCTTCATCAGTTCGATAAGGTGGAAATCGTTCGCCTAGAACATCCCGACCGCTCTTACCAAGCCCTGGAGGAAATGTGCGCCCATGTAGAAGGCCTGCTCGCTAAGCTAGAGCTGCCTTTCCGTACGCTCCGCCTCTGTGGTGGCGATCTCGGTTTTGCCGCCGCCCTCACTATTGATTTTGAAACTTATTCTGCCGCTCAAGATCGCTGGCTAGAGGTAAGCTCGGTCTCTAATTTTGAGGAGTTCCAAGCTAACCGCCTCAAGCTTCGCTATCGCCCCAATGAGGGCAAGGGAACCATCCAAGCGCATACGCTTAATGGCTCTGCCTTGGCCCTGCCCCGCATTTTGGCCACGATCCTAGAAAATAACCAATGCGAAGAGGGAATCCGTATTCCCAAGGCTTTGCAAGGCTACCTAGGCGGCCGTACAATGATTACTAAGTAGTTGTCTTTGGGGCGTTACTCCTTTCAGTCGTCGAACTGCGGCTTGCAGCCTTGTTGTCTGCCTGTGGCAGGCGCTACGTTTCAGGGCTCGCTACTACTTGCTTCGCTGCGTCGGCTCCCGTTGGTCGGGTCGCTCGGCCCTTCAGCGCTTGCAGCGCTTCGGTCTGGCCTGACGGCCACCCTTTCACATCGGTTACTCCCTTCGGTCGTCGAACTGCGCCCTAAAGGGCTTGTTGTGGCCTGCGGGCGCTCCGGGCCCTGCAAAACCGCAAACCGCTAAGAAAATAATAAGAGGGCCTTGGCCCTCTTTTTTTATGCCGAAAAAGTTTTTCTTTAAGTCATGAATAAAACGGAATTAAAGCAAATTGCTGCGGCCCTAAAAACGGCCTTGCCCCAATGGGGGTAGTTTATGCTGGAGGAAATCCAGCAGGTCCAGGCTAAGGATGTACTTACTAAAGACCTCAATAGCTTGGTCAGTTATGTGGACCAGGAGGTAGAAAATCGCATTATTAAGTTGGCCCAATCCCTACTCCCTCAAGCAAATTTTATTGCCGAGGAGTCTGGCCAAAAACAAAGCGATAGCCCCTGGCGTTGGATCATTGACCCCCTAGATGGAACGACCAATTATTTGCACCAGCTTCCCTTTTTCTCGATCAGTATTGCCCTGCAATATGAGGAGGAAACCGTTTTGGGAATGGTCTATGAACCCAATAGAAAGGAGTTGTTCTGGGCCATTCAGGGAGAAGGCGCTTATCTAAATGAACAGCCTTTGCAGCTTAGCTCAGCCCCCGCCGCCCTGAGCGATAGCCTACTGGCTACGGGCTTTCCCTATTATGATTTTGAGCAAACAAAGGCTTATCTGGCCCTTTTGGGCGAGCTAATGCCCGCCTGCCGTGGCCTGCGCCGCTGTGGCTCGGCCGCTTTAGATTTGGCCTATACAGCCGCTGGCCGCTTCGGGGGATTCTATGAGTATAGCCTAGCCCCCTGGGATGTAGCCGCAGGCGCATTTTTGGTCCAAGAAGCTGGCGGCTTTGTTTGCGACTTTTCTGGCCAAAATGACTATCTTTTTGGGCGAGAAATTTTGGCCGGCCAAAAAGGACTGCAAAACGTCCTTTTAAGCAAAATACAAAAGCATTTTAAGGCTTAGCCAAAGAAGTTAGTATCTTGATGGTCCAAATTATACCGCTAGAGGCGAGCGAAGCGAGCCGGCTGAGGGATGGAAAAGGGGGCGGCGAAGCCGCAGACCCAGCAAAATGAGCAAAGCGAATTTTGCGCAGGGCCGAGCAGACCTGCGAGCCCTGACACAGCCCGACCCGAGCGATCATTTATGAGGGTTTTAACCCTCATTTTGTCTAGCTTCGCAAAGCGATACCGCTTTGCGCTGGCTTTTAACCTAGCGGAAGGGGCAGCCCCAAAACAAAAAAAAAGAACGCTAAAATAGAACTATGAATTATAAGGATGATGTAGAAGCGCTGGACGCATTGGCCCAGGCTTACCGAGATTTGCGCCAAGAAATTGGAAAAGTGATTGTGGGCCAAGATGAAGTGGTCAAATCAGTCTTGATTTCGCTCTTTTGCGATGGGCATAGCCTGCTGGTTGGGGTGCCCGGCCTAGCCAAAACCCTTTTGGTCAATACCATTTCTAAGGTTTTGGACCTGCAGTTTAATCGCATTCAGTTTACGCCCGATTTGATGCCCACAGATATTACTGGGGCCGAAATTATGGACGAACACCGCAATTTTACCTTTTCTAAAGGGCCACTTTTTACCAATATTTTGCTGGCGGATGAGATTAACCGAACCCCGCCCAAAACACAGGCCGCCCTGCTAGAAGCTATGCAAGAACGCTCGGTGACCGTGGGTGGAGTGAGCTATAAGTTGCCCAAACCCTTTTTGGTTTTGGCCACCCAAAACCCCATTGAGCAGGAGGGAACTTACCCCTTGCCCGAGGCCCAGCTCGACCGCTTTATGTTTAATATTGTACTGGATTATCCCACTTATGAACAAGAGGTGCAGATTGTGAAAAATACGACCTCTGGCCAAAAAGCTGAGCTAAAAGGAGTGGTTTCTGCCGAGCAAATCGTCTTTTTCCAACAACTGATTCGCAAAATCCATATTGCCGATAATGTGCTGGAATATGCCGTGGGCTTGACCAATAAAACCCGCCCAGGCACGGCCATGGCCACCGATAAAGTTAATAATTATATCTCTTGGGGAGCTGGACCAAGGGCCTCGCAGTTTTTGGTGCTCGGCGCCAAATGCCATGCGGCTATCAATGGCAAATACTCTCCCGATAAATCTGATGTGCAGGCCGTAGCGCCCTATATTTTGCGCCACCGGGTGGTCCGAAATTATAAGGCAGAGGCCGAAGGCATCACGATCGAGCAGATTATTCAAAGCTTATTCTAGAACTATGCGCATACTAAAGTGGGTGGTAGCTGTTGTATTTATATTGATTTCGGTGGGGACGGTAACTTATGTCTTGGGGCCAAGCCCTAAGGCGGAAAATATTCCCGATAATTTACCAATTTATCATACGCCTTATGCCTCTGTCGCCGCTTTGGAGGCGCAGGTGGCGGCCTATGATGCTCGCGATACCGATGTGAAAACGGGCAATCAAAGCCGAGTGATTTGGGCCAATGATAGCCTCAAGCAAAAGACGCCCTATGCCTTTGTCTATTTGCATGGATTTTCGGCTTCGCCCATGGAGGGCTGGCCCATTCATGAGCAGTTGGCTAAGCGCTATGGGGCCAATTTGTATCTGCCTCGGCTCTCTCAACATGGCCGAAAAGATGTAGACGCCTTTGCCGATTTGACGGTGGAAAGCTATATCCAATCGGCTAAAGAGGCCCTAGCCATTGGCCGAGAATTAGGCGAAAAAGTGATCCTGATTAGCTGCTCTACGGGCGGTAGTTTGGGCCTTTACCTATCTGCTGCAGATACTGCTATTGCTGGACATCTGGCCTTTTCGCCCAATATCCAAGTGGCCGACCCCAACGCCAAATTACTAACTGGCCCCTGGGGGATGGAATTGGCCCGCATGGTCTTTGGTGGCGATTACCGAAGCTGGGTTCCAGAAAACGATAGTATTGACAAGTACTGGACGAGCAAATACCGCATTGAGGGCCTAATTCAATTGCAATTGTTGATAGAGAATTGCATGAAGCCCGAACTCTTCGAACAAGTGAAGCAACCCTTTTTCCTCGGCTATTATTATAAGAATGAAGAGGAACAAGATCCCACGGTTTCTGTGGCCAAAATGCTCGAAATGTATGAGCAGTTAGGCAGCAAAACTAAGCGCAAACAGGCTTTTCCAGAGGCAGGAGCACATGTCATTTGCTCGCCCTGGACCTCCAAAGCTTGGGAGGAGGTGCAGGCCGCAGCTATCGCCTTTTTAGAGGAGGAAATGCAGCTTAAAGCAGTTTCCGAATAGCCTCTAAAGAGTAGTTTTTGTAGAAAGGTAGTGAGCATTTTTGCTGACTACCTTTTTTGTTTTGGGGCCCGCGGCCAGCAAGCTGGCCGCCGCTACGTTTCGGGGCTCGCTGTTACTTGCTTCGCTGCGTCGGCTCCCGTTGGTCGGGTCGCTCGGCCCTGCAGGCTTCACTTCGTTTCGCCTTTGGTCTGGTCTTCGGCCACCCCTGCACATCGCTGGGCCGCTCAACAGCTATTTCCAAGCTAGACCTCCCGCTTCGGCAGCTGAAAAAGGCGCAAAACCTAGGTTTTGCGCCTTTTTTTATCTCCAATTGTTAGAACTTTGTTAAAAACTGAAAAAACGCAACAAAATGAAAAAAGGCAAAAGTTATGTCTGGAGGTAAACTAGTTATGTCTGGAGGTAAACTAGTTAGGTCTGGAGGTAAACTAGTTAGGTCTGGAGGTAAACTAGTTAGGTCTGGAGGTAAACTAGTTAGGTCTGGAAGTAAACTAGTTAGGTCTGGAGGTAAACTAGTTAGGTCTGGAGGTAAACTAGTTAGGTCTGGAAGTAAACTAGTTAGGTCTGGCGGTAAACTAGTTAGGTCTGGAAGTAAACTAGTTAGGTCTGGAAGTAAACTAGTTAGGTCTGGAAGTAAACTAGTTAGGCCTGGAAGTAAACTAGTTAGGTCTGGCGGTAAACTAGTTGTGTCTGGAGGTAAACTAGTTGTGTCTGGAGGTAAACTAGTTGTGTCTGGCGGTAAACTAGTTGTGTCTGGCGGTAAACTAGTTATGCCAATAGTCGCCTAGGGACAAGCCCCTAGGCTAATCCAATGGAGTCAGCCCTAAAGGGCCTCAACTATTGATATACAAGCTCTTGTTCAGTTGTTGTTGCAGAGAAGTAGCTTATCCAAAGGCCCTCTTTAGAGGGCTGTCTGAAAAAGCTAGCCTAGGGGCTTGTCCCTAGGCAGCAAAAAGGGGGTATACAAAATTTTAATCAGACTCGCCGAAGAAGAAACTTAAGCTGGAAAAAGACAGCTGAGCGGCCTAGCGATGCGAAAGGGGGCGGCGAAGCCGCAGACCAAGGCCGTCAGGCCGCAGGGCCGAGCAGACCTGCGAGCCCTGCAGCGTAGCGCCGCAAGGCGAAGCCGCAGCGGAGGCCCCAAAAACAACTTAGTCGAAATTTGCAGAAGGCTAATAGTAAAAGTTTGACGGCTATTTCTTTAGCGCCTAAATTTGCGGCTAACAATTACAAACCTCCACAACTCACTATTATGCAGCAGTTTTATCTACTGATATTCTTTTACTTATCGGCCATTTTGGGCTTGGCGGCTCAGCCGGTGGGCATGGCGGCCTACCCCAACAAAAAGGGCTTGCGGGCCATGCAATTGGGCGAGGGAAAATTAAAAATTGACGGCCTATTGAATGAGGCGGCTTGGCAGGAGGCCCCCATTGCCGAGGGATTTACAGAATATGAGCCTGCGCCGAATACGCCGGGTTCTTTTCGGACCGAAGTGCGGGTAATTTATGGACCTTCGGCCATTTATATTGGGGCCTATATGTATGATCCTGCGCCAGACAGCATTTTGCAGCAGCTGGCGGTTCGGGATGAGGTTTCGGGCTCTAATGCCGATTATTTTACCGTCTATATTGATGGGATGTTTAGGCAGCAAAATGCCTTTCATTTTACGGTCAGTGCTTCGGGCGTGCGAGAAGATGCTAGTGATGGAGACCAACTTTGGGATGCGGCTTGGCGCTCTGGGCATCAGATATTAGAAGATGGTTGGAGCGTAGAGATCGAGATTCCCTACTCTCAACTTCGTTTTGCGCCTCAGGAGCAGCAGCTTTGGGGCATCAACTTCGAGCGTTATATTCGGAGATATAGAGAAAGCGCCTATTGGTCGGCCCTAGACCCCGAAATAGATGGGGAGGTGCAGCAATTTGGCTTATTGTATGGTTTGGAGGGCATCAATCCGCCCTTGCGCTTGTCTTTAACCCCCTATGCGGCTAGTTATTTGACCTTAGAAAATGGGCAGGCGCCTAGCTTTCGGGCGTCTGCGGGAGCGGACCTAAAATACGGCATCAATGAGAGTTTTACCTTAGATGTGGCTTTGATTCCAGACTTTGGCGATGTGCAATCGGACAACCTACAATTTAACCTCAGCCCTTTTGAAATCTATTATACCGAGCGCCGCCCCTTTTTTACGGAAGGGACCGAATTATTTGGGCGAGCCGATTTATTTTACTCTCGTAGGGTGGGTAGCCGCCCGAGTCGAGCCAGTTGGGCCAGCAGCCAAATGGATAGTACAGAAACCTTAGTGAGTAACCCAGAGCGCAGCCAATTGGTTAACGCCCTGAAGTTATCGGGCCGAACCAAAAAAGGCCTTGGCGTTGGGGTATTTAATGCTGTAACCGCCCCCGCCTATGCCAAAATAGAAAGCGAAAAAGGGGAGGAGCGCAGCATCAAAACCGAAAGCCTGAGCAACTACAATCTATTAGTCATTGACCAGCAGCTGCGGAACAACTCCTATATTAGTTTTGTGCAAAGCTCTGTTTTGCGCTCGGGCGGCTTTACGGATGCTATGGCTTGGGGAACCGAATTTCGTTTGACGGATAAAAAGAACCGCTATGTATTGTCGGGCTCGGGGGCTTATAGTCGCCGTTATTTGGACCAAGAGCTGTATAAAGAAGAGGTCGAAGATGGCTTTAAAGCCTATTTGAATGTAGGAAAGATTCAGGGCCAATGGCGCTGGTCGCTCAATCAAACCGTTTATAGCGATCAGTATAATATTAACGACTTAGGTTATATTGGACGGCCTAACTACCTGCGGACCACCGCCAATCTAGATTACTATATTTTTAAGCCTTTTGGCCGCTACAATTATATGCACTACAATTTCTCTACTTATATGGAGCAGTTGTATAAACCCTATAATTTTAGCCGAATAGAAATGAATGCGCAGGTATCGGCCACCGATAAAAACTTCTTGTATAGCTTTTTCAATTTGGCTTTTCAGCCTTTGGGCTATGTCGATTTCTTTGAGGCCAGAGAGGCCGGCCGAGCTTGGAACAAACCCGTTTGGGGCCGTATTCGGGGCTATTTTTCTTCAGATTATCGCAAGCCTTTTGCCTTGGATGGCGATATTTCTTATCGGCCCTTTTTGTCGGCTAATCCCATTTGGAAGAATGCCTATACCTTTGAGATGGAGCTGAGTCCCCGCTACCGCTTTAATGATCGGGCCAATTTGGTCTTGTCTCAAAACCTGACCCTGCGGAACAAGAACTTGGGCTATGTCAATCGCTTGGCCGATGAGAGCATTATTTTTGGGCAGAGGAGTTATCAGACCATGGAGTCGCAACTGACTTTTAATTACCTCTTTAGTCCCCTGATTTCACTAAGCTTTAGAGCTCGACACTTTTGGGCTTCGGTGGCTTATTCAGATTTTTATGTTTTGGACCAAACTGGCGACCTACTCGATAGCTCTTATGATGCTTTGCATGACCAAAATTATAATGCCTTTAATATCGACCTGATTTTCCGCTGGCGCTTTGCCCCCGGTAGCGAGTTTAATGCAGTCTGGAAAAATGCTATCCTCAGCGAGGGCCAATATGTAGAAGAAAACTATGGCCGAAACTTTCAGCAGATGCTAGAGGATAATCCCCTCAATCAGTTTTCTGTGAAGTTGCTCTATTTCTTAGATGTTCCCCGCTTTGGAAAGGAGCTGGCCAAACGCTTTTAGTTGGCCCAAAAAAAGTGCCCCAACAGCATAGGCTGTTGGGGCGCTCCCTTTTTATAGGGTCAAGCAATTAGTTTTGCTTCTTTTTATTTTTCTGTTGGCCGCCTTTTTTCTTTTGTTGGCCGCCCCCTTTGGGTTTCTTCTTGCCCCAATTATCTCTTAGGGGAGAGGTTTGGTTGAAACAAGGCTTTTCGGCTGTACTATCGGCATCTAGGGTAAAATAGCCAATGCGCATAAACTGAAAAGACTCTCCTTGCTTGGCCTCTTTCAAGAAGGGCTCTGCATAGGCGGTCTCAATGATCTCCAAAGATTTGGGGTTGATATCATCCAAGAAGTTGCCCGATGCTTTACCTGGTGCTTCCGTAGCAAAAAGACGATCATATTTGCGAACTTCTACGGGAACAGCATGCTCAATAGATACCCAATGCAAGGTTCCTTTGGCCTTTACACCACTAGTATCTTCGCCACTCTTACTGTTTTCAATAAAACGGCAACGCACTTCTGTCACTTCGCCCTGCGCATCAGTTTCATAGCCTGTGCACTCAATGATATAAGCGCCTTTGAGGCGTACGCAGCGGCCCGGACCGAGACGGAAAAATTTCTTGGGGGGGTCAATCATAAAGTCGCCCCGCTCAATATAGATTTCTTTGGTAAAGGGCATGCTGTGCATAGGCGAATCCTCAAGTTCGGGATTATTGACTACCTGCATGTCTTCACAATGGCCCTCGGGCAAGTTCTCGATGACCACTTTGAGGGGATCGAGCACACAAAGGGCACGAGTAGCTACTTTATTGAGCTCTTCTCGTACACAAAACTCCAAAAGAGAGAGGTCAATGAATTGCTCGCGCTTAGATACCCCTACTTTATCAATAAAGTTGCGGATAGCCATGGGCGGATAACCTCGGCGGCGCATCCCCGAAAGGGTGGGCATCCGTGGGTCGTCCCAGCCACTAACATGGCCTTCTTCTACCAATTGCTTGAGCTTGCGCTTAGAGGTAATGGTATAATTGAGGTTGAGGCGAGAAAACTCTAGCTGTTGTGGCTCGTGAATGCCTAGGCTTTGGGTCAACCACTCATAGAGTTCGCGGTGGGGCAAAAACTCTAGCGAGCAAAGCGAATGCGTAATCCCTTCAATAGAGTCCGATTGACCATGGGCCATATCGTACATAGGGTAAATGTTCCAAGCATCGCCAGTGCGGTGGTGGGCCATATTTTTTACCCGATAAATAATGGGGTCGCGCATGAGGCGGTTGGGGTGGCTCATATCAATTTTGGCCCGCAAAACGCAGATACCTTCTTCATATTCGCCAGCCTTCATCTTCTCAAATTCGGCTAGGTTTTCTTCTACAGCGCGGCTGCGGTATTCGCTGGCTTCCTCGGCTCTTTTTTGGCGGTCCATTTCTTCGGCAGACGTAAAATCGACATAAGCCAGGCCTTTTTGGATCAGCGTAACGGCATATTCATAAAGCGTCTGAAAGTAGTCAGAGGCGTAATATTCTCTTTCTTCCCAATCAAAGCCCAACCAGCGCACATCTTTCTTGATGCTTTCCACATATTCGCTGCTTTCGGTGGCGGGATTGGTATCATCGAAGCGCAGATTGGTTTTGCCGCCAAATTTTTCGGCAATGCCAAAATTGACACAAATGGCCTTGGCATGACCAATATGCAAATAGCCATTGGGCTCTGGGGGAAAACGGGTATGCACCTGGCCCCCAAAACGGCCATTCTCATTATGTTCTACAATAATTTGCTCAATAAAATTGAGCGATTCTTTTGGTTTGTCGTTTTCTTCTACTTTAGACATGCTCTTTTATTCTAAAATGTTCAGTTTCTTTTGGGGCCTGCCGCTTTTGGCGGCCGGGCTGTGTCAGGGCTCGCAGGTCTGCTCGGCCCTGCGGCGCTTGCAGCGCCTGGGTCTGCGGCTTCGCCGCCCCCTTTTCCATCCCTAGGCCTGCGGGCGCTTTGCGCCCTGCAAAACGCAGAGAAGAACATTCGCCAGAGGGCGTTGTTCTAAAAGAACAAAACTAGTCATTTTAGGCAAAAGATAGGACTTAGGCGCTTGCTTTTTGTTGGCCCGCCCTTTTTTTCCTCTTTTGCAGGCCCGCAGGGCCGCCTTTCTTTTGGCCTAGCGATGCGAAAGGGGGGCCGTAGGCCAGACCGAAGCCGCCTTTGGCGGCTGAAGGGCCGAGCGAGTAGCGAGCCCTGTAGCGTAGCGCCGCAAGGCGCAGCCGCAGCGGAGGCCCCAAAAAATCATAGAATATCAGTAAACAAGCCTTATCTTTGGGCAGAATCAGAAATAGAAAAACATGATGCGAGCACCACAAGCCGAACGCTTTAGCGAGCTGTTTGAACAATATGATTGGGCGGCCACTAAGGCCAGCATTTACGCCAAAACGGCGGCCGATGTAGAGCGGGCCTTGGCCAGCGAAAAACCCAATTTGGAAGATTTTAAGGCCCTGATTTCGCCTGCGGCCGCCCCCTATTTAGAGCAAATGGCCCAAAAAAGCCAAGCCCTAACGCTCAAGCGTTTTGGGCGAACCCTACAGCTTTATGCCCCCCTTTATCTCTCCAATGAATGCCAAAATATTTGTACTTATTGCGGCTTTAGTCTCGATAATCCCATGCGCCGCCGCACCCTTAGCGGAAGCGAGATTTTAATGGAGGCCACGGCCCTCAAAGAAATGGGCTATGAGCATATTTTGCTGGTTACTGGAGAGGCCAATAAGACGGTGGGTATAGATTATTTTGAGCGGGCTTTTAAGGCTTTGCAGCCGCATTTTGCGCAGTTGTCTATGGAAGTGCAGCCACTCAAACAGGAAGAATATGAGCGCCTGCTGCCTTTGGGCCTGCATGCCGTTTTGGTTTATCAGGAAACCTACCACAAAGAAGATTATAAAAAGCACCACCCCAAGGGCCGAAAATCTAATTTTACTTATCGGCTCGATACGCCCGATCGTTTGGGCCGAGCTGGGGTGCATAAAATGGGCCTAGGGGTATTGATTGGTTTGGAAGATTGGCGGACCGATAGCTTTTTTACGGCCTTGCACCTAGATTATTTAGAGCGCAAATACTGGAAAAGCAAATACTCCATTTCTTTTCCGAGATTACGGCCTTTTTCTGGGGGATTGGACCCCAAAGTACCGATGAACGACCGAGAGCTGGTCCAACTCATCTGTGCCTACCGTATATATAATGAAGAAGTAGAATTGTCCTTATCGACCAGAGAGTCCGAGCACTTTCGGAATCATGTTATCAAGTTGGGCATTACCTCCTTGAGTGCAGGCTCAAAGACCAACCCTGGCGGATATGTCGTTGAACCACAATCATTAGAGCAATTTGAAATTTCAGACGAACGAACTCCAGCCGAAATCGTAGAAATGATAGAAGCGCAAGGCTATGAGGCCGTCTGGAAAGACTGGGACAAAGCCTACAGCGGTTTGCTTTCCAAAGTCTAAAAAAACCTTAGGAAGCCGTTAATCTCTTGCGGAAATAGGGCGAAGTCGCTACCTTTTGCGTTATAGAAAGTATCACATAAAAAATAGGCATGCAAGCATTTGATTATAATGAGGGAGAGGGCCAAGATTTTCGCATGATTTTGCGCCGATACGAGGGAATGCTAGCCAAGGGCGAGCTTCAATTTTTGGACCTAGAAAGCTTTTTGCGCCTACTAGAGCACTATGAGGCGCAGGGCAAATGGGAGCAGGCTTTTTTGACCTTAGAGCATGCTTTGCGACAGCATGCTTTTTCTGGCCAATTGTATCTCTTTGGGGTGCAGCTCAGCTTGGAGGTGGACCGCCTTTGGGAGGCCGAGCGCTATCTGGAACAGGCCAAACTCTATGAGCCCAGCAGCATGGAAGTCCGCTTTTTTGAGGTGGAAATCTTGCAGCAAAGAGGGCATTACAAGCAGGCTTACAGATTATTGGAGCAGATTATGGCCGAGGCCAAGGGGGCCGATCGCCTAGAAGCCCTTTTGATGCAGGCGGTTATTCATGAGCAGCAAGAGCGCTATGATAAATCTTTTGAACTCTTGGCCGAATTGCTTCGAGAAGACCCCCATCATGAGCTGGCCTATAACCGCATTTGGTTGGCCATGGAACTAGGCGAGCTCTACACGGAAGGGGCCGAACTGCATCAGGAACTGACCGATTTGGATCCCTATGCACCCTGGGCTTGGTACAATTTGGGCCATGCCTACAAGAAAATGGGCCTTTATGAAAAAGCTTTAGAGGCCTATGATTATGCCATTGTCATTGCCGAAAAAATGGAGTTTGCCTATCGGGATTATATTCCATTATTGATGCATCTCAAGCAATTGGACCGTTTGTCTGGGGTTTTAGTTGATTTTGAGGCTAACTTCCCTCAATATCCCCAAGATTTGGGCATGTGGAAAGGCCAGTTACTGCAACTGCAGGGGCAATATGCTCAGGCACAACAGCAGTTTTTAAGTCTGCTAGAAGAAGAAAAAGCGCCCAATACCTTCTATTTGCTGGGCGTGAGTTATGCGGCTCAGGGCAAATGGCTGGCCGCCCTAGATGCCTTTGAGCAGGCTTTTAAATTGGCGGATTATGAAGAGCGCTTTTTATTGGCCATGGCCGAAACCCACAATCAGTTGAACCAAGAAGAGGCGGCCAGAAACTGCTTTCAGCAGGCGGCGGAACTGGCGCCGCATTCGCCCTTGGTTTGGCGCAGCTACCTAGAATTCCTAATTGATGAGGGCGATTATGAGCAGGCTTGGTTGGCCTTGCAATCGGCGCAGTTAGAGAGCAGCTCCGATGTATATGATTGGGCTGCGGTGCTTTTGCTTTGGCAATTGGGCCAAAAACAGGCCGCTAGCGAGCAACTCATCATGGCCCTGTCTACAAAAGCTTGGAGCAAACATTTGTTGTTTGAACTAGAGCCCGATATGGAAAAAGATGAAGCCTTTATGAGCTGGTGGGGCAGTCATTTAGATTAGAATTTGGGGCCCGCGGCCGGCTAGGCTTCGCCTAGGTCGGCCGCCGCTATGCTGCGGGGCTCACAGGTCTGTTCGGCCCTGCAGCCGCCTGCGGCGGCTTTGGTCTGGCCTTCGGCCCCCCCTCCGCAGCGCTGGGCCAAACTGCTTTATGAATAAATTAAAATGTCTATCCTAAAACAGGATGGGCATTTTTTGTTTTTTAGGCAGTGGTATTATTGAACACATAAAAAAACAACAGATGTCAAACAACGCATTTTTTCTTACGGGAATAGGGACCGAAATTGGAAAAACCTTGGTCTCTGCAATTTTGGTTAAGGCCCTAAAAATGGACTATTGGAAACCCGTACAGTCAGGAGAACTAGAATATACAGATACCGATAAAGTTCGGGACTTGGTCCAATGGGAGGGCCTAAAGACCTATCCAGAGCGCTATCGTTTAGAGATACCGGCCTCTCCGCATTATTCTGCTGCGGCTGAGGGCAAAAAAATAGCGCTAGACCAGCTAGTTATTCCCAAAACTGACAACAATTTGTTGATAGAAGGAGCGGGCGGCCTGATGGTTCCACTAAATGAGGAAGAGCTATATATAGATTGGGCCGGCAGGCAAAAACTGCCCGTTATTTTGGTTTCTCAAAACTATTTGGGCAGCATTAACCATACGATCTTGAGCATAGAAGCCCTAAAAGCTAGAGGGTTGACAGAAATTTACCTCTTGTTTAATGGTCCATCGACCCCATCGACAGAAAAATTCATCTTGAATTATAGTCAGTTAACTTGTTTGGGCCGAGTAGAACAGGCTGAAGGTCCCGTAGATGCGGCCTTTGTGGCCCAAGAAGCTAAGCGCTTGAAATCAAATTTTGAAAAATTTTTAAAAAAATAAGTGTTGTAACGGTAACAATTTTGCTGTTTTGGTCATAGATAGGTAACAAAGATATAGAGTCGCCCTTTTTCTGTAATTTTTTTGCTTTAATAATTTGCTTTTTTTAGCAAAAAAGTGAAACTTTGCCCGCCTCAGGGCGTATACCTAGAAAACTTTATCAAAATAGCCTATGCGACAGTTAAAAATTACCCAGAAGATTACCCAACGCGAAAGCTCAGCATTAGAGAACTACTTAAAAGATGTAAGTAAAATTTCTATGGTTTCGGCCGAAGAGGAGGTGGTTTTGGCCAAAAAAGTAAGAGCTGGCGATCAGCAGGCATTGCATCGTCTAACGACGGCCAATCTGCGTTTTGTCATTTCGGTGGCCAAGCAATATCAGCATCAGGGCATGGCCCTAAGTGATTTGATCAATGAGGGAAATTTGGGCTTGATTAAGGCGGCCCATCGTTTTGATGAAAGTAAGGGATTTAAATTTATTTCTTATGCCGTATGGTGGATCCGCCAATCGATTTTGCAGTCCTTGATGGAGCATGGACGAATGGTGCGTTTACCTTCTAATAAATTGGGTGGACATGGCCGTTTGCTTCGAGCCAGGCAACAGTTTATGCAAGCGCATGAGCGAGAGCCCTCGGTAGCCGAACTGGCCGAGATGTTGGACCTGAGAGAAAAGGATATTGTGGCTTTGGAGCGCATGATTCAAAAACACATTTCTGTAGATGCGCCTTTGGGCGCTGGCGAACGAGATTCGGATGTGAGTATGCTCGATACTCTGGCTTGTTCAGTAACCGAAGAAGGAGATCAGGCTTTGATGGAAGAGTCTTCTCGTTTAGAGCTAAAAGGGCAATTGGACCGCCTGTCTGATTTGGAGCGCCAAATTATTGTTTCTTATTATGGTCTCTATAATCACTGTCCAATGACTTTAGAAGCTATTGGAGAAGATTGTGGCCTGACTAGAGAAAGAGTGCGCCAAATTAAACAGCGAGCCCTGCGCCGCCTCCGCCGATATATTAAAGCAGATTTAGTTTTGCCTTCTGCAAGCTAAAGGACGATATATAAGATATTTAATTGTGTAATTTAGTAGTTTCAGTAAGTAGTTGAAAGCCTTCCTTTGCGGGAAGGCTTTTGTTTTTGGTCCATCTAGGCGCGCAGCGCCTCGGCTGAGGGATGGGCAGCAGTGGCCCGAAGGGCCAGACCCAGCCGCCAAAGGCGGCGCAGGGCCGAGCAGACCTGCGAGCTGCGACAACCAGCCCCTATAGGGGCGCCAGTTCGATGACCAACGGGAATAAACAGCCCGACCCGCCCGATAATTCATGAGGGTTTCCACCCTCATTTTGTATTGCTTCGCAAAGCGATACCGCTTTACGCTGGGTTTCAACCCGGCGGAAGGGGCAGCCCCAAAAAATAGAAGTACATAAAATATTAACCTAGTTTACACAAAATTAACCCAAAGGAAATTTTTCAAAACTATGATTACTTAGTTTAATATTTGTGTTTTTAGCCCTCTTTTGCACAACTCTTTTAAGGGGAAGTAGGCCCTTGTTTGTAGGCATTTTTCAAAAAAAAGGAAAGCCCTATATTGAGTTAAATCTTTATCCACAAAACAAAAAACGGGCATGAAAAAACTATCCCTAGCTATTCTTGCAGTCTTCTTGACAGTAGCCGCCGCACAGGCACAGATTGTCATCAATGAGATTATGTACAATCCCCCAGAAAGTGGGGCCGACACCACAGAATTTATTGAGCTCTATAATGCGGGCACTGCTGCTGTAGATATTCAGGGCTGGCATTTTACTGCCGGTGTAACGGATTCTGTAGATGTTTCTACCGTGATTCCCGCTGGAGGCTACTTTGTGTGGACCGTAAACGCGGCCGCTTTTCAAAATACTTATGGCCAAGCTGCCGACCGCGAATGGGCCTCTGGTGGTTTGAGCAATGGCGGTGAAGCTATCGTTTTGGTCGATGGCGCTGGCGTTGTTATGGATTCTGTTACTTATAATGATGCTGGTAGCTGGCCTAATGCCGCTGATGGTTCGGGGAACTCTTTGGCCCTTTGCGATGCCACTACAGATAATGCCGATCCTGTAAACTGGACTACCGATTCTACCAATACTGGACTTACCGTAGGCGGAACAGCTCTTTTAGCTAGCCCTGGCGCTGCAAATACAACCAATTGTGTAGTGAATACTATTTTAACTGTAGAGTTTGCTGGAACACAAACTTATGTAGACGAAAACGTAGGCACAGTAACAATTGATTTGACGATTCAGAACCCCAACGCTACAGCTACTACGGTAGAAGTGAGCATTGGCGCTTCTTCTACGGCTATTGCTGCTGATTATACCAACTTTAGCAGCCCTACTACCGTTACTTTCCCTGCCAATAGCACAACTAACCAAAGCTTTACGATTGATATCGTAGATGATGCCGACCAAGAAGTTTTGGAAACCATCATTTTTGAGTTGGGCAATGCAACTAACGGCGCTGTCATTGGTACAAACAATAGCTATACAGTGAACATCAATGCAAATGATATTGCTGCCGTTCCTGTTCCTGATGTAGTGATTACAGAAATCTTGTACGACCAAGTAGGAACAGATACTATCGAGTTTATCGAGTTGTATAATAATGGTACTGCTACTGCCGACTTGAGTGGCTTCTACTTTGATGGCGTTACTTATACTGTGCCTAACGGAACTACTCTGGCCGCTGGTGCTTATTGGGTGATCACTTTGGATTCTGTAGCCCTACAGGCCGTAACTGGCGTAACTGCTAACCAATGGACCTCTGGCGCATTGAGCAATGCAGGTGAAGATATCGTTTTCTATACTATTGCTGGCGATACCGTTGATATTGTTAACTATAACGATAATGCTCCTTGGCCCCTACGCGATGATAATGTCGCTATCCAACTTTCTGATGTAAATGCAGATAACAACGATGCCGCCAACTGGTGCTATGCTACCAACAATGCCGGTACTACTGGCCTAGGCGACATTCTTTATGCTACTCCTGGCGCTGCCAATACGCCTTGCGCTAGCCCTGGTGTTTATGTTTACTCTACTATTGACCAAATTGATGGCCTTCTTCTTCCTGGCAATGTTCCCGCCTTTGAAGGCGATAGCGTTGAGCTTCGTGGCCTAGTATACTGCGATGATTTCCGCTCTGGCAACGGCCTAGACTTTGCCTTGATCGAAACGGCTTCTACTAACGGTATCCGCGTTTATGCGCCTGTAGATATTAGCAATTATACCGTAAATGCTGGCGACTCTATCCGCGTATTTGGCCGCATCAATAACTACAACGGTTTGTTGCAGCTATTGGCTGATAGCATCGATTTTGTAAGTGCTGGCAACGCCACTTTGAGCCCCCTAGAGGTAACTGCTCTTTCTGAAGCTACCGAAAACAAATTGATCGAAATCAATAACTTGACTTTGGTAGATCCCGCTCAATGGACCACCGGCACTGGCTCTGGCTTTGCTGTTCAAGCTACCAATGGTACCGATACTTTTGATCTCTATATCGATAATGATGTAGATCTTTTCACGCAGCCCGCTCCTTCTGGCGCCTTTAAGGTGTATGGATTTGGTGGACAGTTCGACCCCAGTATTCCTCATGATGAGGGCTATCAGTTGGTGCCTTGCAACTCTAGCATTACACCTATTTCTAGCCTAAACTTGAGCGCTCAAGCTCCTGTTCGCATCTATCCCAACCCCGCTCAAGACCGTCTATTCGTAGAGGCCGAGGCCGTTGATGCAATTCAAGTATACAACAATTTGGGCCAGTTGGTGATTCGCCTAGACAACTTGCAAGGCAACCGCCAAGAACTCAACTTGAGCCAACTAGAGGCCGGTGTATACCACCTCAATATCATTCGCAACGGACAATCTAGCAGCCAAAGCTTTATCAAGCAATAGGCTTAGCGCAATGATTTAATAGCAAAAGGTCTTCTTCCCAAAATAGGGGAGGAGGCCTTTTTTCTTTTGGGGCGTTACTCCTTTCAGTCGTCGAACTGCGGCTTGCAGCCTTGTTGTCTGCCTACGGCAGGCGCTACGCTCCGCGCTCGGCCCTGCGGCCTGACGGCCTTGGTCTGCGGCTGCGCCGCACTGCTGCACATCGCTAGGCCTGCGGGCCTTCGGCCCTGCAATACGTAAATTAGAGCATTTTTTATGCTTAAAAGCCATTGAAAAACAAAAGCTTAGTAAAGGAAGCCATTTTTTTGTTTGTTTTTTTGCCAAAAAAGTTTGCAAAAACCAAAAGACTGCCCTATATTTGCAAAGCAGTTCGGAAGAGAGCTGTCAAGTATTTGATAAGCAGAAGTAGCTCAGCTGGTAGAGCACAACCTTGCCAAGGTTGGGGTCGCGAGTTCGAATCTCGTCTTCTGCTCCAAGAGAAGTTCGCAAGAGCTTCTTTTTTTTTGGATGAACAAGAAGTTCTTTTGCCCGGATGGTGAAATCGGTAGACACGCAGGACTTAGTCTACTTTTTTATGTTTTTAATGCTTAAAAGTGCAGTTTTGGGAGTAAACTCCAGTTTATTGATTGCACAACCTCTTAAAGAGGTTTCATATAAAAAGTAGGATTCTGAGCGCTAATCGAGAAATTGATTTTTGCATACACTCTCAAATTCAGGGAAATCTTAACAGGTAATGCTGATGACAATCCTGAGCTAAGTTGCAAACTTTGTTTTGCAAAAAGTGCAGAGACTTTACGGGAGTGGCCTAAGTTTATTATTAAGATAATGAATAGGGTTGAGAGAAAGTCCAGACCACAAACTTTTATCCCAATAAAAGGCAGTGAAAGCTGTAGCTGGTAAGAAAATCCTGTTGACAGTAATGTCAGTGCGGGTTCGAGCCCCGCTCCGGGCACCAAAAAAAAGGACAAAAAAAATTTGGAGTTTTAAAAAAGCACCTTATATTTGTGTCCACACAACAAGCAGAAGTAGCTCAGCTGGTAGAGCACAACCTTGCCAAGGTTGGGGTCGCGAGTTCGAATCTCGTCTTCTGCTCAGGATTCTCACAATCGAGCAGCTTCTTTTTAGGAGCTGCTTTTTTTGTGTCTATACGTCAAAGCCCAACCTTTAATCAGGTTGGGCTTTTTTGTTTTGGTCCAATGAGGAAGGGCGCGCAGCGCCCGCCGAGGAGCGTAGCGACTGGCTGAGGGATGGGCAGCAGGGCCGCCAAAGGC
The DNA here is from genome assembly GCF_027594745.1 of Saprospira grandis. Classification (NCBI taxonomy): domain Bacteria; kingdom Pseudomonadati; phylum Bacteroidota; class Saprospiria; order Saprospirales; family Saprospiraceae; genus Saprospira; species Saprospira grandis. Next base: position 1,592,389 of record NZ_CP110854.1, on the reverse strand, counting down.
GGCAGACCTAGCGGCTGAAAGCCGCGCAGGGCCGAGCAGACCTGCGAGCTGCGAGACAGCCCGACCCGCCCGCAGGGCGGGGCAGCCCCAAAAAATAGCCTTTAGAAGAAAAAAAGAGGGAAAACCTGTAGCGGAAAGAATAAAACGTACTTTTATAGGAAAACAGTTTTATGAAATGGATTTGGATGCTATTGCTGCTCGTTTCTTTGGGTAGCTGTCAATTGAAAAAAGTGGTAGAGCGAGATGCAGAGGGAAGAAAAATTAGCCGTTATCGGAAGCATAAGAAAACAGGAGAAATAGAAGGGCGCTACAAAGGCTTTCATGAGTCGGGGGGGATTGCTCTAATTATGCACTACAAAAAAGGGAAATTGGATGGGCCAGTAAAGACCTATTACCCCAATGGGCAGCTAGAAAGTTTGGCCTATACAGAAAAAGACCGTTATGAGGGGAAGTTTCAGTACTGGTATAGCAATGGGCAGCTCAAGCAAGAGGGCCAATACATCAATGGCGATATAGAAGGGCCGCTGAAGAGCTATTATCCCAACGGAAAGTTAAAGGAAATCGTTGAGTTTAGTGGTAGTGTAGAAAATGGGGCCTATACCTTATACTATCAAAATGGAAAAATAAAGGAAGAGGGGCATTTCTTGAAAGGGCCCAATATGGACGGCCTCATTAAGCAATATGATGCCGAGGGGCAGCTGCTGCGCAAACAATCTTGTTCGGCGGGCAGTTGTGAAACCATTTGGGAGCGTAAAACAGCAAAAGATGAAGAATAAGGTATTGGTTTTTTTGGGCCTATGTTTGGCCTTTTCGAGCTTGCAAGCTCAGGTAGAAGGCGGACGCTATGTCTATGAGTTTTTAGAGTTGTCGCCATCGGCTAGGGCAACGGCTTTGGGCGGGCGTTTGCCCTCTGTACGAGATAAGGATCTGAGTTTGTCCTTCCTCAATCCGGCTGCTTTGAATGCCGAAAATCACAATAATGTATCCTTACAACAGAATGCTCATATTTCGGGCATTACGCATGGAACCGTAGCTTATGCCTATCATATTGCGCCCAAAAAACTGAGCCTAATGGGCAGTATAGAGCATGTGAGCTATGGTCAGTTTGAGGGCTATGATGAAGTGGGGCAGGCTACGGGCAGTTTTTCGGCCTCGGAGTTGGCCTTGGGCCTAGGGGCGAGCTATCAGGCTAGCGACAAATGGAGCTTTGGGCTACAAGTTAAGGGGATTTTCTCTAGATATGAGGCCTATTTGTCTAGAGGTTGGGCTTCTAATTTGGGTATGATCTACCAAGATACGGCCAAGCGTTTTAGCATGGGCTTGGTCCTAAAAAACATTGGCCAACAGCTCAAAAGCTATCATCCAGATCAGGAAAAATATGCCCTGCCCTTTGATATGCAGTTGGGGCTTAGCCAGCAATTGAAGTATCTGCCTTTGCGGATTTCTGTAGTGGCGCATCATTTGGACCGTTGGGATATTCGCTATGACGACCCCGCACTGGTCCAGGAAAATAGCTTATTGGGCACGGAAGAACCGCAGAACAACGATTTTGGAGAGGGCGTAGATAATTTTTTCCGACATTTGAATTTCAACCTAGAGTTTTTGCTGGGGCCTAGTCTTCGCCTGCGCCTAGGCTACGACCATTTGCGCCAAAGAGAGATGAGTATACAAAACCTGCGTTCCCTTGCTGGCTTCTCGGCAGGTGTTGGCTTTAAGCTCTATAAGTTTCGCTTTGATTATGGCCTGGCTAACTATCATTTAGCCGGGACAGTACATCATTTTGGCATCAGTACGCGGCTTCAAGATTTTTAGACAGAATTAGGAAGGCCAATAAATAAATGTATCTTTGTGGGTTGAAAAGCAACCGCAAATGCAGCGGTATTTAAGAGACTAGCAACTTAGCAAAGCATGAGAAAACAACAGTGCCTAAAGCAGGCGGTAACAATAGTTGGAAAGGGCTTACATTCAGGGATAGATGTTGAACTTAAAATCTTGGCAGCCGAGGCTGGTCATGGTATTCAGTTTCAGCGTATGGATTTGCCTGAAGCCCCTGTCATTAAGGCTGATGCCGCTAATGTTTTCAAAACAGATCGCCATACCGTAATTGGCGATGAAACTGCTTATGTGGCTACTGTAGAGCATCTGATGGCCGCTTTTTATGCTTTGGGTATTGATAATGCTTTGGTAGAAATTAACGCTGCCGAATTGCCCATTTTGGACGGTAGTGCCCAGCCTTTTATTGAGGCCTTTAAGGCCGTTGGCCTAGAGGAACAGGCTGCCGAAAAGCCTTCGCTTAAAATTAAGGAACCTATTTCGGTGCAGCTAGGCGAAAGCGAAATTAGTATTTACCCCGCCGAGGAACTAGAAGTGATGGTGACCGTAGATTTTCAGTCTGCCGTTTTACCCGCTCAGTTTAGCCGCTTTAAAGCGAGCCAAGAAAGCTTTGAAGAAGCCATTGCACCCGCCCGTACTTTTGTCTTTTTGCATGAGCTCTCTGCACTTTTGCAGCATGGCTTGGCCAAGGGCGGACAGCCCGATTCGGCCCTCGTTTTTGTAGAGCATCTGCCTACTGCCGAACAAAAGGCGGCCCTAGAAAAACAATATCAGCAAACTATTGATGTGCAAAGCACTGGCTTGCTGCCTGGTCAAAGTCTCCGCTTTAGCAATGAGGCCGCCCGCCATAAATTGCTCGACCTTATGGGCGATTTGGCCCTCTTGGGTTTTGATATTGTGGGACGAATTGTGGCCCATAAACCCGGACATGGCGTCAATAACAAAATGGCCCTAGCGCTTCGACAGTTGGCCATCAAAGAACGCAAAACGAAGAATATTCCTGTCTACGACCCTAAACAGGAAGCCGTATATAATATTGAAGATATTTTTGGGAAACTGCAACATCGCTATCCCTTCTTGCTCATTGACAAAATCATCGACCTTTCGCCCCAACATGTGGTGGCCGTAAAGAATGTAACCTTTAATGAGCCCTTTTTTGTTGGACACTTCCCCGGCCACCCCATTATGCCCGGTGTGCTCCAAATTGAAGCCATGGCCCAAACTGGCGGGATTTTAGTCATGGAGGCTATCGATGATCCGCTCTCTTACGACACTTATTTCCTCAAAATTGATAAGGCCCGCTTCCGCCGGCCTGTAGTCCCCGGAGATACGCTCATCTTCCGTCTAGACCTAATGCGCCCAATTAGAAGGGGCTTGGTCGAAATGCAAGCTAAGGCCTATGTTGGTGATAAACTAGTAGCCGAAGCTGAATTATTAGCTCAAATTATTAAGCGTAAGTAATCGTGAATCATCATCCGCTAGCTGTTGTCAGTCCCAAGGCCAAAATTGGCAAAAATGTAAAAATTAGTCCTTTCGTTACCATCGAAGAGGATGTTGTTATTGGTGATGGCACCCAAATTGGCCCCAATGCCGTGATTATGTCTGGTAGCCGAATTGGCCAAAATTGCCAGATCTTTCCTGGCGCAATCATTGGCGCCGCCCCCCAAGATCTTAAGTTTAAAGGTGAATACTCTACCCTAGAAGTAGGCGATAATACCATTATCCGAGAGTATTGTACGCTCAATCGTGGTACGGCAGCTAACGAGAAAACAGTGGTGGGCAGCAATTGCTTGCTCATGGCTTATGTACATATTGCCCACGATTGTATTGTGGGCAATCATTGTGTGCTGGCCAATAATAGTACTTTGGCCGGACATGTAGAGCTAGAAGATTATGTGATCCTTGGCGGTATGTCGGCCGTGCATCAGTTTACCCGAATTGGCGCTCATGCTATGCTGGGCGGTGGAGTACTACTCAATAAAGATGTTCCTCCTTTTGTCCGTGTGGCTCATTATCCCGCTTCCTATATTGGCGTAAATGTGATTGGCCTGAAACGCAGAGGGTTTTCAGTAGAAACTATCGAGGCGATCCAAGATATTTACCATCAGCTTTTTGTGGCCAAACAGAGCCGTGCAGATGCATTAGCAAATATTGATGCTTTAGATCACTCTAAGGAAAAAGAACAAATCTTAGCGTTTATAGAAGATTCCGAAATAGGCATCGTTAAGGGCCTGCGCTCAAATGCCTAGTCTATGCTTTCTATTGATCTCCAAAATTTGGGTAAGCGCTACCGCTACGAATGGATTTTTAAGGGCCTCAATTATACTTTTGAGGCCAATACGGCTTATGCTATTCGTGGACATAATGGGGCCGGAAAATCGACCCTGCTCCAATGCCTTTCGGGCTTTTTGTCTCCCTCTGCCGGCCAATTGAAGTATACTTATAATGGCAAGCCGCTAGATAGAGAGAACGTTTTTCAATATTGTAATTATCTCGGCCCTTATGTGCAACTGATCGAGGAGCTGAGCCTGATGGAGGCGGTAGATTTTCATCGACAGTTTAAACCGCTCTTGCCTGGCATTTCCCCCCAAGATCTTTTTGAGCTCTCTGGCCTGCCTAAGTCGGCCAAAAATAAACCGATCCAGTTCTTTTCTTCGGGGATGAAACAACGCCTCAAGCTAAGTCTGGCCCTCCTGAGCGAAAGCCCGCTGCTCTTACTCGATGAACCCAGTATTACCCTAGACCGAAAAGCCGTGGCTTGGTTTCAAGACCTGCTCGAACGCTATGGCCTTCCCAATAGACTTTGTATTATTGCCTCTAATGTAGAGGAGGATCTGCTGCTCTGTCAAAAACAACTACAAATAGAAGATTTTAAAGCAAGCTAGTTATGGCTTGCTTTTTTTTATGGGGCTGCCCCGCCCTGCGGGCGGGTCGGGCTGTGCCGTAGCTCGCAGGTCTGCTCGGCCCATCGGCGCAAGCGCCTTGGTCTGGCCCTTCGGGCCACTACTATCCATCCCTCAGCCTGCGGCGGCTTTGCCGCCTGCAAAACCCATAAAGCGGTATTCGTCGCTTCGCTCCTCATGCGTTAATATATCCCCGCCCACCCACCCCTTTACGGGATTCCTTAAGGAATCCCTTGGCTGGTTGGGCCTTTTTGCTGCCCTCCCTCCTCAAAAATAGCAGCAAAACAGCCCCTTTGCCCAGCTCCGAAAACAAGCAATAAGCTCAAAGGGCTGCAATGCCTATCTATTTTCCAGCGAATGGTCTGAGGGAGTCTAAAAGAGCGTTTTTTTTCCAGCGAATGCTCCCATGCAGTTGCAATGCCTATCTATTTTTCCAGCGAATGGTCTGAGGGAGTCTAAAAGAGCATTTTTTTTCCAGCGAATGCTCCCATGCAGGTACAATGCTTATCTATTTTTCCAGCGAACGGTCTGAGGGAGTCTAAAAGAGCATTTTTTTTCCAGCGAATGCTCCCATGCAGTTGCAATGCTTATCTATTTTTCCAGCGAACGGTCTGAGGGAGTCTAAAAGAGCATTTTTTTTCCAGCGAATGCTCCCATGCAGTTGCAATGCTTATCTATTTTTCCAGCGAATGGTCTGAGGGAGTCTAAAAGAGCATTTTTTTTCCAGCGAATGCGCTGGGGGCGCTCTAAAAGAGCTGTTCTGCTTTATGGCCTATCCCCCTACAGCAATTTGCTTAGCTATCCTCAGCAGGGAAATAAGCCAATTGCCTTATTTTCTCTCTTATTTCTTTGGGCCAAGCTCCTTTGCCCGGGCGGTCCTTGGCCCAGCGCTGCGGAGTGGGTGCGGCGCAGCCGCAGACCCAGCTGCCGAAGGCAGCGCAGGGCCGAACAGACTTGTGAGCCCCGTAGCATAGCGGCGGCCGACCTAGGCGAAGCCTAGCCGGCCGCGGGCCCCAAAATAAAACCCTAAAAATTTTAAAAAGACGTTAAGTTGGGAGGAAAGAGCAACCTCAAAAAAAAATGGGCCGTTTAATAGGGCGATGAAAAACATTAAAAAACGAGAAAAAAAACTAGCTATGAAGCCCAATCTTTCGCATCTATTTTCTGGTTTGGCGGGCGGACTATTGGTCCTTGGCGCCAGTTATCTCTTACCGGCCAAATCCTCGGTTCAGGCCGTAGAAATTAAGACCGAAACAGTGGCCCAATTGCCCAAAGAAAGCCCCAAAGAACAGCTTCCGAAGGCTCAAGAAGAGCTGGGTCAATTGGCCCATAATATGGGAGGGGCTCGGGCGCCTATTGATTTTTCTGCGGCAGCCGAAAAAGTCATGCCAGCGGTGGTCAATGTTACTTCTATTAGTCGATTTAAGCCTCGTTCTCGGAGAGAGGAGGTCTATATGGAGCTTTTTGGCCGTCCTCGAGACAACCAATCGACGGGTTCGGGGGTAATTATTGGTAAGCAGGGGTATATTGTTACGAATAATCATGTCATTGAGGGGGCCACAGAAATCGAAGTGACCCTTTATGACCGAAGAAAATATAAGGCCGAATTGGTGGGGACCGATCCTTCTACTGATCTGGCTGTCCTAAAAATCAAGGCGCCCAATTTGCCTAGCGTAGAGCTCTCTAACTCTGATGAGACCAAAGTTGGGGAGTGGGTCTTGGCTGTGGGCAATCCCTTTGATTTGAATTTTACCGTAACGGCGGGTATTGTTTCGGCCAAGGGCAGAAATATCAACATTTTGGGCAATCGCAAAGCGAGCATCGAGTCATTTATTCAGACCGATGCGGCGGTAAATCCTGGAAATAGCGGTGGTGCTTTGGTCAATGCCGAAGGGAAACTGCTGGGCATCAATACGGCCATTGCGACCCCTACGGGGACCTATGCGGGCTATTCATTTGCCGTGCCCATTAACCTAGTAAAAAAAGTAGTGGGCGATTTGATGGAGTATGGAGAGGTGCACCGCGCTTATTTGGGCGTAATGATTATGGATGTGGATAGTGATTTTGCCAAGCAAGAGGGCCTGTTTGTGAGTCAGGGCGTTTTTGTTTCGGAATTGATTGATGGGGGAGCGGCCAAGGATGCCGGCATCAAAAAAGGAGATGTCATTGTGGGCATTGATGGGCAAAGCGTTCGCTCGGTTAATGAACTGCAAGAGAAAGTGGGGAGCCGTGACCCGGGCGACACCGTCCGAGTCAAGGTAAAAAGAGGAAAGAAAGAACTAGAACTCAACATGAAGTTGAAAGAATAGAGTAGGGGAGAGAGGAAAATGAAAAAAGCCCAGCGCATAGCGCTGGGCTTTTTGGGTTAGGGGGTAGGACTAACCCTCAAAAACGGCTCGTACAAACTTCTTGGTATTTTCGGCAAATTCGCCTCTAAGGACCCAATCGGCATAGCCTTTATCGGCGCGGATGGGCTGGTCTCTTAGTTTGCCAAAGTTCCAGTAGAGCTCACCTTCATGGCGGTAAATCTTGCCGGCGAAATCCACACGTTCTTTACCGTCTTCAACAAATAGGGCTTCTAGTTCCTTGACCGTAATGGGCAGATCATCATGTTTCTCCAATTGCTTTTCGAGGATCGTTTTTGTGGCCTCAATATCGGCAATAGCATCATGGGCATCTAATAGTTCCTCGCCAGTATAGCGCTGATAGGTATCGCCCAACTTATGGCTATTCACATAGCGCTCTAGCTTGATGACATCTACAAAATGGGTGTCGGGCGTAGGGTATTCTATGCCTGCACGAGCAAACTCCTCGGCTAGCATGGGAATATCAAAGTTATCGGAGTTGTAGCCCGCTAGGTCGCTATCCTTGAGCCAGCCATAGAAGGCCTTGGCCAATTGGCGAAACTTAGGTTCATTGACTACATCCTTATCATAAATGCCATGCACGGCGGAGGCACCTTCTGGAATAGGCATTTGGGGGTTGACCAAGCGGTTTTTGACTTCGGTGCGGCCATCTGGAAATAATTTGATGGCGCCAATTTGTACAATTCGATCATTAACAATGCTGGTTCCTGTGGTCTCTAGGTCAAAGAAGACCAAGGGGCGTTCTAGTTGTAATCCCATATCTAGTTTTGTTTTGTCTGTTTTTGTCTACATCCACTCCCAAGCGCTGGCGTATTTGCCATGCTTCTCGCAGTAGTCCATAAATGATTGATAAAATGGATGTTGGCCCAAGGTAGCACTATCTCCAATGATGATGAGCTTTTTTCGGGCTCTGGTCATGGCCACATTGAGGCGGCGGGTATCCTTGAGAAAGCCAATTTCTCCCCTTTCATTAGAACGGACCAGGCTAATATAGACCACATCTCGCTCTTGGCCCTGAAAGGCATCAATGGTGTCTATGGTAATATCGTCATCAGGAAAATGGTCAAAATCTGTTTCCATCTGTTCTTGCATAAAACGAACCTGCTCCCGATAGGGCGAAATAACGGCAATGCTGGGTCGAACTTGCTTGTCGGCAAAGCTAAGCAGATGGTCCAAATGCTGTCTTAAGATATAATATTCTTCGGGGTTGTAGGAGCTAAGGGTTTCGGGGTTGATTTTTTCATCAAAGCTACAGCCTGCGGTATCAATAAACTCTACGGGGGTAGTATCTCCACCGGGCCGCATGGCCAAGGTCCAATTCTTTACAAAGTCGGCAGCCTGCAGTTGGCCCTCATAGAAGTATTGGTTAGAAAACTGCATGATTTGCTCATGCATACGGTATTGCGTTTTGAGCAATTGCACTCGGTCCAAACGCTCTACGGCCTTTTCTAATAGGGTGATGGAGAGCCCCTTTTGGGCCGCCTTTCTACTTTTTACGGTGGGAGGAAGCTGAAAAGGGTCGCCCGCTAAAATAACCTTATCGGCCTTGGCGATGGCAATCCAACAGGCGGGCTCCAAAGCTTGGGCGGCTTCATCAATGACGACCGTATGAAAGCGGCGGTTTTCGATATAGCGGTTCATAGAGCTTACCAAAGTACAACAAATGGCATCGGCTTCTGATAGGACCTTTTCAATCACATAATCTTCCATCATGCGGGCATGACGAATTAGGTTTTTGGCTTCTTGATAGGTTTCTCGACGCTCATTGCGCTCGTTGGGCCCAAATTTCCGCTTAAATTTTCCAGCTTTGCGGAAGAGCTCGGCGGCCTCTTTTTTCATTTTCTTAACTTCCTTCATTTCGGCCCGATCTTGCAAAATGCCCTCAATACTATGCTGCAAAACTTTTTCGTCTAGACGAGAGACATTCCCCACCCGCACCACATTGAGGCCTTGATCGGCTAGGCGTTCTGTGAGCAAATCACTGGCGGGATTAGAGGGGGCACAAACCAAAACTGGACTCTCTCTTTTGACCAATTCTTTGATAGCGGCCACTAGGGTAGTGGTTTTTCCGGTGCCAGGAGGGCCATGCACTACGGCCACATCTTCGGCAGCCAAAATCTGCTGTACGGCTTCTGCCTGAGAAGTATTCAGTTGGCCCAAATCGCCAGGGCGACGATGGTCCTGAAAACGAGCGGGCATTTTACCCAACAAAATCTCTCGCAATTCAGACAAACGATTGTCTTGCGCCTCGGCCACATACTTAAGCGCCTTGCCCATTTCCAAATAAGAGCGCTCATCAAAAGCAAGCTGTACCCCAATTTGCTCATGCATCACCCAAGAAGGCAATTCCTTGCCATAAAGGACAATCTTCATCTCGTCTTTCTTGATATACTGCACCACTCCATACTCAAAAATCGACTTCTTGCGCTCAAAATTACTACTGGGGAAAATCCCCACTACGGTCCCTGCCCGAAACTTATGCGCCTGATCCTTATTATACATCCGACTGATGGTCACATAAGGGTGCTCGCCCAAGCTCCAACCCGTCCGCTCTTGCCGAACAGGATGCCAACAAACGCCCTTTTCTATGCGCTCTTTAAGGGGCAATTGCTCGAGCAAATAACGATATTGCTTAATTTCTTCCTGCTTTTCTTCTTCTAGCAGCTCCATTAAGGCCTGTATTTCTTCTGTTGCTTTCATTTGTTGCTTTTTGGAAATATACAGCTGTTTGCGGAGAATATCATCTAATTCTGTTTTTTTTGGGGCCCGCGGCCGGCTAGGCTGCGCCTAGCTCGGCCGCCGCTATGCTGCGGGGCTCGCAGGTCTGCTCGGCCCTTCGCTGCCTTCGGCAGCTCGGTCTGCGGCTGCGCCGCACCCGCTCCGCAGCGCTGGGCCAAATGGCCCTTCTTTGCTCAAACTTACTTAAATACGAAAAAGGAGGGTTGAAACTTGCGTATCTCTTTGAGCTTGCCTATATTTAGTATATTACTTAATGTAGTCACCTTAATTATTATGAAAAGCAAGAAGTTAATCAAGCAGATGCAGCAGGAATTGCGTCAGATGAAAAAGATGTATAAGGCCAACAAATCGCTTTTGCAGGGGCGGGCAGAGGGGCGGCAGTTATTGGCCACGATAAAAGACTGGGAGCAAAAGATCAAGCAATTGGGCAAGTTGTAGGTTTATTTTGCGGTTTTGCAGGCGCCTAGCGCCGCAGGCTGAGGGATGGATAAGGGGGGCCGAAGGCCAGACCGAGCTTTTGAGCAAAGCGAAAAAGCGATGGGCCGAGCGAGCAGCGAGCCCTGACACAGCCCGACCCGAGCGAAGCGAGTGGGCAGCCCCAAAGCAAACAGAAAGTCGCAGAAAGGAAAATAAAAAACAAAAAGTTGCATTTTTTTGCGCCAATCTGTTTTAAGATTCAAGCTTTAGCCTTAGCTTTGTTATAAATGTGAAACACCCTTTTTGAGAGCGGGCATAGCCCAAGAAGCGACAGACAATAATGCTAAAATCTTTACAGATAGAAAACTATGCGATTATCGAGTTTGTACGGCTCGATTTTCATCAGGCCCTGACCATTATTACGGGAGAAACTGGGGCGGGAAAGTCTATTATATTGGGGGCTTTGGGCCTTATTCGGGGCAAGCGGGCCGATACTAAGGTCTTGTATGACTTGAATAAAAAGGCTTATGTAGAGGCGGAGTTTTTGCTTTCGGCCAGTCGTTTTTCGGCTTTATTTGAGGCCTTAGATTTAGATTTTCAGGAGCAGACGATTATTCGCAGAGAGATTCGGCCATCGGGAAAAACCCGGGCTTTTGTCAATGATAGTCCTGTAAAATTGGAGCAGCTCAAGGCGCTTGCCGACCGTTTATTGGATGTGCATCAGCAGTTTGACACCTTAGATATACAGGAGCCCGATTATCAGTTGCATATTATGGATGCTTTGGCGGGCAATCTGGATGATTTGGCTAAATATGAATTATTGTATGGTCAATATGAGGGGGAGAAGAGCCAGTTGCGGGCTTTGGAGCGCAAGCAGCGTTCGGCCTTAAAGGAGCAGGAATTTATTGCCTTTCAGCTCAAGGAATTATTGGAGGCTGAGCTCTATGCGGGCGAGCAGGAAGAATTGGAGCAGGAGCAAAAGCAATTGAGCCATGCGGAGGACATCAAGCGGGTGCTTTCGGGCTTGGTCATGGGCCTAACGGAGGAGGAGCCTTCTTTGAGTGAGCAATTGACTGTGATGAGCAATCAATTGTATACGGTATCGGATTATCAGAAAGATTTGCCAGAATTGGCGGAGCGTTTGGAGGGCCTGCGTTTTGAGTTGGAGGAATTGAGCAATGGGTTGAATCGCATTGCGGAGGATACGGAATATGATGATGAGCGTTTGGAGGAGGTCAATGAGCGTTTGGATTTACTTTTCCGCTTGCAGAAAAAGCATCATTTGGCTTCGGAGGAAGAGCTCTTGGAGTTGCAGGAAGAATTGCAGCAGCAATTGGATGGTTTTGAGGGTTTGGAGGACCAAATAGAGCAGCTCAAGAGTAGTATTATTAAGAAGGAAAAGCAGCTTTGGCAGCAGGGCAAGGCCTTATCGGCTAAGCGAGAAAAGGCTATTGGTCCATTTGAGGGGCAGCTTAGAGAGTTGTTGCAGCAGTTGTCTATGAAATATGCTCGTCTCAAGGTAGACCTTGCCGAGGCCAAGGATTTGGGCCCTAAGGGCATTGACCAACTGCGGTTTTTGTTTTCGGCTAATAAGGGGGGGCGCTTGGAAGAAATTCGGGGCATTGCCTCTGGGGGGGAGCTCTCGCGTTTGGCCCTATGTATAAAATCTATGATGGCGGGGGCGATTACCTTGCCCACCCTCATTTTTGATGAAATTGATACGGGGGTTTCTGGAGAGGTGGCTTTGCAGATGGGGCAAATCTTGCAGCAGCTATCGGCAGCCCATCAGGTAGTGAGCATTACGCACTCGCCGCAAATAGCCGCCAAGGCCCGTAAACACTACTTTGTGCACAAAGAGGTCATAAAAGATAGAACTGTGACAGCCATAAAAGAACTAGAAAAAGAAGAAGAACGGGTAGAGGAATTGGCCAAAATGCTGAGCGGTAATCCGCCTTCTGCCTATGCCAAAGCCAATGCAAAAGAGCTCTTGGCCCGATAATAACCTAGAGATAGAACCAAGTTGAATAAAAGTTCGTACCTTATAAAAAGGAGCGAACTTTTATTCTTTTAAGGAGTTTGTAACAACTTAGAATAAGGAGGTAGGCAACAGATTTAATATTTGATTCGTTTTAACAGCTGAACTTATGTGAAAAAGTGGATTAGGGTAAACTGTTAAAAATCAGCGAATTTAATTGCTGGATTATATTTTTGGCCTTATTTTACTATGCTCTATAGCTTAGTAAGCTAAGAAATTGGTTTGTTCTTTGCCTTATAGAGCTCAACTAACAACAGGCTTGTTTAAGGCTTGGCCTTAAGTAACTAGCCGCTAAATGATATTCAGAACATTTAACAAATTTGTATCTAAATGAAAATTAAAACTACACTAACACTAGTTTGCGCAGCCATGATGGGCCTGCAGCTTCAGGCCCAAAATGTGGGTATTGGAGAGCCTGCACCCAGTGGTAAATTAGATATCTTGCAAACAGAAACAGCAGGAAGCTCGCTTGAAGTAAATCACACGATTACGACCAATGGTAGCTCGGCTATCTTTTTGCGCAATGCTGGAACAAACCGCGCACTACATGCACAAAACTTGCTCACCACTAGCAATGCTTCTATCGCCCGCTTTTTGCAGCTAGGGGCAGGACATGGTATTGAAATAGATATGGATGCGGCTAGCCCTTCTGGTATCGCCAGTTTTTTAGTCAATAATGCAGGAGCTGGTTTTGGGGGATACTTCATTCAAGCTGCGGGTAATACTCGCCCCGGTTTGTTGGTCGATCACTCTGGTTCTGGCTATGGCATGATGGTTTATCAAAATGCGACAGGAAACGGGATGTACAATGATGTGACCAATGGAATTGGTTTTGTCAATATTATCCGTGCCGACCAAACGGGTTTCTTGGGCGATCATACCACCGCTGGGGGGACTGGTGCCTCAATTAGCCTTGATGTTCAGGATGGTATTGGCTATATCGTAGATGCCGATAATGGAAACTCGACAACTCCCGCTACTGCTGGTGGTGATGTATATGGCTTTTTTGCCAATGTCTATACGGCTAGCCCAACATCTGGAGGTACAATTGCGGGGGCTGCTTTTGCCGCTACCCAAGGCGGCGTTAGCCACGGTATGCTAATTAACCATACCGGTAGCCAAGGCCGTAATGCCGAGTTTAATATTAACGGCGCAACAAATACCGATGAAACTGTTTTTGCCACCAACTTGGGCCAAGGTCCTGTTTTCGTTGGGCAACAACAGTCTAATGCTATTACAGGTATTGTTACTGCAGGAGACTTTTCTTATACTGGCTCTGATGTAGCTGACCATATTGGTGTGGCTGGTGCTTCTACCCCCACTGCAGGTTGGGGTATTGGTGTAGAAGGTACAGGTAACTTCTATGGCGTCTACTCAAATGGAGATATGGGGGCCTCAGGAACTAAAACCTTTGTTATTGACCACCCCGAAGATCCCCAAAATAAAATGCTCAAGCATTTTTCTATCGAGTCTAATGAGGTCCTCAATATGTACAGAGGTATCGCTCAACTAGATGCTAACGGAAATGCGACTATCGAGTTGCCTAGCTACTTTGATGATATTAACACCAACTTTAGCTACCAACTAACGGCTATCGGTACGCCTCAGCAACCTTATGTTTTGGAGGAAATTACGAATAATACTTTTGTAGTGGCCGGTAAGCCTGGAACCAAAGTTTCTTGGACCGTTTATGCAGAACGCAATGATGCTTATCTACAAGCTCATCCAGAAAAACGCCAGGCAGAACTTCTTAAAGAAGGAGAACGTAGCGGCAAATATCTACAGCCCGAGCTCTATGGCCAACCCAAAGAACAGTATATGTTCTATCGCAAGTCTAGCGAAAAACAACAACCCACGACCAAAATCCTACTTCCCAAGCAAAAAGAAGTAGCCAACCAACAAGAAGAGCGTCCCGCTATCCAAATCCAAGAGGAAAAGACAGAACGTCCAACTCTAGACTAATAGAAGCAACTCCCGCTAATTGCTTATAGAAAGGCGAGCCGATTTCGGCTCGCCTTTTTCTTTGGCCCAGCCTTTGCAAAGCCCCTTTTGATTTTCTTAACAAGCAACTTTTAAATTATGAAAAACTATTTGTTACTCGCCTTTCTCGGACTTTTTATGGGCAGCTTGCAGGCTCAGCAATCAGATGAGCGCTCTATCCAAAAAGATGGCATTCAGTATAGCTATCAGTATAAAATGCTAGAGAAAAAGAAGAAAAAGGACCAGTACCTCATCCGAAGCAAATTAGAAAATGTAACCAATGAGAGTTTGTATTATGAGGTGCCCGCTGGCGATTTGCTCAATATGGAGGAAGAGGGCCTAGCGGTGGTCCGTATCCATAATACGAAGGGCCTTTTTGCCAACCGAGGAAGCTGGACCGTAGGCGAAAAGACAAATTATAAAACTAAATCAGGCGGAACGATCTATGAAATTCGCCCACATAGCCCAATTAGTAAAGAGATTAAGAGCTCGGTGGTGAAGGGCAGAACTCCCGAAATGACGGCCGAAATCTATAAGCAAGTTGGTCCGCTCTCCAATTTTGATATCGATTTTATGCAGCCAGAGTTTATCAATGGAAATTGGACGGCCGATTGTGGTAATTTTAGCTTCCAATTGAACTTCAACCGAGATACGCTCAATAATATCGAATTGACGCAGTTGGTCAATAACCGCAGCTATACCTATATCCATAGAGGCAACCAACGCTTCGAAAGAGCCGATAACCCTAGCTATTTTATCCTCTTTGCCGCCGATGGCAAGTCTTTCCAATATACCGCAGAAGATGGCCCTGTTTGTAGCTGGCGCAAGAACTAATTCTTGGCCCTAAACAAAAAAAGCCGAGGCATTCGCCTCGGCTTTTTTTGTCCCCAGATCTAGCTCAATTCCTCTTTCTGAGGAAGTTCCTTATAAATCTCAAAGGGCCAGCCATTCCGCATCTGGTTCTTGATGGGGTCCAGCAGTTTGCGAATCGTACTTTTCTTGATTCGCTTGTATTTTTTATCAATCAATAGGCCCATATGCCGCTTTAGGTAGCCTTGGTCATATTGGCCCTCTGGCAAATAGGTGAGCCGGCCCTTCACATAAGCTTTGCCCTTAAATTCCTCGGTTCCTCTAAGCTTGGGCAAGCGGCCAATGACCAAAATGTAGTCTTCATCCACATTTTTGCTGTCCATAATGTCCGAATCACTACTCTTTTTCTTGTAGGGATAGGCTTCCATCACAAAAAAGGGCTTAATGACCAATTTAGATTTACAGCGGTCCTTAAAGTATTTGAGGTCCTTCTTTAACTGCGCTTCTACCTCTTTTTTGGTAAAGCGCATAGGCGTTCTATGGTCCTCTTTCGAGTTTTTGGTAATATCTAAACGGGCCTTTTTATTGTCCTGAAGCATGGGCAAATAACCCACTTCTTGGGCGGGTTCTGCCTCTTCTTCGGCTTCTTTTTGTCCCCCAAAAAGACTAGAAAGGAGGTCGTCGCCCTGAGCATCTTGCTCGGCCAAAGGCGCTGTTTCTTCCCCCTCTTTTTCCTCTTCTTCTACAAAGCTCCAATCAAAATCTTCCTCTTCTGTTTGGGCAAAATCATCTTCTTCCCAAGAAAACTCTTCTTCCTCTTCCTCAAAATCATCTTCCTCCCAAGAAAAGTCATCCTCTTCATCAAAATCGTCTTCGTTCCAGTCAAAGTCGTCTTTATCGTCGGTCAAATTCATAGTTAATCCATTTTAGCTTTCCTAAGATAGGCATTTTTAGCTAATCTCACTAAGGCTTTTTCTTCTGTTTTTTGTTTTTGGGGCTGCCCCGCCCTGCGGGCGGGTCGGGCCATTGCGCAGCTCGCAGGTCTGCTCGGCCCTGCAGGCTTTTTCGCTTTGCTTCAAAAGCCTTGGGTCTGCCGCCTTCGGCGGCCCTGCTCCAGCCCCTCAGCCGAGGCGCTGCGCGCCTTTGCGGCGGCTTCGCCGCCTAATCTAGACTTTGGTAATATTGGTAAAGATTATACATCAGCATATAATCCAGACCATTGTATTCAAAATGTCGGCCCCAGGGGTTGCCATTTTTTAGTTCGGGATGTACCCAGCGGTCAAAGCCCATCCAGCCGGGCACTTCTTGGCAGCCTGGGGTGCCAAAGCAGGGGCCATCCCAGGGAGCGCTTTGCAAGAGCTGTTCTATCTCTTTCATTTTTATGGACCGATGTAATTTTCTGCGGTTGACAATGGCGTCTACAAAGGCCCAGGCAATAAAGTCGTGGCGTTGGCAGTAGCGGGCCATCTTTTTGGCCGACCAAGCATTGACCAAGATGGCGGATTGTACAATCATGCCTCTATTGTGTTTGGGCATGGGCAGCCGCCAGCCCAAAAAGGTAAAGGCGGCTAGGCCCCAGCCTTGGCTGCCTTCGCCTTGGTAATTTTGGCCGGTATAGGGGCCAGCTAGGCGGTTGCCGCCTTCGGCTAGGGCATAATTGAGCATGCGCAGATCGCCTCCCCATTGGTTGGGGATTTTTTCGCCATTTGGGGCTTTGAGGGTCCAGTTTTCTTGCAAAAAGTAGCTAGAGAGCCGATGCACTTGGCCCGCTACTTTTTCATCAAAGCTAGGCAGGCTATCTTGGTACTTTTGGCCTTCTAGCAATTGGGCCGTAAGCAGCCAACCGACATAGAGGTAAAAGACTTGGTCTTGGCTAATGAAGTAGCCATCTTTGGCGCTAGGGCTTTGGCAGGCAGCCGAGGCGCGGCAGCAATTGGCGCTATCAAATTCTAGATAAAAATCGGGGGGGACATCATCTCGGATGAAAAAGCCATTGAGGCTAGGAGGGAGGCCCAAAAAGGTTTCGGCTTGTTTGTCTAGGCGGTCGTAGGCTTCTAGGGCCAGCCAAAGTTCTTTGAGGCAGGCTGAGCGGTCTTGGCCTTTTTGTTCGAGCAATTTGGCTTCTAGGGCGAGGGTGGCCATATATAGGCCTAGGTGGATGGTGGCATCGCCCCATTCTACTAGTCCTTGGCCCTTTTGGGTGCTACATTTGTCTCGGAGCATATGCCAGTTGGTTTGGCAATTGGCTGTAGGCATTTTGGCCCCCATTGGGATAGATTGGCCGGGGCCTTGGCCCAGGCGTATATACTCTTTGAGAAAGCGAAAGCGGTAGCGCCAATATTTTTGTTCTAGGCTATCTTTGGGCGATAATTGGGCCGAGCTATGGGCGCATAAAAAAAGCAGGCCGAAGCCGAGCAGCCAAAAGCGGAGCCCTTTTGTGGAGCGGCCTAGCGATGTGGAGGGGTGGCCCATAGGGCCAGACCGAGCCGCCTTGGCGGCGAAGGGCCGAGCAGACTTGCGAGCCCCGAAACGTAGCGCCGCAAGGCCAAAGGCCGCAGCGGAGGCCCAAAAAGAAAAATACTTCATCATATTATCTAGTATTAGGGCCATAAAATAAAAAACTTCCCCCATAGCCGAAACTAAAAAGGGAAGTGCGCAAGAGTATCTTGAGTAGGGGCCTTAATTAGGCATCTACGGCATGTTGTTTTTGTTCTTCGATCTCATCGACCAATTCTTTGTCGTAGCCCACATAAATATGGATCCAGATAGAGCGGGCCAGGCGAGCATTGATAGGCAGGATCACGATAGCGCCTAGAATAGCGACCATAAAGGCCATATTCACGCTAAGTCCGGCAACAAACATAAGTAGGGTTACAGAGCTGAGCATGTAGCCACCGCTGAGGCCATAGCCAATATACATAGCGCCCCAGAAAAAACCGGGTTCTGTTTCGAAGCGTTGGTCGCAGTAGGGGCAGGTTTCGTGCATATTATAAATTCCGCCAGTAATGCCAGTTTTGAACATATCGCCTTCATGGCAGCGGGGACATTTGTTGAGCAAAATGGCAGCGATTTTTCCTCTTTTAGCCATAATTATTTGCAATTTGTAGTGTCCTTGATGAGAGGGCACAGATGATGATGTATTGGGCTTGAGCTCGTCAGGATGATGGATAAAAAAAAGAGTTCAAGCGCTTTGTTTGTCTATGACAAATATAGGTATTTTTGGCAGCTTGGCAAGGTGACGGCTATCACAGTTATTATTCGTTTTAGCTAGAATAGAATAATTAAAAATTTGATTATCAATAAAATAAATGTATAAACATGAGAATTGAGGGAATTGATGCTGTTGAATTAGAAGATTTTATCAATAGAGCGATCAAAGAAGACCTAGGAGATGGGGATCATACTTCTTTGGCCTGCATAGATAAGGAGGCCCAAGGGACGGCCAATTTATTGGTTAAAGATGCGGGAGTTTTGGCTGGAGTAGAGTTGGCCAAGGCTATTTTGGCCCAGCTTACGCCTGAATTGAGCATAGAGGTATTTTTGGAAGATGGGGCCAAGGTGGCGGTAGGCGATATTGCCTTTCGTTTGTCGGGGCCTAGCCAAAGCATTTTGAAGGTAGAGCGCCTAATTTTGAACTGCATGCAGCGGATGAGTGGAATTGCCAGTTTGACGGCTCGTTATGTAGAAGAAGTAGTGGGTTTGAAGGTGCAGTTATTAGATACGCGAAAAACAACGCCTACGCTACGTTTTTTAGAAAAATGGGCGGTGCGCATTGGCGGAGGCAACAACTACAGAACGGGTTTATATGACCGAATTATGATTAAGGATAATCATATTGATTTTTGTGGGGATGTGCAGACGGCCATTCAGCAAGTGTTATTTTATTTGGTGGCCGAAAACAAGGATTTGGCCATTACGGTAGAGGTGCGGGATATGGCCGAGCTAGAAGCCGTTTTGGAAATGGGGCAGGTGGATCGGATCATGTTGGACAATTTTAGTCCGGCAGAAATCAAAACCGCCTTGGCCAAAATTAAAGGAGAATTTGAGACCGAGGCCTCGGGAGGCATCACCTTAGAAAACCTTAGGGCTTATGCCGAAACGGGCGTCGATTTTATTTCGGTAGGGGCATTAACCCACTCTTTTCAGAGTTTGGACCTGAGCTTGAAAAAAAGCTAGATTCAACAGAAAAGCCGCTGAAGGAATACTCCTTCAGCGGCTTTTTTACTAGATCCCAATATAGACGTAGGCCACTATAAAAATAGAGAAGAGCTGTAGCCAAAACTTGGGGTCTTTGTAGACCAGGCTGCCTTCTTCCCAAATAGAGCGGAGGAGTTGTGAGAAAATGAGAATATAAAGGGTAATAACTAGTAGCATATATTTTTTAGAAATGAGGGCTAAGTAAATGTTCTTTTTTAGATAATCAAAAATTGGTCCATAAATGCCTGTAGATTAGGTAAAACGCCTAAATTATAGGATTAAGAACTTCTTTGATGTAGAAAAGCAGCCGACTTTATATAATTGAATGTTTAATGAACCCATTTGAAATGGCTGGCATGCAATTATTGATTTTAGGACAAAATAAGTTGGTATCTGAAACCTTGGCCGAGCTCCTGGCCGAGCAGAGCCGTCTTGCGCTAGCTTATCTAGCCTTGCCGGCTTGTGCCTCCTGTTGGCTCAATGAGCAAAAAGAACAGCTGAGCCAAACCAATATTTTTATTATCAATACCGATGACGCCTACCAGAAAGGAGTAGAATGCCTCAAAACCTTAAGAGATGCTTATCCAGATGCGCCTATTTTTGTGGTCGATCAGCATGAGAGTCCTAGCCTAATTGCGCTTTGTGCAGCAGCTGGCGCCAATGCCTATTTCTCTCTTTCGGGCCCATTAAACAAATTGGAGCAGGCAATTAGTAGCTGTTTAATAAATGGCTAATAGATTTTGTCTATTAGCTTAAGTCATTGTTTATTAGCGGGATAACTGCTGGTTTTTGCCAGTTATTCCGCTTTTTATTTGCCCTAATAGGGGCTAAACAAACAGAAAAACGGCCCTAAAGACTATACAACTTTCAATTTTTTTTGAAAACTTACATTAAGACAATTTTAAGGCTCTTTGTTTTAATTGATTGTAAATCAGTGTATTATGTTTTACATGGCTCTTAAGAGTAAGCTAAATTAATTGATGTAGCTACATTTAATTAGAACAAAGTTTTGTTTTTTGTTTAAGATTGCCTTATATTTGAAGTGTTGAAAGTTCAACAGTTTTTAAGAATCACAAAAAATGCATGCCTTATGTCTAGCTCTGAATTTAGCGTTCAAATCCATGAAATGGCGGGCATCCTTCAGGCCTTTGCCTACAAACTGACTAAAAGCTCAGAAGACTCTAAAGATCTTTATCAAGAAACGGCCTTTAGAGCGCTCACCAATAAAGATAAGTTCCGCCCGGGGACCAACCTCAAGGCTTGGTTGTTTACTATCATGCGCAATATTTTCATCAACAATTATCGCAAGAAGATGAAGGCCAATACCATCTTCGATGCTACCGATAATCAGTATTATCTCAATACTGGAGGGCAAACGGTTTCTAATGGGGCCGAATCGGGTATCCTGATGCAGGAGCTCCAAAAAATGATTGCCTCTCTAGATGATAGTATCCGCATCCCCTTTATGATGCATTACTATGGCTATAAGTACCAAGAAATTGCCGATCAGTTGCAGTTGCCTTTGGGTACCGTTAAGAGCCGCATTTTCTTTGCCCGCAAAGAGTTAAAAGCCCTGATCCATAATCGCTATGGCGATACTTTGGGCCGTACAAAATAAGAATTAGGCTTTTTTATCCTGACAATTGAAAAGCCATCTAGAGCGCTCTGCCTTCGGGCTTGGCGCTTTTTTTTGGCCCAAAAAAAGCAGCTTGCGCATCGCGCAAGCTGCTTTTTCTGCTAGGAAGAGGGCAATTCTCTAAAGACTGCCAATCATGTTTTCGGGGCGAACCCAAGCATCAAACTCTTCTGCGGTCAAATACCCTAGGGCCAAACCAGCTTCTTTGAGGGTGCTGTTTTCTTTATAGGCCTTTTTCGCAATTTCAGAGGCTTTGTCATAACCAATATGCGTGTTGAGGGCCGTCACCAACATCAAGGAGTTCTCCAAGTTTTTGGCAATGTTGTTCAATTGAGGCTCCAATCCAGCAATGCAGTTGCTCTCAAAAGAGCGACAAGCATCCCCAATCAAACGAGCCGACATCAAGAAGTTGAAAATCATCATGGGCTTGAAGACGTTGAGCTGAAATTGCCCCGTCATGCCACCTACATTAATAGCTACATCATTTCCAACAACCTGTGCCATGGCCATAGTAAGGGCCTCGGCCTGTGTGGGATTTACCTTGCCAGGCATGATCGAAGAACCGGGCTCATTGGCGGGAATGGTGTATTCTCCAATTCCACAACGTGGACCAGAAGCCAACATCCGAATGTCATTGCCAATTTTCATCAAAGAAACGGCCACAGTTTTCAACGCTCCATGAGATTCTACAATGGCATCATGTGCAGCCAAAGCTTCAAATTTATTGGGGGCAGTCACAAAAGGCAAGCCCGTTAGGTCCGCAATCTGAGCGGCTACCTCTTCGGCATAACCCGCAGGGGTATTCAATCCAGTCCCTACTGCGGTTCCTCCCAAGGCTAATTCGGCCAAATGAGGAAGACTATTCTTAATGGCGCGAATGCCATGATCCAATTGTGCTACAAAACCAGAAAGCTCTTGGCCCACTGTCACCGGAGTAGCATCCATAAAGTGCGTGCGGCCAATTTTTACTACCTCCGCATAGGCTTTGGCTTTCTCATCCAAACGATTGCGCAATTGCTCCAAACCCGGAATCGTGTTCTCTACCAACATTTTATAGGCCGCAATATGCATGGCCGTTGGAAAAGTATCATTGGAAGACTGCGATTTATTGACGTCATCGTTGGGGTGGATTTTTTTCACCTTATCCTCCAAACTACCGCCCAAAAGTACATGCGCACGATTGGCCACCACTTCGTTCATGTTCATATTCGATTGCGTACCAGAACCCGTCTGCCAAACCACCAAAGGAAACTGATCATCTAAAGCGCCCGTAAGCACCTCATCGCAAACTTTAGCAATGATTTCAGCCTTATCATCAGCCAAAACCCCCAATTTATTGTTGGTCAAAGCTGCCGCTTTTTTCAAAATGGCAAAAGCATGCGTAATCTCCAAAGGCATGCGCTGCCCTCCAATCTGGAAGTTTTCCTTAGAACGTTGCGTTTGTGCGGCCCAATATTTGTCGGCGGGCACTTCTACATATCCGATAGAATCTTTCTCTTGACGAGTCGCCATGAATCTTGATTTTTTTAGGTCATAAAAAAGCAATTTACAACTTCTATATATAAGTATGGCGATTTTATTACAGTTTTTTATAGGGGCCTCCGCAGCTGCGCTGCGGCCCTACGTTTCGCAGCTCGCTGTTCGCTCGGCCCTTCGGCCTGACGGCCTCGGTCTGCGGCTGCGCCGCACTGCTGCACATCGGTAGGCCAAGTCGCTTCGCTCCTTTGCGGCGGCTGCGCCGCCTGCTTGCCGCAAAATGAATAGCCCTTAAAGCAACCAATGAATAGTTAGCTGTTTTTCAAGGCATTTTTAAAGCGCTATGGCAGAAAAAAATAAGGCAGAAGAGCGCAAAATTAGCATTCCTCAGCAAGGACCGTTGTTTTTAAATGAGTTCTTTGTATATTCGTAAGTCTCAAGTTAATTTCACAGAAAAATAATCATCATCATGTATAAGTGGATACTTAGTTTTGCTCTTCTCGCCTTTTTATTTATTGGCCAAGAAGCTAGCGCTCAACATAGAGCAGCTGCTGCTCCCGCTGCCAGCACAACTGTAGCTGCCAACCCCATTAGCGATTTGCTAGACCTTCTTCGCAAGGATTATCAGGCTACTGCAGAATTGGTGGATGTAGCCAACCGTTCTGCTCAATATCTCCCTACTCGCAATCATGAAAATTACGAGGCCTTTAAAGGGATCTTTCTAAAAAAATTGAGCTATTACATGCCCGAAGCCGACCACAGCCGCCTCAAAACTGACGCTAAATTTGCCGATATTTTGCAGCGTTTGTACCGCCAAGCTGGCAGACGCTAAACTGCAAATTCTCCTTTTTGGACCATTTACTGGATTCTTCCCAAAAAGATACTAAATTTGTTGGCCTTCAACCCCTCAAAAGTTGAAGGCTGGCCTTTTTAGCGGAGACAGGGCCGAAGGCCCGCAGGCAATAGCCAAATTTAACCGCACTCACTTTTATAGTTTGCAGCAATTTAGCGCTAGTCGGCCCTATTTTTCTCGACCATAGCGAAGGCTATGCCCTCAAAAAATAGCTGGACTAGCACAAAATTCATAACAAACTATGGCCAAAGCAGCGCGATTAAATCTGGCTGAGGGATGGATAGTGGTGGCCCGAAGGGCCAGACCCAAGTTTTTTGAAGCGAAGCGAAAAAAACTGCAGGGCCGAGCAGACCTGCGAGCCACGACACAGCCCGACCCGGCCAAAGGCCGGGGCAGCCCCAAAAAAAAACAGCAGAATATTCCAACAACTCCAGTATCTCAATACCATGGAAGAGCACTCTCTACCCGATGAGGAAAACCAAGAACAGGAACCTCAAAAAGAAGAACGAGAAGTCACTGCAGAAGAACTGCAGGTCTTTAATGAGGAACTTATGCCTCAAATTAATGCCTTGTACAACTTTGCCTATCATCTGACTTACAATGAAGATGATGCAAATGACCTGGTACAAGAAACTTATCTCAAGGCCTATCGGTTTATACATCGATACCAGCCCGGAACCAATGCCAAAGCTTGGCTCTTTAAGATTCTGAAAAATGCCTTCATTAATCAGTATCGCAAAAAGAGTAAACGTCCGCAAAAGGTGGATTATGAGGACATTGTGAGCTATCATGATACCGAAGATGCAAGTTATGTAGATTTCATGGACCTCCGCCAAGAAATCTTTCAAGGCATGATTGGCGATGAGGTAACCACCGCAATTAATTCTCTAGCTGTAGATTTTCGCACCGTCATTTTGCTCTGCGATATTGAAGGCTTTACCTATGAGGAAATTGCCAAAATTATTGATGTCCCTATCGGTACGGTGCGCTCGCGTCTGCACCGCGCTCGTAATATGCTCAAAGAGCAGCTGCGTAGCTATGCCGAAAAGTTAGGATATAAGGATTATAGAGGCCAAAAAAATAAATAATTCGCTTTTAACAGACCGAAAACGAACTATTTAGGCGCTTTAAGCCGTTAGCAAGAAACTTCAAATTATCAGGCGCCTCTTAAAAGAAGGGGCGCTATTTGAAATAGATGCAAACTATTCTCAATTTACTAAAACAGTACAGTTATGAATGGACTAACTGAGAAGGAGTTCAACCGCCGTCTGGTCATGTACCTAGATGGGGCGCTCGCTCCAGAAGAAAGCCGCAATTTTTTAGATGCCATTATGGAATCTCCCGAACAACTCGCCAAATTGGAACAGGAGAAATCCTTTAGAGAATTTTTACGCAAAAAAGTGGGCCGGAGAAACGTCTCCTCGGCCTTGGTGCAAAGTATTAAAACCAAAATTAGCGACCCCAGTACTTCCTCCTATTGATCCTATCTTTTACTGTATAGAGGCAGCATCTCGCCCGAGATCTGGTCGCATCCTCTTCAACAGTTTCCCTATTATAAAAAGAGACGAGCCTCAGCCCGTCTCTTTTTTTATGTTATTGCTTGACCACCAACTGCGAAACAGGCAAAAAGCCTTGGCCCGATAAACGCAAGATATAACTGCCAGAAGGCAAATTGCCTAAGTCAAATTCATATTGGGCTTTTTGCCCCTCTAAAGGAAACTCCTTGAGCTTTTGTCCAGCCAAACCATAGAGCTCGGCCCGCTCCAAACTGGCCCCCTTGGGCAAAAGTGGCGCTACCGTAAAACGCTGCTGTACAGGATGCGGATAGAGTTTTAGCTGCAGCTTTTCGGGACTTTCTGCCGCTAGGCGCTCGCTTTTAGAGGCAAATAGACTTTTGGCCAAATGCAATTGGTTAGACTCCCAAAAGCGGTCATGAGAATAGACCATAACCATTTCTTGCTCCGAAAAGGCAACTTGACTAAAATCGCTGGGCAAGGGAATAGATTCTTGCGCTACCCATTCTTCCGATAAACTGCTGCGCTCAAAAATGAGCAATTCGCGCTGCGCATTATTGCAAACAAAACGCAATCCATCATGCGATAGATGCCCGGGCTCTATATCAGCCCCTTCTATCAGCACATCCTCAAATTGGTAGAGCCCCGGAAAAGCCCCCAACTTGAAGCGCAAAATTTGTTGGCCGTTGCTTCCAGAGTGATAAACATAAAGTTCTCCTAAATCTTGAGTTAAGCTAGGAGCCGAAATAAATTCTAGATCGGCAACACCTTCCAAGCTAAGGATAGCCGCAGCCGTCGAAAATTCTTCTTTTTTATTTTTCCGCTGAGAGAAATAAAGGTCAATTTTACCTTCTTCTCTTACTGTATGCACCGCAGTCAACTCATCTTCAGATAGCCAAATAGACATATTATCTAGCCCTTCCATATTTAGACCCATGACTTTGGCTGGACCAAAAGGCGTTTCTAAATTGGGCCGCTCGGCTTGCACAATTTTATCCTGCCCCTCAAAAGTTTGGGTCCAAAATAAACGCAAACCATCCCGAGATAACCAAGGGTAAGCATCGGTGCTGCCCTCCATATTGACCTCCTTGAGGTTGCGGGCAGCCTGCAAACCAGCATAGCTAAAATCACTGTTTTCCTCTGCTATGGGCAGCAAAAAATCAGCCTCTTGCTGGCTTTCATATTCAATAAAATCAGGCGCTTCTAAGCGGGGAAGCTGCGCCCAGCTGGCCAGCGAAAACAAACTGGCTGCAAATAATAAGATTGGCTTTTTCATAAGACAACGATTTTGAGGTAAATACCCATTTGCTCAATGGGTTAGGGGCTATTTATCTAGATGTTTAGTTTTTAAATTTTGGTGTTTTGAGGATTATTTTTTTGGGGCTGCCCCTTCCGCTAGGTTAAAACCCAGCGCAAAGCGGCATCGCTTTGCGAAGCGATACAAAATGAGGGTTGAAACCCTCATGAATGATCGGTCGGGTCGGGCTGTGTCGTGGCTCGCAGGTCTGCTCGGCCCTGCGCTTTTTCGCTGCGCTCAAAAGCTGGGTCTGGCCTTCGGCCACCACTATCCATCCCTCAGCCTGCGGCCCTTTGGGCCTGTAGGGCGCAGAAAAAAGCCCTGCCGCAATTTTGCGGCGGGGCTCTCATTTAATCAATATGTGGAATTTCGACCAGTAGGGCGGCGCAACTGCCTTTGCCGCTAAATTTCATTTGGCCATTGCTGCCCAAACTATACTTTAGGGCCGAATCATCGGCTAGTTTTGGACCAAGGACCGCCTTGAGGCGGCTCTTGAAACTCAGTTTGCTGCTTTGCTGCTTGAGCTGTCGGCAAACTTGATCAATATCCAGAGGTTCTTGCGAATAAATGATGCACAAAAAATCAGTACCTACCTGCCCATTTAGGCGAAGATGTTTTTCTTCATTGGGCAAGGGGACCTCATTCTTTTGGTAATTGAGTAAGGGACTTACATTGGGCTTATGGGGGAAAACCACAAAAGGCTTATGCCGCAAATCATCGCCAATGGCATAGACATAGGCTGGGGCTTGGTTGCCAATATACATTCTGAAGCGGGTCCCTGAGCGATAAGAAGACTTTAGGCGAAAGCTACTTTTATCGGCTTGGATGCGAGCCTGCATCGCTTGGCCCTCATAGCCTTCTAGGCGGAGGCTGCCGGCTAGCTCTCTTTTTGCGGGAGCTTTGGCAGGCTCGCCTACAATTTCGATAGCCTGATAAAAGAAGGCGGGAAAATCTTTATACTTTACCCAAATTCGGCCATTGCCGCCCCAGGAAGTACCCCAAGAATTTTGGACCAAAAAGGCTCCCCCATATTTATCATCATCATAGCCAATGAGGCAAACGGCATGGCGGCCATGCGGGTTGCTTGGCGACTCTTCAGCAGATTCGGTGGGTTTCCATAGATCTGATTTGGCATACATAAAAGAATTGGGGCAAATCATAGAAACGGCAATAGGGTAGCCTTCGGACAGGCTTTTTTTGGCCTTAGCCACCTTTTGTTTGTCTGTGGTGCCGTCATTTTTGTCCCAAAGGCGGACATAATCCTTAATCTTAAAATTTTTGGCGGCATCATAGGCTTGTTGGGGCAATTTATTGCCATTATAGCAATGGGCCTTAAAGTCCTTATATTTGGGTACGCCATAAACCTTCATATTATCGGCACAGCGAGAAAGGTAAGCGCCCCAGCAATTTTTGCTAGAAGAGCTTAGGCGATAGAGAAAGCCATAAGAAAAGATATTATCGTCGATAGTTTTGGTATCGGTCCAGCCATTGGCCTTTGCTTCTAGGATAGAGCGGGCGGTATAGGCCGTGGCCCAGGCTGCGCAGGTTCCATAATTTCCTTGGCTACCGGGAGTGGGGGCCCATTTGGCCAAAGAAGCGCTAGAGCCTACCGAGCGGTAGAGTGATTTTGTTTGTTCGGCTTTGACGGGAATATCGTCATAATCGGGATCGGGTTCTAGGGGGATGCCCGTGGTATAGGGTTGGGCCAAAAGGCTGCAGGACAGGGCCAAAAAACTGAGGCAGGCAAAGAATAACTTATACATAGGATTTGGTTAGAAGTGGAAAATAGGGCCCCTCTAGCGGCCGAAGGCCGAACGGCTGAGGGATAGACAGCAGTGGCCCGGAGGGCCAGACCCAGCCGCCGAAGGCGGCGCAGGGCCGAGCGAGCAGCGAGCTGCGACATAGCCCGACCCGAGCCGATAGGCGAGGGGCAGCCCCAAAAAAACAGCAGTAACTAGCGTTTTCTGAAGACAAAATTTCCGCCTTCATCGCCAGTTTGGGGGAGTACGCCAAACTGCGGGACGTGATTATTGGGGCTATTGTAAATAACGGCGGGTTTAATTTTAGAGTAGAGATTTTCTGCGGTGAAGCAGCTAGCGTCATTTTGGCCCAGCATTTTGATAAAATACTTGAAGAAAATGCTGTTATCGGGCACTACCGTATTGGCTCCGCTAGTGATGGCGCGGCGGCTTTTGAGCTTGGCCATTTCCTCGCAGGCGAACTCCTCCATATTGCGGAAGCCGCCGGTAAAAATGGATCCACTAAAGCAGGCATCGGCGACGACTAGGGTGTGTTTGGCCTTCATGGCATTCATATAATCGCGGAGTTCGGCATTAGAGAGCCAATTGCTGCGGCTATTCTTTTTAGAATCTTTGGGGAGCCAGTAGCCCACCTCATTTTTCACGATACCGTGGCCAGAATAGTAGACCAAAAGGTTGTCGTCATCGGTTAAGTGATCTTGTAGGTAGACCAATTTATTGAGAATTTCCTCCTTTGTGGGGTTTTTGAGAAAATGCACATCGCTGGGTTCAAACGTATAGGTTTGAGTAAGGACCTTTTGGAGTTCGGTAGCGTCATCGATGGGTTTTTCGAGATCAGAGATGGCAAAATCGTCATAATTTTCTACGGCGATAATGAGGGCGTGATAATTTCCGCTACTAGAGGCCTTATATTCGATAATGCGTTTTTCGGAGCGCATTTCGTGTTTATTGGTTTGGACCTGAATAACGAGTTCGTTACGTCCTTCTTGGAGGCGGACCGTTTCGGAGAGGCTACGATCGCAGTCATCTTCTAGGCCAAATCCTCTAGCGCTAAAGCTTTTTCCGTTGAGCAAGAGTTTGACCGAAGTGATTTCCAGTTCTGAGTTGATACAAGCCTTTACCTCATAGACGGGGTCTGTACTAGCGGTATAGGCTTTATAGGGGTAATCCCAGCTAACCGAGGGGGGCGAAGTTTCCTTCATTTGGGCTTTAGCTTGGGCCAGGCCTTTTTTGTAGATGGCTTCTTGGGGGTTAATGCTTAGTGCTTTTTGGTAATCCTTGGCGGCGGCTTCAAAATTGCCTAGGCATTCTTGGGCCATAGCGCGGTCACCATAATAGAAAGCGTCCTTAGTTTGGGCCATACGTTCGGCCGTATTAAAATCGTTTAGGGCTTTATTGCATCGGCCGAGGCAGAGGTAGATAGCGGCACGGCTATGGTAGCTATGTTCATCGGCTTCTAGTTGGATGGCTGAATTGACATCATTGAGGGCGGTTTCGCATTGGCCGAGGAGATATTTGGCCCAGGCGCGGTTATTATAGCAATTCGCGTTATTGGGCTGGAGCTTGAGGGCCTCGGTATAGTGGCGGATAGCTAGATCGTAATTTTTTGCATTGAGGGCTTTATTTCCGGCAGTATAATGGTCTTGGAAATAATCCTTACGATTTTGGGGTTCATAATTGAAGTGCAGTTGGCTAATGCGGTAATTTTTATCCCAGTTCGTTTTGATATAGTTAGCGGGAAAGGCGGTTTGGGCCATACTAACTTCATTTTGGGCCTTTTTGAGTTTAGACATCACGACCAGCCATTGGCCATCGCCATAGGTGATGCCAGTAATATTGAAGCCCTTGCCATAATTTTCTTGGATCCATTCGGCGGGGTAATTGGCTGACCAGCGGAAAGTTTGTTGGCGGAACTGGGCACCTTTAGAGAGGACGCCTACCCATTGGCCTTGGCCATAGGCTAGATCGATGATATACTTACCGGCCTTCCATTGTTGTTCGATATAGGTTTTAATTTCGTCGAAGCTATTTTTTTTTGCCCAGCCTTCTTGTTCAAAGCCAGCGCCACGGCTCATGACCACGATCCATTGTTCATCGGCAAACTCGATATCGGTAATATCGAAGCCTTCGCTCCATTTGCGGTCGATCCAGTCATTGGGGAAGTCGGTACTTCGGTAGAAAGTTTGTTGTTTATAATTTTTCTGCGTCATAACGACCCACCAAGCCTCGCCATCGAAGGCGATATTGGTCATAAATTTTCCTTGGTTCCAATGCTTTTTGACAAAGTCGGTAGGGAATTCGCTGCTCTTTTCGTAGGCTTGCAGGGATCTGCTCGGACTCATAGAAATGGCCCAACTATCATTTTGGGCATAGAGGCCATTTAGGCCAAGAAAGAAGCTAAAGAGGATGAAAATAGTGCGCATGTTCTTATAAAGTTTTGTTTTGGCAGAATGAAGTCCTTGGGCTTTGCTAGAGATCTACAAAGAAAGTGCTATTTTTTAATAGAGCGGCTAAGAAGATGGCTGCAAGGAATTTAAAATACTCAGGAGATGCGAATTTTATACAGTTTACTCTTAATTTTTTGGGCTTGTTCGCTTCAGGCACAGTATGAGCCGCCCGAACATTCGCGGCTGAATTACCATCCGCGGCGGGTGTTTAGTGTAGAGTTGGTGAGTACCTTTAATGTAGGGCCTTCTCAGAGCAGCTTTATGTACTTTAACACTCAATATAGCCTTTGGCAGCGACCTTTACAGCAACTCAACTTACAAACGGGGGTGGGGTTGGGGTTTATGCAGAACAACTATGGAAAAATGGTAGCGATGTCTGTTCCCTTGCGCCTATTATATGCTTATGGCCGGCAGGGGCATTTTATAGAGGCGGGTTTGGGAGCCAACTTAAATCTGGGTTACTCCTTAGCTGATGGGGGAAATCTTGTGCCAGTGGCTTTACCTTCTTTGGGTTATCGTTATCAAATTCCGCAGGCGGTTTTTTTTCATGCCTACTTAGGGTTGCAGTATCATCCAAAATTGGGGGCGAGTCCCTTAATTGGTATAGCAGTTGGGTATGACTACTAGAGCAGTAGCGGCTGCTAGCTTTTGCTTACTTTTGTTTTTTTGCACTATAATATAAAAGAGATGAAATCATATTACTACAGTTTAGTACTCAGTATTATTATGCCCATAGGTTTGTGGGGGCAGAGTTATATTAAGCATACCGAAAGTGATCGGGTAAAAGCCATACGGGAGAACATACAAGTGTTGAGTAATGGCAAAGGAGATTTTTGGACTGAGGTGGGCGTTAAAAAGGGCTGTGAATATGTAGAAGAGGCTATTTTTTTGGATCGAGGCGATCATATTACCTTTTTGATGCAAGACCAGACGACCCCTTTTCAGGGGAGTTTTTCTTCTGAAAGTGAAGAAATTATGAAAATACAGCCCAAACAGAAGGGCGATAAGTTCCGCTTTAAGTCGACTTATACGATTAAAGAAGCGGGAGATTATTTTTGGCGTTTTACGGCCCTAGACAAAAAGGACTATTTGGTGACCCCTGAGCTGTTGCTCATTTTGGCCAAAAAGGACTGGGCCAAATATCGAGATGCCCAGGAGTTTGGCGAGCAATTGGAGTTTTTGCTGGCTATTTCAGAAACCCTCTTTATTCCCATTCAGGGAGATTTTATTGATAAGGATATTAAGGGCAGCCGATATGAAACGACCTATTTGTTTCAGGGCAAAGAGGGGACTATGGAGATTACGCCCAAGGGCTACGTCTATCGCTGCAATTTATATGAGGGCGAAAAACAAGACCTAGCGGCTCAGGCTAGAGATCAGGCGGCCAAGAAAGTAAAAAGAGCCCTAGAAAAAAACTGCTTGAGAGAGGGAAAGGAAATTACTAAGGCGCCTTACTCTTTGCTCAAGGAATATTATGAGCTACATTATGAGGCTTGTAGTCTAGAAGATGTAGAGGTCAATTTATACCACTACAAAAGAAGAGATGACTATTTTGTACAGCTAGAAATTGTGCATAAGAAGTAGGAGAGAGGCGGCCCTTGGGCCGCCTTTGGCCTTTGGGCCAAAACGGCTGAGGGATAGAAAGCAGTGGCCGTAGGCCAGACCTAGTTTTTTGAGCGCAGCGAAAAAAACGCAGGGCCGAGCAGACCTGCGAGCTGCGACATAGCCCGACCCAGCCTTTGGCTGGGGCAGCCCCAAAAGATAAAAATAGGAAAAGCAAAAAAAATAGGTTGACTCTTTCTAAAATGTTAAATTTGCAGGAGCATTAATTGAGTTTATCTACTTTATTTAGAACCGCAAAGAATGAGACCCATACACTACATTTATCTCTTTTTATTGGCCCCTGTTTTAGTATTTGGGCAGGATGCAGCCAAATATAATGCTTTTGAGGCCCGCTTTATGGAGGCCTATGCGCAAAGCCAATATGCCCATTCTATAGCCATTATAGATTCGGCTTTGCTTGCTTTGGAGACAGAGCCGGGACGACAAGGCTGGAAAGATAGTTTGAGTTGGAGTTTTACGGGCAGTAAGATGGTGTTGCAATATAATTTAGGCCAATACGAGGCGGTTCAGGCCACATTAATGGCGGCTAAAAGCCAGGTGGAACGCTTAGATCAGGGCAAAAAGGGGCTGCATTTGGCCGAATGGCTAGGACTGAGGGCTAAGCTCTATTTGGCCGAAAACAATTTTGAACAGGCAACGGCTAAACAACTCGAAGCCAAAGCTATTTTTGAGCAGCTGAAGCTGGAAGCTACTCCTCAATATATTACGCTGATTAACAATATAGCCGTGGTTTACCTAAAACAAGCAAAGTATGATTTGGCTGCTGATTTTTTTAGACAAAGTATTGCCCTAGAGCGTAAACACAATGATGCTAAAGGAGAACCTTATGCTCGGTCTTTGTATAATGTAATGGCTATAGAGGAAAAGGCTGGGCAGTATACAAAAGCTGAACAAACGGCCAACCTCATCTTGAAAATTATGGAGGAAGTAGGGCGAGAAAATGAATTTTATCTAAAAATCATGATAGCAAAGGGAGGGGTTTTAGAAAGAAAAGAAGCCTTTGCTAAAGCAAAAGAAGTTTATTTAACCGCTTTGGCCCTAGCCAAGAGTAAACAATATGATCAGCTTATCCCTTCTATCACTTTTAATTTAGGTAAGGCTTGTATGGCCGAGCAGGATTATCTGGCTGCTGAAACTTATTATAAAGCGGCTTTGGGACAGACCAAGGGAATGATGAGGCAGACTGTTTTATCTAGCTTGCTTAAGCTATATATTGTACAAGAAGATTATCAACAGGCCGAGAATTATCTAGAACAATATAGAGCCGAAGTTGCTGCCGTTTTTGCCCCAAAAACAGTCAAATACATCCAAAGCCTAAAATATGTAGCCCGCCTAGAAATTGCCAAAGGAGATTTTGATGCTGCAGAAGCGGCTATCCTTCAACATTTGGAATTAAACAGTACCCAAGAAAAACGCTTTGATTTAGATCAACTGGCCGGCCTAGATATAAATTATTTTCTCGACCTAGGCGAACTGTCTAAAATTCTCTTTATCGCTAAAGATTTAGAAGGCAAACGCTATCAAGAAAGCAAAGCGCCCGCTAGCCTCAAGCGCCTGCTAACCATAGATAGCCTTTATGCCGAAACCCTAGCCAAAGAAAGAGAAATGGCCCAATTAGAGCAAGATCGCCTACGCTCTCTAAAGGTGAGCTCGGCCACTTACCAACGGCTAATGAAATGGGCGCATCTGGACCAACAGGCCGCAGAGCAGCTGCTCGCTATTTCAGAAAAAGATAAATCTACGCTCCTCCTCGAAAGCCAAAATGAACGCATCGCTTATAGCAAAAAATTACTGCCCAAAAATGAACAGGAAAAAGAACAGGGCATCAAAAAACAATATCGTCAGATCCTAAAGGCCTATCGGTCTACCGAAGAAAAAGCAAAGAAAGATAGCCTACTCGTTTTGCTCAATGACCAAATCTGGGAAATGGAGGAACACAAACGGCATCTGTTTAAGCAATATCCAGATTATGTCGATTATAAGTTTGGCCATAAACGCTTGCAGCTAAAGCAGCTCCAAAAAGATTTAGGTCCCAAACGAGCCGCTATAGAGTATTTCCTAACAGATAGTAGCTGCTTTGTTTTTTATCTCGATCATCAAGAGCTCCGATATGTAGAGCAAAAAATCAATGCTAAGGAATTGGCCCAAGAACTTATGGACTTGCAAAGAATGCTGCTTTCCTACAAACAGGTTCTTTCTGGCAATGAGGAGGTTTTTCTGAATTATAGCCAAAAAGCCCATCAACTCTATCAATTGCTGCTGGCCCCTGTTCTCCAAAACCCAAAGAGCACAGTTAAACAGTTGCTGATTATTCCCGATAAAGAATTGGCCTATATCCCCTTTGAAAGCTTACTCATGCTGCCCGCCAAGGAAACAGATAATTATAATAGCTTGGCCTATCTGATTAAACGATACGCCATTAGCTATTCTTTCTCGCTAGAGCTTTGGCAACATAACCAAAATACCTCTTTCCAAGAGAATAATGGCCAAATGCTGGCCATGGCGGCTAACTACCAAGAAGGCGATACCATTAGCCTGAATAATAAACGCAGCCAATTAACGCCACTAAAACTAGCCGAAGAAGAGGTCAAAAAACTGGCTACGCTCTTTGAGGGCCGCTTCCTCTTTGGCCAAGATGCCCAAGAAGAACGATTTATTAAGGAGTCCAAAAAGTACCGCTTTATTCATCTCGCTATGCACGGCCTGATGAATAGAGAAAAACCCAGCCTTTCGGGCCTAGCTTTTACCCCCGATAGCGATAGCCTAGAAGATGGCTTCCTGCAGGCGATAGAAATTTTAAATCTAGACCTCAAAGCCGATTTAGTGGTCCTTTCAGCCTGCGAAACCGCCTACGGAGAGTTTCAAGTAGGCAACGGAACCGCCTCTCTGGCTACGGCTTTTATCAATGCAGGAGTGCCCGCTCTTCTGGTCAGCCTCTGGCAGGTAGATGATGCCGCAACTTCCGTGATTATGCAGGACTTTTATCAGCAGCTAGAGGCGGGCCTGAGCAAAAGCGAGGCGCTCCGACAAGCAAAACTCAATTATCTGGCCGCCAATAAAGGCCCTATGGCTCATCCCGCCTTTTGGTCGCCTTTTATCCTTATGGGCAATGATAAGAAGCTAAATCTGCCCCCCTCCAACCCCTTTTTGCCCTTTGCCATTGGCGGAATTATGCTCTCCGCTGGAGGCGCTTTTTTGCTCCGCCAAAAAAGAAAGAACCGAAGCAAAGAGAAAGCCGCCTAGTTGGTCTAGCTAAACCTTATTTTACTCTAAAAGTTAGTAAACTCTTGATCGGGAGACTTATCTTAGATGAGTCTCCCCATTTTTTGGCTTCAACCCGATTTTTCTATGGCTGCCGTTCTCCTCTTTTTTCGCCTCTTTTTCGAGGCCTGCTTCCTGGCCCTCCAACAATTGTTTGGCAATAAACTCCGTACCCTACTTTCCCTGCTCGGCATTACGATCGGTATCTGGTGCGTGATTATGGTCTTCTCCGCAGTCGATTCCCTAGAGTATAGTATCCGCAAAAGCTTTGAGCAGCTAGGCGATGATGTGGTCTATGTGAATACGATGCCCTGGGGCGAAGACCCCAGAGAGAATTACTGGAAGTATATGCGCCGCCCAGAACCCTCTTACCGAGATTTTGAAGCCATTAAGGCCAATTGCCAAACCGCTGGCAAAACTTCTTTTAGTGTGTTTATTGGCGGTAGCAATACAGAGTCTAAGCTGGGACAGGCCGCTGGGGTGTTCTATATGGGCGTTACCCCCGATTATAAAGATATCTTCGGCCTAGAGTTCGAACAAGGCCGATACTTTACTCCTAATAGCTTTTTTAGAGGCCAAAACGAGGTGGTGATCGGCTATGAGGTCTATAAGGCGCTTTTCCGTGAAGGGGAGTCCGCTCTGGGCCGCTGGATTAAGTCTAAAGGACAAAAACTTAAGGTGGTGGGGGTGCTCAAAAAAGAAGGAAAGGACCTCATTAACCCCATTAATTTCGATAATGTCGCGATCATCCCCTATAATACGGCCCGCAAGTATATTAACTTAGGCCGCTCGGCCATGAACCGCGGCCGTAGCTCTATTTCCGTAAAAGCCGAAACAGGCGTAGATGTAGAGGCCCTCAAAACGGAATTGGTGGGGGTGCTCCGCGCTAGCCGCCGCCTGCCCCCAAAAGAAGAGGACAATTTTGCCCTCAATACGCTCTCTATTCTCTCCAATTTTCTCAGCAGCATTTTTGGCGTCATTAATCTAGCAGGCCTCTTTATTGGCGGCTTTGCCATTATCGTGGGCGTCTTTTCGGTGGCCAATATTATGTTCGTTTCCGTAAAAGAACGCACCAACCTGATCGGTGTGAAAAAAGCCCTAGGCGCTAAGCGCTATATGATCCTCATGGAGTTCCTGATCGAGTCGATTTTACTCTGCCTTTTTGGTGGGGCTATCGGCCTGTTTTTGGTCTACCTGGCCGCCCTAGCGGTTACCCATTTTGCCGATTTCCCCATCTTTTTATCTACTTATAATGCCGTACTCGGCCTCAGTATTGCCGCCTTTTCTGGCGTGATCGCAGGTATTATTCCCGCCTATTCTGCCTCTAAAATGGAAGCTGTAGAAGCTATGCGTGCTGGACGATAATGAGGTTTTGGGGCCTCCGCTGCGGCTTCGCCTTGCGGCGGTTACTCCCTTCGGTCGTCGAACTGCGGACTAAAGTCCTTGTTGTCGTTGCGGGGCTCGCTGTTATTTTGGGGCCTCCGCTGCGGCTTCGCCTTGCTGCGCTACGTTGCGGGGCTCGCTGCTCGCTCGGCCCTGCAGCCGCCTTTGGCGGCTTTGGTCTGGCCTTCGGCCACCCCTGCACATCGCTAGGCCTGCGGCGGCGAAGCCGCCTGTAGGACCACATAAAAAAGCCCAGCAGATAACTAATCTGCTGGGCTTTTGACATTCTTCAACCAAGCTATTGTTTCACAAATTTAGTTTGATAAAACTGTTGATCATCTGTTCGCAAATGTAAGATGTACATGCCCTTGGGCAAGTCTCGAATAGAAAAGTGATTTTGATGCAGCTGAAAATGACGAACTTCCTGCCCCGCCAAATTATAAATGCTAAGATTCAATGCGCCATTTAGCGCTATATCTAGCCAAAGCTCATCCTGCGCTGGATTCGGAAATACCCGCACTTCTTTTGCTGCCGAAATTCCCGACTCCGTTCTGAAAATATTGCTGATGATGTTATCAACAAGGGTATCATTATAGTTTTCGCTAAAAACTAGTCGGCCACGAAGACTGTCCTGATAGAAAAATAGCTGTTTATGAACATAGCCATCAATGGGCAGAGGACAGGTCGTTTCAGAGACCTCGGGATGAAAACTCTCAAAACTACCTATGTATTTGATGACAGGATCGAATCGAAAAGACTCAAAGCTGCCAGAACTTAGGTGGTAACGATCAAAGATAAGTTGGTTAAAAGTATCCTGAGAGAGGCTGTCTATATAGAGCGTATCTTGGTCCGGAAAGTTAGGGAGGCTATCACAAGTTGAACGCGGATTGCGAACAATTAAAGAATCACCCTGCACTGCATTAAAATCAAACTTGAGGATAAAGCTATTGCTAGTAGGATCATAAAAATAAAGACTGTCATTAGACATATATTCATACTCATAGCCTATCTGGCTCTCCGATCTGCCCTGACCGACAGTTGGCCCTATATAATTGACACGGCTAAGGGCTATTTTCTTAACCGCTTGGTTCAGAAGCAGAGTATCCTTCTCATAAGTATATTTTAGGTAGCTATCTGGCCCCCAAGCCGAGACCGAATATACCCAAGTCGCCCCAGGAGGGCACCAGCCAACAGTATCTAGT
Source organism: Saprospira grandis (assembly GCF_027594745.1). Classification (NCBI taxonomy): domain Bacteria; kingdom Pseudomonadati; phylum Bacteroidota; class Saprospiria; order Saprospirales; family Saprospiraceae; genus Saprospira; species Saprospira grandis. Next base: position 1,554,657 of record NZ_CP110854.1, on the reverse strand, counting down.
TGTTGGGCTTTTGTGACATTGAAAAATGTGAAAAGAGTAAGAAAAAGTAATAAATACCTCATGAGTATTTTATTTAGAAGTTTAAGATAATGGCAAATGTAATCCTTTTTGAAAAAAAAACAATTTAAAGTTAATGTCTTTGCTAGGCTAGGCTAGGCTGTTTTTGGGCTCAGAGTCTGTTTGAAATTTTGCGTTCCCCTTTATGCTGCCTAGGGACGAGCCCCTAGGCTAGCTTTTTCAGACAGCCCTCTAAAGAGGGCCTTTGGATGAGGTTTTTCTTTGCGATAACAACTGAGCAAGGCCTTGTATATCAACAGTTGAGGCCCTTGTCAGGGCTGACTCCATTGGCTTAGCCTAGGGGCTTGTCCCTAGGCGATGAATGGCTGAATCCTGCTTTTAAGCACTAAGGAAAAAGCTAGCCCGAGCAAGGGGAAAGCTAGCTCAAGCAAGGAAAAAGCTAGCCCGAGCAAGGGAAAAGCTAGCCCGAGCAAGGGAAAAGCTAGCTCGAGCAAGGAAAAAGCTAGCCCGAGCAAGGGAAAAGCTAGCCCGAGCAAGAGAAAAGCTAGCTCGAGCAAGAGAAAAGCTAGCCCGAGCAAGAGAAAAGCTAGCTCGAGCAAGGGAAAAGCTAGCTCGAGCAAGAGAAAAGCTAGCCCGAGCAAGGGGAACGCTAGCTTGAGCAAGGAAAAAGCTAGCTCATTAGGGTCATCAACAAAGTTCGTTTAGTCCCTGTTTTAACAAAGTATTAACAAATCCACTCAAGAGGGGGGCTATTGATTGCTCAAGAGAAGAGGAATGCGGCCAGGCCTATATTGGCCCAGCGCTGCGGAGCGGGTGGCGCGCAGCGGCAGACCCAGGCGGCGGAGCCGCCGCAGGGCCGAGCAGACCTGCGAGCCCCGCAGCATAGCGGCGGCCGACCTAGGCCGAGAGGCCTAGCCGGCCGCGGGCCCCAAAACCCCTTGAAAAAGAGCGGTTTTAAAATTTTTGTGCGATTTTTGGGTTGATTTTCAGTGATTTATAAAAGGGTAGTTGAAAAAACCCATAAAAAAGCTTCCGAATACAGAATAGGAATTGTACATTTGCAAGCGCTTTGGGCTAAAGTAGATTGTTTTTGTGCTCAAAAGCCGCTAATAAATTGATTACTAATATAAAATTATAGGAATTGTGGATACGCTGAGTTACAGAACACAGTCTGCAAAAAAAGAGACCGTAGAGCGCAACTGGTGGGTTGTGGATGCAGAGGGTAAAACCCTAGGTCGTCTTGCTTCTGAAATTGCCAAAGTACTAAGAGGCAAGCACAAAGCATGCTTTACTCCTCATGTAGATACAGGAGACTATGTGATCATCATCAATGCTGAGAAAATCAACTTGACTGGTCGCAAATTGCAAAAGAAAGTATATTTGACTTACTCTGGTTACCCCGGTGGTCAGAAGTCGGCTACAGCTGCAGAGTTGTTGGCCAAGCGTCCTCGCCGCGTGCTAGAGAATGCGATCAAAGGTATGTTGCCCAAGAACAAATTGGGTCGTGCCACTTTCAAAAAATTGTTTGTATATGAAGGTTCGGAGCATCCTCATCAGGCCCAGAAGCCTCAGCCTTTCGATCCTACTAATAAATAATAAAACGCAAGTATTACGATATGGAAATGATTAACACTATCGGAAGAAGAAAAGCGGCCGTAGCCCGTGTATACCTGCGTCAGGGTTCTGGCAAAGTAACGGTAAATGGTCTTGATTATAAAGAGTACTTTCCTGCTATCCACATTCATGGTAAAGTAGTGGCTCCTCTACAAGAGGTAGAAGTACAGAACCTATATGACATTCAAGTGAATGTAAGCGGGGGTGGAATCAAAGGACAAGCGGAGGCTGTTCGTTTGGGTATTTCTAGAGCGTTGGTAGAGTTGAACGAAGAGTTCCGCAGCCCGCTCAAGGTGAAAAAATACCTCAGTCGTGATCCTCGTTCTGTTGAGCGTAAGAAATACGGTAAGCCCAAGGCCCGTAAGAGCTTCCAGTTCAGCAAACGTTAATTTTATTTCTGCCATCTCTCTGCTTGGGGCTGCTTAGCGGCCCAAGCTACAAATTATAGATAAAGATATGCAAACACCTACTTATAAAGAGTTGTTGGATGCGGGTTGTCATTTTGGCCACATGAAAAGAAAGTGGAACCCCAAAATGCGTCCCTTCATTTTTATGGAGCGTAAAGGTATTCACGTAATTGACCTTAACCGCACAATTGAATCGCTAGAAGAGACTGCTAAAGTCATGAAACAAATGGCTAAGTCTGGCAAAAAGATCCTTTTTGTTGGGACTAAAAAGCAGGCTCGCGGTATTGTAGAAACTGCTGCCCGCAGCGTAAACATGCCTTTTGTTACTGACCGTTGGTTGGGAGGTATGATGACAAACTTTGCGACTATCCGCAAGTCTGTACGCAAAATGCAAAGCATCGAGCGCATGCTCAATGATGGTACGCTAGATAATATCACTAAGAAAGAGCGTTTGGTACTTAGCCGTAAGCACGCTAAACTAAACCGTATGTTTGGTGGTATTGCTGACCTTAACCGTCTGCCTAATACTTTGTTTGTTGTAGACATTAGCCATGAGCACTTGGCTATTGCTGAAGCCAAGCGTTTGGGTATTAGCACTATTGGTATCGTAGATACTAACTCTGATCCTACTGTAGTAGATTTTGCTGTTCCTTCTAACGATGATGCTTCTAAAGCTATCGCTATCGTGGTAAACTACCTCACTGAGGCTATCCGCGAAGGCCTAGAAGAAGGCAAAAAAGTGAAAGAGGAAAAAAAGGCTAGCGCCGAGAAATAAGCGACGACATCACATCTCACACCTTATAAACCAATAATTGACAATGGCTTTCAAAATTTCTGCAGCCGAAGTTAAAAAGCTACGCGACCAAACTGGCGCGGGCATGATGGATTGTAAAAAAGCCCTACAAGAAGCTGAAGGCGACTTTGACGGTGCTATTGAGTATCTTCGTAAGAAGGGCCAAAAAATGACCGAAAAGCGCGCAGACCGCGAAGCTAAAGAGGGCGTTGTTTTGGCACTCACTTCAGAAGATAACAGCAAAGGTATCGCTGTTCGTATTAGCTGCGAAACTGACTTTGTAGCCAAAAACGACGAATTCGTTGCTTTTGTAGCTTCTATCGCTGAGTTGGCCTTGGCTAACTTCCCCGAAAATGCTGAAGCTCTTGCCGCTCTAGAACTAAGCGCTGGCAAAACTGTAGCTGATGCTCTCGTTGAGAAAACAGGGGTTATCGGTGAAAAAATTGAGTTGAATAGCTACGGCCGCGTTGAAGCTGCTAAAGTTATCTCTTATGTACACATGGGCAATAAAGCCGGTGTTGTTGTAGGCTTCAACAAAGATGTTGATAACCTAGAAACTGCCGGTAAAGATGTAGCTATGCAAATCGCTGCTATGCACCCCATCGCTGTAGATAAGGACGGTGTTGATGCCTCTATCGTAGAGAAAGAGATCGAAATCGGAAAAGAAGTTGCCCGCAATGAAGGTAAGCCCGAGCAGTTGCTCGAGCGTATCGCTATGGGTAAACTCAATGCTTTCTACAAAGAAAATACTCTCCTTAACCAAGAGTTCGTAAAAGGAAATAAGCAAACTGTTGCTCAATTCCTTGGTACACTAGATAAAGACCTTACGGTTACTTCTTTTGTACACATTACCCTAGGTTAATGCTTGTATAAGCAAATATAAAAGCGTTTCGATGCCGTCGAAACGCTTTTTTTATACCCAAAAATAGACAGAGACAGATCTTTTCAACAACTTCTAGAAGCTTTCTATTATCATGGCTAATTATAAAAGAGTTCTGCTCAAACTTAGTGGTGAGTCGCTGATGGGCGGCAAAGATTTTGGTATCTCTCCCAAAATGCTCGTACATTATGCTTCCGAAATTCGTAGAGCCATCGACCAAGGTATTGAGGTGGCTGTCGTTATCGGAGGAGGAAATATTTTTCGCGGACTAGAAGCCAAGGATTCTGGCATCGAAAGAGTTCAAGGCGATTATATGGGGATGCTCGCTACCGTGATCAACGGCCTAGCCCTGCAATCTGCCCTAGAAGCAGAAGGTATCTACACCCGCCTGATGACCGCCCTCGGTATGGATAAAGTCGCCGAACCCTATATCCGCCGCCGAGCTATCCGACACCTAGAAAAAGGCCGTGTGGTTATTTTTGCCGCAGGAACTGGTAACCCTTATTTTACTACCGACTCCGCAGCAGCCCTCCGCGCTAGCGAAATTAACGCCGATGTGATCCTTAAAGGTACCCGCGTAGATGGTATTTATACCGCCGATCCCGAACTAGACCCCAAGGCCAAAAAGTTTGATAATATCTCTTTCTTAGAAATTATCCGCTCCGGCCTCTCTATTATGGATATGACGGCCTTTACGATGTGCCAAGAAAATGCTATGCCTATTGTGGTTTTTGATATCAATGAACCTAATAACCTGATCCGCATCCTGAAAGGAGAAGCCATCGGGACACTAGTGACCAACGATAGCGAATAAAACAGCCCAGAAAAACCAAAAAAAACGCAGCCCTAAAGGCTGCGTTTTTTTTGCCCCCACAGAAGCTTAAGGTTTTTTAAATGAGTTCTAGATAATCTAATGTATCTTTAGCCCCTCAATACAAAACTATGGAACAAACAATACCCGCCACTTTTAAAAAGTTGGCTTTCTGGAACCTCTTCAGCTTCCTAGAACGATCTGAAGTAACTGAGGAAATGGTAGACCAATGGCTAGATGCGCTGGGCCAAGATTTTAAAATTGAAAGAGAACAGTTCGATTTTAAAGTGGGCAACCAACGCCAAGAAGGCTTTAACCGCATTTTGGTCCTCGAATTTGACTGCGGCCGAGGCTATACGCTCCGCCTAGAATATACCCCGCACCCAGAAGGAGGCGAAAAATACCTCTACCTAGCCGCCCCGCATCAAGAAAAACAACTGATGGGCTGGTGGAACCTTGAAAATTGGCACCCCTACGCCCTTTCTCCCGAAGAGCTAGACCTCTTGCTCTCTTATTGGGAAAAACAAGGCGGAAAATGGACCAACCGCCATCTGGCCCATGCCCTTTTACACGATTTTGTTGGCCTCGATAGCGAAGAAGCAACCGCCGATTATGCCGCAAAAACCTTTGAAGCCTTCAACGAACTCCGAATTAAGGGCTTTGCTAAGGTAGAACAAAAACCAATCGCCATCTTTTATTATGAAGATAGCGAGTACCACTGGCGCTACGACCGCAAACTCGGCTGGCTCTTCGAAAGCGACCAATACGCCTGCTATTCTATCCGCAATAAAGCCCACGCCAAGGGCGAAGAAGGCCGTTTCCCCTTTGAAGATTGGAATTACCTCATGAAGCAAATTCGCCAAGAAGTGAGCCAATAAAATACACGCCCTATGCCTAAATTGTACTCCCTATTTATCCTTGCTTTGCTGCTGTCGGCCTGCCAGGGCAGTAAAAAATTGCCTAGCCAAACTCCCGAAAAAATGGCTTTTGTTCCTAGCCAAAAAGGCACGGTCTGGACCTATCGCTATACCTTTCATAATCAAGAAAAAGAACCGATAGAACAAAAACTAGAGCTGCTGCAAACTGAACAAAAAGCCGATGGCCTCTATCTGGACCTCAATCAGGCCAAATGGATGCTCCGAAACGATAGCCTTTTTGTCCGCTGCCAAGGCCGTGGGGGAGGGGAGTTTCTGGCGCCGCTCTATTTGCCCACCACCGACTCGGCTAGCTACAATACTTGCAAGGGCGATGTCTTTATGCAGGTAGCAGCCAAACGCCTGCCCCCAAAAGAGATTTTGGGCAAACGCTATGAAGACCGCTTTAGTTACCAAATTGGCCCTTACGAAAGAGTAGAATATGCCAGGGGATTGGGCGTGACTCTACATCAGTATTTTGGGATTGGCCAAAAATTAGAAACCCAAATGGAATTGATCGATTTTCAGTTGGGAGTAGGGGAGGACTAGGGGCCTCCGCCTCGCTTCGCTCCTCGGCGCTATGTTGCGGGGCTCGCAGGTCTGCTCGGCCCTGCAGCCGCCTTCGGCGGCTTTGGTCTGGCCCTTTGGGCCACCCCTCCACAGCGCTAGGCCCAGCGGGCTTCGCCCGCTGCTAGACGCGGGATCAAAATTGTCAAAGAAAGATGAAAAATATCGCTGAATTTAGCCAGCAATACGAAATAGATTATGCTCGGCCCTTGCCTGCCAGAGGCTTGGGCTCTGTTTATCGAGTTCAGGACCAAGAGGAGCAGCTCTTGGCCCTAAAGGTCCTAGAGCTGCACCCCAATTTTGATGATGGGCTCTTTGGCCGCCTCTATGAAGAGGCTAAAAAATTGGAACATCCTCATTTATTGCCCTATCAGGCGGTGCACATTTTTAGAGAGGAGGAGGTCGTCCAATACTATATATTAATGGACTATTGCGCTGGCGGAGATTGGGCCAGCCGCCGCAGCCAATTGACCGCTGAAGAAAAGCTAGGCTTGCTGCAAGAACTACTCAAACTGCTGATTTTCTTAGAAAAAGAAGGGCATTGCTTACAGAACTTAAAGTTAGAACATCTGTTATTTAAAGAAGAGGAGGCCTTAGACTGGCAGTTGATAAATTATGGGGCCAAGGAAAGCTTGCCCAATTATTTTCATCTGGATTATGCCTATTTGGCTCCCGAGCAACTGCAGGGGCAGGCCATTGGTCCCCCTGCAGATATTTGGGCCTTTGGGGTCTTGCTTACTGCTTTTTGGACAGGCCAATTGCCTTTTGGCCAAAAATCGCCTCAGCAAACTAATGCAAAAATTAAAAACCGCATTCTGAAAGGGGAGCTACCTAGGGAGCTGCTTAGACGTTTGCCCCTTGAGCTGCGTTATCTAGTAGAAGGCTGTTTGCAAAAAGAGCCCGGCAAGCGCTGGCCCTCTTTTGAGGCCTTGGCCGCTGCCTGGGAAACTGGTCCCGCTAAAGACTATGCTCAAAGTTGGGAGGCCGCTCCCGCGGCAGAAGTTTCTGTATTAGAGACCTTGGCCTATATGGGCCAAGAAGCAGAAAAAGCAGAGGCCCCAAAAGAAGAAGAAGAGCAGTCGGAAAAGACGCCCTTTTTAGAAAGAAAATTTAAACGACAGAAAAGCAAGCCGATTACGATTTGGGAAATACTGCTTTGGTTGGGCGGGGCCTTGGCCCTAGGCTATTATCTCTCTAGTTTGAGCTAGTGTGCATGAATTTTGAGGGGACAAAACCGCCCTGGCCTAGCGATGTGAAAGGGTGGCCGAAGGCCAGACCGAGCCAGCTTGCTGGCGAAGGGCCGAGCGAATAGCGAGCCCTGCAACGTAGCGCCGCAAGGCGAAGCCGCAGCGGAGGCCCCAAATAAAAAAAAGAAAAGCCATGAAAAAACAGTTACTCCTATTTTTTGCCCTCTTTTTCTTGGGGAATGCCTATGGGCAGCAGGCCGTGCAATATAGTTTGCAGCCCTGGAACCCCTACTATTATAATACGGCCTATGCGGGTTTAGATGAATCTTTGAGCATGACGGGCCAATTTCGGAAGCAGTGGACCGGTTTTGCGGGCAGCCCCTTGAGCTTTAATTTTTCGGCGCATTTGCCTATTAACTATATTAATAGTGGGGTAGGCTTTATGGTGGAGCAAGATTATCGGGGTTTGGATGGCAATGCCTACACCAACACCAACTTTCGGTTTTCTTATAACTACTTTATTGATCTTGGCGAGGGGAAATTATCGGTAGGTGCGGCTTTTCGCTATTTGCAAAAGCGGGTAGATGGGGGCGCATTTCGGGCGCCAGATGGTTCTTATAATACAGATAGTGGAGTTTTTGACCATAATGATGGGATCATCCCCTTGGGCGTAAGTCAGGCGCAATCGGCCACGGCAGATTTTGGGATATATTATAAAAATGAGCGTTTGCAGTTGGGTTTATCCTCTAATTATTTGACCGAGCCTATTTTGGCCTTAAATGATCAGGCGGTGGACCATGAGCTGCGCAGCCGAAACTATTTTTTATCGGGCTCTTATACCTTTGATTTGGATGGGCAGGGCGATTGGAAATTGCAGCCGACCTTTTTATTGAAAACCGATTTGACCAAATTTCAGCCAGAACTGGGCGTATTGGCGCATTATCAGGACCAATTTTATGGGGGAATCAATTTGCGGGGCTATGATAGCAAAAGCTTGGATGCCGTTGTTTTAGTGATGGGCTGGCGGCTGAATAAGCAGCTAAAAATGGCCTATGCCTATGATTTGAGCATATCGGGCTTGCGTAACTTCAATGGCGGCTCGCATGAAATTATGTTAAATTATAATTTGCAAGAACCCATTGGCAGAGAATTACCGGCCAAGGTCATTTACAATCCCCGATTTTTATAAGGAGAAAGGGAAGGAAATAAAAAACAAAAGTAGCTCTGGACAAAGGAGCTACTTTTTTTATTCTATGCAGATAGTTTTTATCTTTGTGGGTCCTCGGCCCCAATTTGTTAAAAATTAGGGGGAAAAGGGGGCGAAACGAAGCCCTCTAAAAGAAAGTTGGGAAAAAAGCAATTTTTAATAAAATAATTGCTTTTGCTCCTCCGTTTCTATGATGACTTTGTCAAGACGAAGCTACATACCGCAATAATTTTGAAATAATTTTCTGATTAGCTGCTAACCTTGGCCTAGTTTTAAGATGAACAACTAAGAAAAAAGAAAAAAAGGCCTACTTGCCAAAAGGGCCTATTGCCTTTATATACGGATCATACGCAACTCTAATCTTTAAGCCTTTAGGATTGAGGGGCATTATTAACGAAAAACAACGAAATTAAACTCGGGTGCGAACATGAAAAAACAGCAAATTCTAGCCGTCATTGCCAGCACGTTGCTCCTGTTCTCTTGCGCTCCGCGCGATAATGGACAACTTATAGGTGTTATGGACCGTCCCTCTTGGTCGCCTATCAATCCTTACGGAATGCAGTACGTACCTTCGGGTGCCCTACATATCGGTCCCAGCGATCAGGATGTCAACCACTCTTTGGTAGCTCGACCCAAACAGGTCTCTATCCAAGGATTTTTTATGGATGATACAGAAATTACCAACAACGAATACCGTCAGTTTGTACACTGGGTGCGCGATTCTATCGCTCACGTACAAATGGGCCATACTGTAGATCACCCCAATGGCGTTCAGGGCGTTGACTGGGAGGCTGAGCTCGATTGGGAGCCCGGTGGAGCACTAGACGGAATGTTCTATTCTGGTGCCGAGCAATTGGGAGACCGCAGAAATATCGATATCCGCCAATTGGTCTATGATTACCAATGGTATGACTGGAAAAAGGCCGCTCAGGACTTTGACTGGAAGACCGATTTTAACCGCTTCTCTAAGGAGAAACACAATCGCGCCGATTATATCCGTAAAGATGCTATCCGCATTTATCCCGATACCCTTTGCTGGATCCGTGACTTCACTTACTCTTATAATGAGCCCATGACACGGAACTACTTCTGGCACCCCGCCTTTGACGACTATCCCGTTGTTGGTGTGGCTTGGAAGCAAGCTATGGCGTTCTGCTACTGGAGAACGAACCTTTGGAACGCTTTCGAAGAAGTAAATACAGAGGATTTCCGCCTGCCCACAGAACACGAATGGGAATATGCCGCTCGCGGTGGCCGCGAATTGGCTCCTTACCCTTGGAGGGGATACTATGTGCGTAACGCCAAAGGCTGTTTGTTGGCCAACTTTAAGCCCGGCCGTGGTGATTATCCCGCAGATGGTGGTTTGTACACCGTAAAAGGGGATGCTTATTTCCCCAACGATTACGGTTTGTACTGTATGGCCGGAAATGCTTCTGAATGGACCTCTTCTGCTTATTACGAGAATGCCTATGCATTTATTCATGACTTGCAGCCCGATATCCGCTTCGATGCCGAAGAAGATGATCCCAATACTTGGAAGCGTAAGGTAATCCGCGGAGGTTCTTGGAAGGATATTATGTATTATATCCAAACGGGAACTCGCCACTGGGAGTACCAAGATACTACCAAGTCTTACATCGGTTTCCGTTGTGTATTGACTTTCCTCGGTCGCTCAATCAACGACTTCAACTAGGCTACATTTAGCTAAAAATACTTTAGGCGCTATATCTCAATGATGTGGCGCCTTTTTTATTATTTTTTGGGGCCTGCCGCCTGCGGCGGCCGGGCTGTGCACTGGCTCGCTGTTCGCTCGGCCCTTCGCTTTTTTCGCTGCGCTCAAAAAGCTCGGTCTGGCCTTCGGCCACCAGTTACCATCCCTAGGCCTGCGGGCGCTTCGCGCCCTGTTAAGCGCAAGAAAGGGCAGGCCAAGAACAAATTGGCATTTTATAAAAAAAATGATATTTTTAGCCAGCAAACTGTAACCAATGCCCCAAGGCTGTATTAAGAGAATAAAGCAGCCCCGAAAAAGGCAAAAAAAAGGGCGAAAAAAGCCCAAATAAAAAGAAAAGAACCCAAATAAAATTTGGGCAAAACAGTAAAAGAAAAACTGAAAAAGCCCATCAAAAGGGCCTTTCAAAAAAAATGTTATAAAAAGTGTAACGATTTTAAGAAATTGTCTTATACTTACGAACCCTTAGCCTCAAGGAGGCCCTCGAGCTAAGGGCACACTATTATTACTTTCTTTATTATTGATTGAGAAAACCCTTTTCATTCACTAACCATTTAAAACTTTAGCGTCATGAGTTTTATTCATTCTAGTGGCTTCGCTTACATCAAAAACTTGATTATCGGTGTGGGTGCATCTGTTGTACTTGTAGGAGCCCTCTTTAAAATCCAGTCTTGGCCTGGTGCATCTGAAATGTTGACTGCTGGTCTTTTGACTGAGGCAGGACTATTTATCATGATGGGTCTTCTTCCCCCTCACAAAGAGTACTACTGGGAAAAACTATACCCCGGTCTAGATACTCACGGTGGATCAATCGAAGGAGCTATCGGACAAGGTGGCGGATCTTTTGACGGTGATGCCCTAAACGTAACAATCGAAAGATTGGGCAAGCAGATGGGTAACATCAAATTGGATACTTCTGGAATCGAGAACCAACAAAAAGCTATGATCGGTGAACTACAGACCATGGCTAAGAGCATGACTTCTTTGAAGGCTCTTCAAGAAGCTGACTTTGGCGAAATCAAAAAAGTAACTCAAGGTGCTGGCAAATTTGCTTCAGCTTTGGGTGAGGCCGTAGAAAGCATCAGCGAATCTCTAGAAGATACTCGCGTATACAAAGAGCAATTGACTCAGTTGAACAAGAACCTCAAGTCAATGAACTCTGTCTACGGTAATGTTCTTTCTGCTATGGGCCAAAAAGCCTAATTCTAGCATAAAGTACAGAAACTGAATTTTGAATTCCAAAAAATCATTATAAGCTATGGCAATTCCAAAGGAGCCACGGGCACTGATGATTAACCTGATGTACCTAGTACTGACGGCTATGTTGGCCTTGAACGTCTCGGCCGAAATCATCAATGCCTTCTTTATGCTCGATAAAGGTATTAAACACACAAACGAAATCGTTGATAAAGGTCTTAAGGGGACAATTGAGGCGATGAAAACAACTTCAGATGAGAAGCCTGCACTAAAGCCTATCCATGCCGCTGCTGACAAAGTACCCGGCGAAATCAAAGAGTTGTTGGATTATATCGACGAACTTCGTGTAAACATTACCAACGAATCTGGTGGACTTTATTCTACCGCTGACCACAAAGCAAAGTGGGAAGGTAAAGGATTTACTATTGGTAAAATCGTTGAAGGCGCCGAAGAAAAACTCGACGGTAAGCCTAAGGGTAAGAAAAATAAGGATGTTACTCAGCGTCTTTTGGTTGATGAAGGCCAAGGAGCTAAGTTGAAAGAACTTATTACTTCTACTCGTGGAAAATTGATTAAAGTACTTGACGATATCGTTGCTTTGAACGAAAAAACACCTATGAAAGGGGTTAAGTTTGACAAAGCTGAAATCGAAAAGCTTAAGAAGAACTTGGTACTCGAGGAAATCGATGACGAGATCTGGAAAAAAGCAGGTAAGGCTTCTTGGGAAGCTTATGTATTCGGTTACATGCCTGTAGCTGCTTGTTATCCTCTTTTCCGTAAGTATCAGAATGATGCGAAAAACGCCGCTGCTCAGGTAATCAACTTCTTGTCTAACAACATGGGGAACAAAGTACTCGTTTATGACAAGTTTGATGTATTCTCTTCTTCTACTAAGCCTTATATCCTTTTGGGTGAGACTTATGAAGCAGAAATCGCCTTGGGTGCTTACTCTAGCCAAGCAAACTTCTCTGTAAATGTTGGCGGTCGCGCCCTTTCTGTAGAAGATGCTAAAGCGAAGTTTACGGCTAAGCCTTCTTCTGTAGGTACGCAGAAGTATACCGCTACTATTACTGTAGAAAACCCTCTTACTGGTGAAACTGAGCGCGTAAGCAAAGAGTTTGCCTATGAAGTAGGTGTACCTTCAGTAACTGTTGCTGCCGACAAGATGAACGTATTCTACATTGGTGTAGATAACCCCATCTCTGTAGCTGCTGCTGGTGTTTCTTCAAATGATATCTCTGTTTCTATCTCTGGTGGCGGAGGAGCAAAACTCAAGCCTGCTGGTAAAGGTAAGTTCATCGTGAACGCTACCAAAATGACCAAAAAAGGAGAGTACTGCAATATCGTAGTCACTAACAAGAAAACAGGAAAGGCTTTGGGCTCTTACCCCTTCCGTGTGAAGCGTATTCCCGATCCTATTGCTATCTTGACAAATGGTTCAAGTGATGGAGTAGTAAAAGCAGGTGAAATGCGTGTACAAAGAGGTCTAATCGCCAAATTGGAGAACTTTGACTTCGATGCACAGTGTAAAATCCAAAGCTTTACTATGTACTACACACCTCCTCGTCAGGACCCCGTTCCTGCCAAGAACAACGGTGGTACATTCTCTGGTACAGTATTGAACTCTGTTAGAGCTGCTAAACCTGGTGGATCTTTCCAATTCGTTGATGTGAAAGGTCGTTGCCCCGGTGATGCTGTAGGTCGTAAACTAAACGGCTTGGCTTTCCAAATTCGCTAGAAGTTTTTGGTAGCTGAATAAAATAGAAGTTGGTTGTCTTTCGTTAATCTAAGGAAGCAACCAACTTTCTTTATTAGTGATAGAGGCTCCACAACCAAAATCACTTCCTTCGCATTCGGTGAGTCTTTCACAAGCGAGAGAAAGATTACGCTTTTTTTCTTTCTTAACATTTAACTCACTCTGAGGCCCTAGCTAAGCCTCGCACTTAAATTGTTAAATTCAATGAATGCTACTGCCTTATTTCAGTCTGCCTTGGTATTTATGTTTCTGTTGGCTGCTAACCTAACAGTTTCGGCTCAAAGGATGCCTATCGGCACTACCGAATCAAACAATCCAATTCAGGAAACACCCCGTGACGATATCTATGAACGTCATATTAACTCCAAAAAGTTGATCATCCCTTATGACTATCTACATGAAAAAGATGTCTTTTGGGAAAAACGCGTTTGGCGCCTCATCGATGTGCGCGAAAAGCAAAACCACCACTTTGCCGCTGCAGCCACTACTGGCCGTAAGCCTTTCATTATGATTCTTTTGGATCATGCTCGTAAAGATGATATTGCCGCCTACTCGGTGCAAGGTCTAGAAGGAGCTGATGGGGATAACTTTAGTAACCCCATCCCAAAAGAAGAAATGCAGACACTAGGGACCAAAATTGACACCGTTGTTACTTTTGACCCCGAAACACTAGAAGAAATTATCGAGCCTGTTGTCAACCCCTTCAACCCTGAAGACGTACGACAGTTCCGCCTCAAAGAGGTTTGGTTCTTCGATGAAGAAACTTCTGCTATGGATGTGCGTATCCTAGGTATCGCACCTATCCAGGATCGTTATGATGATAATGGAAACTTTATTAACTCTGGTCCCATGTTTTGGGTATACTACCCCGACATCCGCCCAGTTTTGGCCCAACACGCTTGCTATAATCCTACCAACGACTTGAATACCATGAGCTGGGAGGATGTGTTTGAAGCAAGACATTTCTCTTCTTATATCATTAAGGAGTCTAATGTGCATGATCGCCGTATCCAAGATTATAAGTCTGGTGTAGATGCTTTGCTAGAAGCCGATAAAATTAAGGAGCAGGTCCGTGACTATGAGCACGACCTCTGGACATACTAGACCTCGGTCTACAGAAAACAGCTGAGCTGCTTTCTACTTTTTTTAAGAGACGTTCTATACGAATAGAACGTCTCTTTTCGTTTTTAGAATAAATTGGTCCTATTTCTGCGTATTGCAGGGCCCAGTATGGGCCCGCAGGCTGAGGGATAGAAAGTGGTGCGGCGAAGCCGCAGACCAAGGAGCCGAAGGCGAGGAAGGGCCGAGCAGACTTGCGAGCCACGATATAGCCCGACCCGGCCGAAGGCCGGGGCAGCCCCAAATTATTTGTCCTAAAAAATTACTTCTATTGAGATAAGCTTTACTCCTAACTTGCCGCTAAAAAAGGCATATAGATTTACCTATCGAATTCATCGGACCGCTCTGCTTGATGTTCATAAAAAAACGATACTATGGCTTATCCTAAATTGATGATTTGGGCCCTGCTCGTTTTGGGCCCCCAGCTGCTTTTGGCCCAATATACTTTTGAGGCCCCAGAAAATAATCAGGAGCTCAGCAGCCAAGCCGCTCCGCCCCTTTTGCAATACTCGCATTTGGAAGAGCGAGACGTTTTTTGGGAAACCCGAATTTGGCGAGATATTATTGTGGCCGAAAAAGCAAATCAGCATTTTGCCGCTATAGATCAAGAGCTGATCGCAGCACTGATTAAGGCCGCAGAATCTGGAGAAATTACGCTTTACCACCCTATAGATGACCGCTTTAGCCAGCCGCTTTGCCCTGCCGACCGCAAAGAAATTTTGGGCGAAACCGATACCACAACTGTCATTGATCCAGAAACTTTGGAGGAAGAGCATATCGCCATTTATACCCCCCTCAATTATCAAAATATTGTGGCTTACCGCCTCAAAGAGGTTTGGTACTTTGATTTGCAAAGAGGAAAACTAGATGTGCGAATTTTAGGCCTGGCCCCAATTGTAGAAGAATATGGCGAGGATGGAGAGTTTCTGGCCCGCCGCCCCCTCTTTTGGGCCTATTATCCAGATGCCCGACAAGCACTGGCCAAAAGCAGAAGCTACACCCCTTATAATACGCCCATGAGCTGGGCCGATGCCCTAGATGCCCGCTTCTTTAGCTCCCTGATTATTAAGCAGTCTAATTTGCAGGATCGCCGAATTGAAGATTATGCAGAAGGGATGCAGGCTCTGCTAGAAGCCGAGAAAATTCAGGAGAAAATCCGAAATTTTGAACATGATCTCTGGAC
This sequence comes from Saprospira grandis, assembly GCF_027594745.1. Lineage (NCBI taxonomy): Bacteria > Pseudomonadati > Bacteroidota > Saprospiria > Saprospirales > Saprospiraceae > Saprospira > Saprospira grandis. The sequence goes on along the minus strand of NZ_CP110854.1, from coordinate 1,539,275 downwards.
CTATTAAAGCGAAAAGGGCAGCCGATAGCTCGGCTGCCCTTTTTTTATTGGCGATATAAATGCAGCATTTTGGCCTCAAATAAACTGTCTATCTTCGGATAATCGCAATTTTGTTGAAGCAAAGAAAAATGCAATTGGTTGATCTTTAAATCTACCTCAAATTCATTCCTCAACTGAAAATACTCCCGAACATTATCCCGAATTCGGTCATTGTAGGTGAATTCGGCACAGTAAAGCTCATCATTTTCCCCTTTTTTCAAACATTCACAGGTTTTTACGGCAACAGCCTCTAAGCGCAGCTGGCTAAAAATACCCAACTGACGAAGCTGAAGGTCCAAAACCTCTGTACTAAGGATGTACTCGGGCCGAGTCTTTTTTCTAAAATCTACTTCCTGCAAAACGTAGACGGTCCCCAAAACGCCCAGGGCTAAGGCAAAAAGGACAAAAGATAAGGAGCGAAAAGAGGGACTGTTTTCCATGATAAAGCTATTTTTTACTAGAAATAATAGAGAAAACAGCCTATTTTTTCTGCTGCCTGTCTCGCTGCAAAGCCCCCACCAAATTAGAAATTTGTGCCCGCCGAACACTATTGGTGTAGGTCATGATCCTAAAATATTTGCTATCCTGATAGTCTACTTCCCACTGCGAATAGGCCTCTTCGGTTTCGCTGAGGGTTTTGAGCATGCTCTTATTTTTCTGGACCAAAGGCAGCTGAATAATCAAAAGTATGCGCTGGTCAATTTTGCGCTGTAGCTCAAAAAGCAAGGACACATCTTTGATTTCTCCAGCCTTGGCCCGCTGCACATACTTAAAAACAAGGTCCATTTCTGAAATCGTTTTGAGCAAGCTCTCCGACAGACTTTCGTCCTTTTCTAGCCAAGTTTTGGCCATTTCTCGGCTTAGGTTTTCTACAGAAAGCTCTTCCTTATCCTGCACATTTAAGCCCATTTCTTGCCAGCTTTTTAGCTCGCCCTGAAGCAATACTTCCTTAAGGATAAATCCCCCAATGACTAGGCCAATCACAACGGCGATGGCAATGGTTGTTTTTTTCATTTTTCTTTGTTTTTTGGGGCCCGCGGCCGGCTAGCCTTCGGCTAGATCGGCCGCCGCTATGCTGCGGGGCTCGCAGTTCTGCTCGGCCCTGCAGCCGCCTTCGGCGGCTTTGGTCTGGCCTTCGGCCACCCGCTCCGCAGCGCTGGGCCAAGGACCGCCTGGCTGGGCCTTAGACTCCATTAAAGTTTATACTTAAAGCTTTTATTCCCTTTGATGAGCTCAATCTCTTCGCTGCCTCTGGGGTAGCTATAGCGTTCCCACTTGATGGGCTCAATAATTCGGCCACCAACAGCCACTACGCCCCATTTTCCGCCTTTTTGGACCAAAAAACGGCCTTTGGGCAAAATGACCACATCCTCATATTTTGGGGGCAGCAAAATACCCTTTTTTAGAGAAACCACCCCCCATTTTTCGCCATCGGCAGCAAAGAAGTAGCCCTCTTTCCTAAAGTCAAAGTTGGTAAAAGCGGGGGCAATGAGTTCTCGGTTTTGGGCATCAACCACCCCCCATTTTCCGCCTTTTTGGACCATAAAGGTGTTGCGGTCAATGATGTGCAGCTTGCTATATTTTTTTGGGGGAATCAAAATGTCTTTTTCCACATTGGCCACTCCCGCCTTGCCATTGAGCTCTATAATAAAAAGCTGATGCCGCAAAAAGTACTTAATGCCATCATAGGCAAAATTAAAATAGCCTTCGCCCTCATACATATAGTCCTCCTTGCCCTTGTAGCGAGCCATCAGCTTGTAGTTGTCTGGGTCAATGCCAATATCATCATAGATAGGATCCAGAATAGTGTCCAATTTCCCCAAAGAATCTAGCCTCAAAATACCATACTTATCTTTTTCTAAGACCTTGAGCCAGCGCAGGGGCAAAAAGGAAAAGGGCTCGAGCTCCTTGTATTTTCGCTCAATGAGTAATTTTCCTTCATCGTTGGCAACGCCCCAAAGCCCATCTTTATAGACCGTAAAAAACTCATTGAAGTATTCTATCCGCTCAAAGCTGAGCTCGGGCTGCAATTCGCAGGGCGAGCCATTTTGGGCCAACCAATTATATACCGACCAAAGCTGCTTGTTCTCTTGGCGAACCAAGGAGTATTTAGGCTCTAAATTGTCATAGATATGCGCAAAGCAAATGGGCAAATATTCTTCTCCACGAATAGTGAGGATACCCCATTTTTCTCCTTGCTTGACCTTAAAATAGTTGCCATCAAACATGATTTCATCATAAATAGGGGCCAGCCATTCGCTGCCATCTTCATTAAATATGCCGTACTTTCCACCAACTTCTACAAAGATGCGGGCCGGATCTAGTTTATAGCGATAATTGACCTTATCGTATTTGGGGGGAATCCAAGCGCTGAGGTCCTTATTCAATAGGCCCCATTTTCCATTTTTCTGAATTTCGTAATAGCGCAAATCCTGTTCTAGGCGAAACTGATATTTGATGCTATCATAGGCGGCGGGGCTGAGAATTTCTCCTGTTTCTCGCTCATAAAAGCCCCAGAGGGTTTTTTCGCCCAATTTGACCTTGTAAATATTGTCCATCAAAAAGCTGCTGTCGGGTCGTTGGGCCTTTAAGGGCCCAAAAAATAGGAGGGCCAAACAACAGATAAAAAAGAATCGAATCATAAGAAAATAGTTTAATTTCTGGATGGCTGCCAGGCTCTATTGGCCCAGCGCTGCGGAGTGGGTGGCCGAAGGCCAGACCGAGCAAAACGAGCGTTAGCGAAGTTTTGCGAAGGGCCGAGCAGACCTGCGAGCCCCGCAGCATAGCGGCGGCCGACCGAGGCGCAGCCGAGCCGGCCGCGGGCCCCAAAAAAGAAAAAATTAGATATTTTGCCAAAATGTTTCTTGCTGCAGCTGCTCTGGAATTTTGGGGCTGGGGTGCAGGCAAATGCGCTGCCCATTTTCCCATTGAATAGCTGCAGGCTGCTCGGCGAGTTCTTGGCCTTCTAGTTGGGCCAAAGCGGCCCAAAGCGCAAGTCCACCCGCCCGAAAAGTTTGCTCAATATGGGCTTTTTTAGTCTTTTTTTGCCAAGCGGTAGCAAAAATGCCCTGGGCCAAAATCGGCCCAGCATCTAGCTGCTCCTCTACCAAATGCGCCGTTGCTCCAAAAAATGGCAAGTGCTGTTTTTGGGCGGCTTCTAGGGGCGCTAGGCCAATGAGGCCAGCAAAAGCAGGTAAAATGGAATAATGCAAATTGAGCCAATGGGCCTCAGAAAATTGGGCCAAGGTCTGGGCATCAATAATTTTATGGATATTGGTAATGATCAGATCGGCCTGTAATTGGGCCAAATACCGCCGCAACTCCTCGGGCTGGCTCTGCCGATAACTCATTTGCTGGGCAAAAATGCCTTTTTCTTGGGCCCAACTCAGGGCGGGGCAGGGCCGATCGGCCAAAACGCCAACCAACTCCCCCTTTAAAAGGCCAAAGGCCAAGAACTTGGCCAATAGTCGGAGGTTGCCGCCCCCGCCCGAAACCAAAAAAACATAGCGCCTAGTCTTCATCTTGCTCTTCATTTTCTGAGGCGCGGAGCCAAAAATTGGGCCTTCGGCTGCTGCGCTGATTGATACGGTGGATGTACTCGCCCAAAATGCCAATGCCCAAAAGAATCAAACTGAGCCCAAAGCCCAGGATAATCACCAGACTGCTATAGCCCGGAATAATATCGTTGAGAATCAGTTTTCGGAGCAAAATGTAGAGCGAATAGACCGAAGATAGTATAAATATAATGATCGAAATGCCCGAAAGTAAGCGGATGGGCAGGTCCGAAAAAGTAATTAAAATATTGATGCTATGATTGAGCAGTTTGCGCAGCGTATAGCCGCTTTCTCCAGCCTGTCGCGGCTGATGACTAACCCGAACACTGCCTACCTGCTGCGTAATCCAGCTCAGATAGCCATCTAAAAAGGTATAGGAATTATTCATCTGTAGGCAAGCCTTGGCCATCTCGCTACGAACCAACCGAAAAGGGCTATAATGAGGGTGTAATTCGGGAATGGCCAAGCTCAAACTGCGCTGCATCAACCAAGAGGTCAGGTTCCGAAAGCCATTGTGCTGCCGCTCTTCAAAGTAGCCATAAACCAGATCAAAATTGCCCTTTTTTTGCTCGGCAATTAGGGCCGAAATATCGGCGGGGCGCTGCTGTAAATCCTCATCTATCGTAATGATCCAAGGGGCCCGAACCTGCGCAAAACCGCAAATAATGGCGTTGTGTTGGCCAAAATTTCTACTCAGTTGAAAGGGGCGGACACGAGCATCCTGAGCCGCCAATTTTTTCATGACCGCCCAAGAATTATCGGGGCCATAATCATGGACCAAAATAAGCTCAAAGCTCAAATTGGCCCCCTCAAAAAAAGCCTTGATTTCTTGATAGAGTAGGGGCAAACTCTCTTCGCCTCGATAAACGGGGACCACAACAGCATAGTCTACAGATGACATGGGCAAGTCGTTAAAGTTAGATGATTTGGGGCTGCCCCGCCCTGCGGGCGGGTCGGGCTATGCGGGGGCTCGCTGTTCGCTCGGCCCATCGCTTTTTCGCTGCGCTCAAAAGCTCGGTCTGGCCTGCGGCCACCCCCTACTATCCCTCAGCCTGCGGGCGCTTTGCGCCCTGTAGAGCCGTTTAGATGGACCGAAAAAACTGCTTGGCGGCTGGCCCCAAATGAAAAAATAGGTCCAAAATACTGACCGCATCGCTAAATGGCGGATAAAGTTGCTCATAAGTAGGGTAGGGGCCATAATTCAAATACTCCAATTTGATATGAGCCGCCTCAAAAGCTGCTTCATTCAGATAGGCCTTGGCGGCTGGGCCCGACAAATAATGTTGGGCCTCAATTTGCTGCAAAAGCTCAATCAATCGCAAGCTAGGGTCTTGCTCTTGCAAATCAAAATGAACGCTTTCTAAAACCTCCGTTTGTATCTGCAGCTCCTTTAAGGCCCAAAGAATAAAGCGCTTATTGATTTGAGAGAGAAAAGGGTGGTCTTCCTCCAAATAAAGGGCCTTAATTTTTGGAGCATATTGCTTAAAAAAAGGCGCCTTAGCATAATGCGTCTGCCAGCTATTCCAATGCTTTTTGGCCCAATTGGCCTGCGCAACTTGCGTATCGGCAATGCGCTGTTTTAGCTGCTTTTGACGAACGGGAATACTGAGCCATTGTAGCCCTTGGGCCGTTTTTATACGATTTCGATTGCGCCAATCGTTCTTGGTATATTGCACACAATCGTAAAGCACAAAAACATCGGCCTGAGCAATGGCCTCAAAGTAGCCCTTCCAGGGAATATAATTAGATTGACAAATAAAAGCCTTGCGCATAATTAGTCAATTTCAGCTAAAAGGTCTACCGTCCAAGCCTCGGGTTTGGCCGCAAAGCGTTTTTTGGTTTCGGGCCAAACCTGCCCAAAAAGAGCCGATTTTCTGTAACAGTCTAAGGCTGCAGGCCCATCCCAGTAGCTATAAGAGAAAATAATATTTGGCTGATCTTTTCCTCTAAGGATCTGCAATTTTTGACAGCCCTCAAAATGGCGAATTTGCTCCTTGAAAGGCTCAAAAAAAGTTAAAAAATTAGCGGTTTCCTCTGGCTGGAAAGTCATCTTGACAATGCGAATAATCATAGGATAAATTTTTTAGACAATGCCTAAAACTATAGTTTTTAAGGGCTTTTTAGGAATTTTTTAGTTGAGGAATCGGCAAAATATTTGTACTTTTAAAAAGTTCCCATTCCCAGCGTTTTTATGTACCTCCCCCACAAATAGTGAACATAGCAACTAGACACTGAATATTAGATATTATGACGGTTAAAGATAGGAGTTTAACAACGGCCTTGAAAAAATATTTTGGATTTGAACAATTCAAAGGCCAGCAAGAGGAGATTATTCAAAGTATTCTCAGTGGACAAGATACTTTTGTGATTATGCCAACGGGTGGAGGAAAATCACTTTGCTACCAATTACCCGCCCTACTTTCTGAAGGGACCGCTATTGTGGTTTCTCCACTCATTGCCCTAATGAAAAATCAAGTGGATGCCGTTCGCTCTTATGCAGAGTCGGACCAAGTGGCCCACTTTCTTAATTCTTCACTCAGTAGAGCGAAGGTAAAAGAAGTCAAACAAGATATCGTTTCTGGCGCTACCAAATTACTTTATATTGCCCCAGAAACCCTGACCAAAGACGAAACACTTAGGTTTCTATCGCAAATTAAGGTCTCTTTTGTTGCGGTTGATGAAGCGCACTGTATCTCGGAATGGGGCCATGATTTTCGCCCAGAGTATCGCCGAATCCGCTCTATGATTGAAAATATAGAGCAGGAGATTCCTATTATTGCCCTAACGGCTACGGCTACGCCTAAGGTCCGTATGGATATCGTGAAAACGCTTCGTCTAGAGGAGCCCAGAGAGTTTATGGACTCCTTTAATCGCGATAATCTCTTTTATGAGGTGCAGCCCAAAGGAAAGAAGGAAGATGTTCTCCGACGTATTGTACAGTTTATTAAGGATAAAGCCCCCAATGAATCGGGCATTATCTATGTCCAAAACCGTAAAACAACCGAAGAGGTGGCCAAGGTGCTCTCGGTCAACGATATTAAAGCGGCGCCCTATCATGCTGGTCTAGAGGCCAAACTCAGAAGCGATACCCAAGATGCTTTCTTAATGGAAAAAGTGGATGTGATTGTCGCTACGATTGCCTTTGGTATGGGCATTGATAAGCCCGATGTCCGCTTTGTGATCCATTATGATATTCCTAAAAGTATTGAAAACTATTATCAGGAAACAGGCCGAGCAGGCCGAGATGGCCAACATGCTCACTGCCTAACGTTCTACTCTTATAAGGATATTCTCCGCCTCGAGAAGTTTTTACGGGATAAGCCTGTGGCCGAAAGGGAAATGGGCGCTCAGCTATTGGCCGAAATGATTGCCTATGCGGAAACTACCGCTTGTAGAAGACGCTTTTTGCTGCACTATTTTGGCGAGAAATATAAGGATGAGGTCTGCCGAAGAGACCAAATGTGTGATAACTGCAAAAAACAACATCCTACCGAAAATGCCAAGGAGGCTTTGCTGCTCTTGCTGCAGGTGGTCAAGGACCTACACGAACAGCTTCAAGCTAAGGAGTTGCTCGATTTCCTCCTCGGAGAGAAAACACAGTCTATTCTGGACTTTAAATACGAGAAACACGAACTCTTTGGCAAAGGAAAAGATAAGGACCGCCACTACTGGAATTCTGTCCTCCGCCAAGGCCTACTCAATGATTATCTCAAAAAAGATATTGAAGACTATGGTATCTTGAGAGTGGCAGAGGCTGGGCATGAATTTTTGGCCCAACCCAAACTTTTTGAGATTAGCCTAAACCATAATTTTGCCCAAGAAATGCAAGATATGGAGGAGGAAAGAGAACAAAATGCTAGTTCTACACTAGATCCTCAATTACTCAAAATTCTTCTGGATTTACGGAAACAGGTGGCGCGCAAGAAAAATGTACCGCCTTTTGTCGTCTTCCAAAAAGTGTCTCTAGAAGAAATGGCTACTCAATATCCCTTTACCATTGAGGAGATGAAAAATATTTCTGGGGTCTCTGAGGGCAAAGCTCGCCGATATGGCCGCAACTTCTTGGCCACGATTAAGGATTATGTAGAGGAGAATAATATTATCCGCCCCGTCGATTTTATTATTAAATCAGTTGCCCGAAAATCAAAGTCTAAGGTTACTATTATCCAAAGTATTGACCGCAAAATGTCCTTTGAAGATATTGCTGATAGCCTTGGCATCCGCATGGATGAGCTACTGCAAGAACTCTATATGATTATCAATGCAGGCACCAAACTCAATATCGATTATTATATTGAGGATATCCTCGATGAAGGAGTGCAGGAAGATATTGAAGATTATTTCATGCAGGCCGAAACCGATAATCTCGATACGGCTTTTGAGGAACTCAAAGAAGATGATATTTCTCTAGAAGAAATAGAACTCTACCGACTCAAGTTTCTCTCTGATAATGCCAACTAATTTTTTGCCCCGAGCTTTTGCTTGGGGCTTTTTTAGTTTTTCTGCTCTGGCCCAAAAGAAAAGGCCACTAACTGGAAAAAGTTAGTGGCCTTTTGGCATTTTTTTCTGCGCAGATTAGGGGGCGAAGCGCCCTGCAGGCAAAGCCTGCAACGGCCTAGCGCTGTGGAGGGGTGGCCCAAAGGGCCAGACCTAGCCAGCTTGCTGGCGCAGGGCCGAGCGAGCAGCGAGCCCCGCAACCTAGCGCCCGCAGCCCCGAAAAAAAGGGCTGCGGGAGGCCCCAAAAAAACAGTTAGTTATTAAAGCAGTAATCGGCCCACCAATTTGAATCTTTTCAAATGTTCGGCTGAATGGGGAGCTTTTTGATCTAATTCTGCAGTAAGATCTTGCCCTGCCCACTGGCCATAATGCTGGCCATTTCGCCAAAGGCGGCTGCCATTGAGCTCATAGATGAGCCCTTGGTAGGCCACCCAAATTTCTTCTCGGTCTTGGCCATTGCGCAGGGCCAGTTGGCTGCGGCTAAAAAGCGGAAGTTCTTCCATTAAGACTCTTCTTTTTTGGGCGCATCATTTTCTTTTTCGGCCTGTCGTTTTTTCTCTAGGTATTTGCTGCCATCGTAGAGATCATATTGCAAAAGGCGGCATTCGAGGGGACCATTATAAAGCGGAATTCGATTTTTGGGTCGGAGTCCCACCTCCTTGGTGGCCTCTCTGTTCGAGGAGAGGATCCAGGCCGAATAGCCAGAAAAATGCTTCTTGAGGGCATCTCCAATCTGGGCATAGAGGCGGCCAATTTGGCTAGGTTTGAGGCGTTCGCCGTAGGGTGGGTTGATAATCACGGCACCGGGCTCGCCTTCTTCGGGGCGTTTGAGCTTTCTAAAATCTAGGTTCTCTAGCTGCATCAGATCGGCCACGCCAGCAGAATGCGCATTTTTGAAAGCCTCAGAAATGGCCGAGCGTTTAAAGTCCGAGCCATAAATGCGATGTTCAAAGGTTTTTTCCTCGCTCATCAGTTCCATACGGGCTTGGCTCCAGAGCTCCTTATCAAAGTTTTTCCAATGCTTGAGGCTAAAGTTGGGCCGAAGCAAATTGGGGGCTTTATTGGTAGCGAGCAGGGCCCCTTCGGTCAGAATCGTCCCCGAACCGCACATAAAATCGACCAGATTACCTTGGCCGCGCCAATCAGAAAGGAGGAGCATACCTGCGGCAAGGACCTCATTCATGGGGGCGGCATGTCCCCCCCGACGGTAGCCTCGGCGGTGGAGCGAAGAGCCACTACTATCAATAGAAATGCTACAGCGATCTCTAAAAATGTGCAGATGGATTTCGATATCGGGATTATCCCGGTCAATATTGGGGCGGCTGCCCGTAAAATCTCTAAATTGGTCGGCAATAGCATCCTTGAGTTTAAGGGCGGCAAAAAGCGGACTTTTAAACTCGGGGGCCTGGCTTACTCGGGCGCGGATAGCATAAGTGGCCTCATTATTAAACCAGCGCATCCAGTTGATGGCTTTGCCTAGGGTATAGAGTTGGTCGGCATTTCGGACCTTTTCTTCGGCCAGGGGGTGCAAGATGTGCAAGGCCGTGCGCAGGCCCATATTGGCCTTATATAATTGAAGCGGATCGGCCTCAAAGCGGACCGCTCTTTTAAGGGGCTTAATATTTTTGGCGCCAAGCTGGCTGAGTTCTTTGGCCAAGACATTTTCTAGACCAAAAAAAGTAGTGGCAATATAGGCTTGCATAGGAGCAGAAGGTTTAAAACGGGCACAAAAAGACAGACCTAATGGAACCAAGCCAGTAGGTCTGCCAAATATTTGTCAAGGACCAAAATCCTAGAGATTATTGACGTAAGAAGTCAATTTGCTCTTCAAGTTGGCCGCTTTATTTTTGTGTACTTGGTTCTTTTTAGCCAAGCGGTCGATCATAGAGACTACTTTGGGCAAGAACTTCTCCGCATCAGACTTTTCAGTGATGCTGCGTAGACGTTTGATAGCAGAACGAGTTGTTTTCTTGTAGAAGCGGTTGTGCACGCGGCGCTTAGCCGTTTGGCGAATGCGCTTTTTTGCTGATTTGTGATTGGCCATTTTTATTGAATAGTTTACGATTTGGCAATAAAAAGAGGCTGAGGGGCAATGGCCCACAGCTCAACGGATGGCAAAGGTACAATTTTTTCCAAAAAAATCTAAACCTCAGCCTTTTTTAAGAAAAAAAGAAAAAACACAGACCGATAAGCCGAATTCTGTCACTTTTGGCCTAAGCCTCAAGGCTTCATCATTTATCTGGGCGTTTACTCACATAAACGCTCTATCTGCCTACCCTCCAGCATTGGGCCTGCAACCCTCGGGCGCTGGTTTACATGGCATTTCAACTCGCGGGGTTTATCCCAAGCCACTGTTGCCAGCAGCCTGCCTGCGCGCTTATCTGCAGGTTTTCACCCTTACCCAAAATGGGCGGTTATTTTCTGCGACACTTTCCGTCAGAGCGCTCAGCGCTCTGCCCAGCCGTTAGCTGGCGCGATGCAGTACGTTGTTCGGACTTTCCTCAAGAAGGGCTTTGTCTTATTTTATAAGCTCAAGCATCCCGTTCTCGCGATGAAGTAGTCTGTGTTTCAGACAAAATTAGGCAAAAAAAATGCTTTTTGTTCCACTTTGCCCTAACCTTTTATAACTAAAGGCATAAAAAAGCGTCAACTATCCCGCCCTAGCTAGAACGGATCAGTTGACGCTTAGTCTTTCAGTGACTTTTAGGTTGTGGAGCCTTTTTGGGCCTGTGCAGGAGCATGGGCTCTTTTATTTTTGGGCGGTATCGCTGTTGGGAAGCTCCAAATCGGCTTGGAAAAGAATGCCCATCAGCTCTATGCGCTCGCGGCTGTGTAGCTTAAATTCTACGGCAGACCATTTTTCATCGCTTTGCATACGGAGCTCCACTTTGTCTTGCTCTTTGTTGTAGCGCCACTCGCCTTCATAGCCGCCATAGTTGTCGCCGCCTTCCATAAAGCCGCCTGGGTCCAAAATTAAAAAGCTACCCAATTCATCATTGCCCAACCATTTGATGGGATTGCCTTCTTGGTTGACCATATAGGCCTTAAATTGCTGAATGTAGAGGGGCTCTTCCTGAATTTCTACCACCACTTCATCTCTAAAGCTAGCCGATCGCTGGGCGGGTTGTTGTAGTAGTTCTTGGCTGCTCATTTCAGGGATCTCGGGGCTTGCTGTAGATTGACAGGCCCAGACAAGGGACAAAAAGGCCAAAACAGCTAAAATCTGGGGGAATTTCGGTTTTGAGATCATATGACTATATGTCTTTTGTTAAACTTAATTAATGATAAAGCTCAACAAAATTTTGACCAAAAAGCCAGTTACTTTTATAAAACAGGACTTTTGTCTTTCTTTTGTCGCTACTTTGGGCGGGCTGTGATTTTTATTGCAAACTAACTTTCTCTTCTCTGCTTTCTTTGCATAAAAAACAATAATGATGTCAAAACAACAAGCGCTAGCCAATAGCTGGCCTATCCGTATACTCTTTGTCCTTCTTCTTGTTTGGGCCCTTACTCCCTGGGCCAATAGCGCTGCGGCTTTGGTCGTTGGCCTCCTTTTTCGCCATTTTTTGGGCCACCCTTTTCTTAGCCATAGCCAAAAGGCGGTTAAAAAATTACTGAAGGTGGCGGTTATCGGCCTGGGCTTTGGCATTTCGGCCCAAGAGGCACTGCAAGTAGGCCAAGAGGGCTTTTTACTGACCGTTTTTTCTATTACGCTTACCCTTAGTTTGGCCTTTATCATTGGCCGTTTGCTCAAAATGCCCAGAAGAGAAAGCCATCTGATTGGCTCGGGGACCGCTATCTGTGGCGGAAGCGCTATTGCTGCGGTGGCTCCTGTAGTCAATGCCTCCGAACGGAATATATCCACGGCCTTAGGGGTGGTGTTTATCCTTAATTCTATTGCTTTGGTCCTTTTTCCCCTAATTGGCCAAGCCATAGGCCTTAGCCAAGCCGATTTTGGCCTTTGGGCCGCTATCGCTATCCATGATACTAGCTCGGTGGTGGGGGCCGCCCATAGCTATGGAGAAGAGGCCCTAAAGGTCGCCACTACAGTCAAATTGGCCCGCGCACTCTGGATTATCCCCATTGCGCTGCTTTCTGCCTATTGGTTCAAGGGCGAGCAAAAGAAAATTAAAATTCCTTATTTCATCGGCGGATTCCTCATCGCTATCCTCATCAATAGCTATACGCCTTTTCCCGATGTCCTATCGGCTGGCATCAAACAAGCCGCCAAGGCCCTTTTGGTCCTCACGCTTTTCCTCATCGGAAGCAATCTTTCTTTAGAACAAATGAAAAAGGCTGGTCTCAAAGCCCTTAGCCTCGGTATCGTCCTTTGGCTCATTATTTCCCTAACTAGCCTCTTCTGGATCCTTTATTTATAAAGTAGGAGGTTTTGGGGCGTTACTCCTTTCAGTCGTCGAACTGCGGCTTGCAGCCTTGTTGTCGCCTCGCTGCGCTCGTCGGCGGTTACTCCCTTCGGTCGTCGAACTGCGCCCTAAAGGGCTTGTTGTCGTTGCGCAGCTCGCTGCTGTTTTGGGGCCTCCGCCTCGCTGCGCTCGTCGGCGCTACGTTGCGCAGCTCGCTATTCGCTCGGCCCTGCGGCCTAACGGCCTTGGTCTGCGGCTGCGCCGCCCTGCTGCACATCGCTAGGCCTTCGGGCGCTTCGCGCCCTGCAATACCGCAATTTGGCCCAAAAAAAGCCCTGCTAAAGGGAACTTTAGCCAAGGACAAATCTTAAAGCCCCAAAAAGTTCCGCTAATTATTTGGTTTTTTGAAATTTAGCTGCTTATCTTTGTCTGTCTTTTAAAAGACCTCGCAGCAAACTGTGAGTTGGGCCTAACTGCCTAAGCTTTAGTTCACTAGAACGACTACCTATGAAAAAACGAGTATTCTATCGTTATAACAGGAACACGCTCTCCTACGAACGAATCAAAAAAAATTGGCTCCAACAAATTGGCCAAATGACCATGATTCTGACCGCCACGGCCTTTTATGGCTGGGGATTATGGACGCTAGCGGCTCCTCAAAGTCTGCGTGATTATGTTGCCGAAAAACAACTAATTACCGCAAAAATTCAAGAAACCAACCAGAAATTGGACATCATGGGCGCTGCCTTGGTAGACCTCAAAGAACGGGACCAAAACTTATATAGCCCCACGCTAGACCTCAATCAAATTGATGATAGCGAATGGGAATATGGAGTAGGGGGTAGCGTAAAGCATCCCGAACTCCAACAACTCCAAGATGGAGCGGCCTTAGTTGAAATGGCCGAAAAGTTGCAAAAAATCCGTCACCAAATGTCTATGGTGGCCGCCTCTCAAGATAAGTTATTAACCAAAACCAGTAAGGCCGAAAAGCGCATGCGCGCTATTCCTGCAATCCGGCCCCTTTTGCGCCTAGAGCGCGCTCTTCACCTCTCTTCGGGTTTTGGTATGCGTAGAAATCCTTTTAATAAGTCCGTTTGGCAAATGCACCCCGGTATTGACTTGGGCGCACCTATGGGAGCTCCCATTTTCGCTACTGGCGATGGTACGGTGGTTCGTGTAGAGCATAAACGCAGTGGCTATGGCTTTAATGTGGTGATCGACCACGGCTATGGCTATAAAACACTCTATGGCCACATGTGCTTGATTGATGCCAAAGTGGGCCAAAAAGTACAGCGTGGAGAAATTATTGGCTATGTGGGTAGCACGGGCTATTCTACTTCGCCTCATGTTCACTATGAAGTGTTTATCAATAATAAGCGTGTAGATCCAGAACCCTACATTGCTGATATGACCACAGAACAAATCAAAACGATTGCAAAATCTGTAGATCCTGAGGTCAGCTTCTCTTATAAGCGCCGCCGTTCGCGCCGCCGCCGATAGAAGCAAAAAGCGAAAAGATTATCAAATAGAGCGATATGTGGCCCTTTGAGGATGCTGCATATCGCTTTTTTATAGGAAAACTGTGGAAGAGCAAGCAAGAGAAAATAAATTGGGCCTAGCTGCGGCTGTAGCCGTTATTGCTGCCTGCATGATTGGTATAGGGGTATTTACGAGTTTGGGCTATCAAGTGATTGGGATCAAATCTACCTTTGCGGTAGTGGTCCTTTGGTTGGTGGGGGGACTGGTAGCGCTTTGTGGCGCTTTGGTCTATGGCGAGTTGGCTGTTCGTTTGCCAGGTTCTGGTGGTGAGTATAATTACCTGAGTAAGATTTATCATCCCGTCTTGGGCTTTTTGTCGGGTTGGACCTCTGCCACAATTGGTTTTGCGGCCCCCATTGCCGCTTCGGCTATGGCCTTTAGCAAATATTTTTCTTGGGCTTTGCCTAGCTATTTTGAGGGCATGAGCGAGGCCGAACTGAAAAATGCACAGTTAGTTGTGGCCATGGTTTTGGTCCTTTTGGCGGCCTTGGTCAATTTTATGAAACTCTCTTGGTCCTCTTTGATACAAAGTGGAACCACCTATCTCAATCTCTTTCTGATTGTGGTCCTGATTGTCTGCGGCTTTTTTATAGCTGGAGATACGAGCCATTTTTCCTTTAGCATGGAGGCCGTAGATTTTGAGGCCATTGCTAGCCATAGTTTTGCCGTTTCCCTGATTTATGTCTCTTATGCCTTTTCGGGCTGGAATGCGGTCACTTATGTGGCGGGAGAGGTGAAATCGGCCAATAAAAATGTACCTCGATCTTTGATTTTGTCCGTTGTTTTGGTGGCGACGCTTTATGTTCTACTCAATTTTGTATTTTTGTATCGAGTTCCGATGGAGGAGCTAGCTGGGCAAAATGAAGTGGGCGCCATTGCGGCCCAAGCCATTTTTGGCGATTTGGGCGGGCAGTTGATTTCGGCCATGATTTGCCTAGGGCTTTTGGCTTCTGTTTTAGGCATGACCTTAGCAGGCCCCAGAGTGAGCCAACAAATGGGGCAAGACCTAAAAGGCTTGCGTTTTTGGGCCATTAGCAATAAGGCGGGAGCGCCTTATATGGCCGTAATTATTCAGTCTTTTATTGCCTTAGCCCTTATTTATACCGCTAGCTTTGATGCCGTAATTCGCTATGTGGGCTTTACCTTGGCCCTCTTTACCTGCCTAACGGTTGTGGGCCTTTTGGTCCTCAGAACTCGGCAGCCAGCGAGCAAAGGCTATCGCTTACCGCTCTATCCTTTGCCTGCAGTAATTTTCATTTTGCTAGAGCTTTGGATGTTGGTGTATACGATGATCGATCATCCTAAAGAGTCTTTTGCTGGTTTGGCTACCTTGCTCCTTGGGTTAATGGTCTATTTTTTGGCCAAGGGCCGAGAATAAGGCGGCTTGGCCGCCCTGCCCCAAAGGGGCAGAAATGGCCTAGCGATGTGGAGCAGTGCAGCGAAGCTGCAGACCAAGGCGGCAAAGCCGCCGCAGGGCCGAGCAGAGAGCGAGCTGCGCAAGGTAGCGCCCGCCGAAGGCGGGAGGCCCCAAAAAAATAATCCATTTACAATCAAGTAATAAAATCCATGATGAAAAAGTCGATTTGGACCCTAAGTAGCCTAGCTTTGGCTGCCAGCCTTAGTTTAGGAAGTTGCACAGAAGCGGGCTCGAAAACAGGCGGTGCAGAAGTTGCCAATAAGGTGGCGGATAGGCTGCAAGAACAGCCTGCAGAACAGCCCGCCGAGCCAGAGCAGGAGGAGCAGGTAGAAAAAGTAGCCGTAGACCGAAAATATGATGATGTTGCCCGAATTTTGGCGGGAATGAGCATTGATGAGGCCTCTGAATTTTATGAGGTGACGCAGGGCGCGGCCTGGAAAGCCTACGCCAAAAAGGCCGACCAAGGTTGGGCTTCTGCCGATGCTAAGCGTTTTGATGAGTTGCGGACTTGGGCCGGAACGGAGTTGGCGGGTTTGAATGAGATGAAGGGCGATTTATTTTACCCTTTTTCTGGACCAGATATTTATTATGGCTACCAGTTTTTCCCTTCCGCTAAAAATTATCATCTTTTTGCCTTAGAGCCAGCGGGGAATTTGACCTTCATGAAATCGGATGATGTAAACTGGATGAACTACTGTAATTCGGTGCAAAATACGATTGCCGACTTTATTCGCGGTGGGTTTTTCCATACCAAGCACATGAAAGTAGATATGGCCAGAACAGGCGTATTGCCTACACTTTTGGTCTTTTTGGTTCGTTCGGGCAACAAGATTGTCAATGTGCGGCCAGTGGCCATTCAGGCAGATGGTAGCGTAGCTGTTTTGGAGGGAAGCAATGACTTTTCTTCGGTGCGGGTAGACTTTTTAGATGCCAAAACCCAAGAACAAAAGACCCTCTTTTATCATTCTTCTGATGTATCGGATGCGGGCTTGGAAAAACGTCCAGAATTGTACAAGCATTTGGAAATGGTAGCGGCCAACCGCACATTTACCAAATCGGCTAGTTACTTGATGCACCGCCCAACCTTTAGCAAAGTTAGAGAATTGATTTTGGCTAAGGCCAAGGCTGTTTTTCAGGATGATACGGCCATTCCCTACCACTACTATAATAGCAGCGAATGGGATTTTACCTTTTATGGTCAGTATACCAGCCCGATTCCATTATTTAAAGTGCGTTATCAGTCGGAGCTAAGAGAGGTGTATAAAACTCAAAAAATTAAGGATTTGCCTTTTTCTTTGGGCTATCACTCTACTCGAGAGCATGACAATATGATGATTGCCAAACGCAAAAACTAAAAAGATGTCAGTTGCAGTAATTACGGGTGCGACCAAGGGAATTGGGCGTGCCTTGGCCCTAATGGGGGCCGAAAAAGGCTATGATTTGGCCCTTTGTTCTAGAACTTTGGCCGATTTAGAAGCCTTTAAAGCCGAACTTTTGGCTATAAACTCAGATATAAAGGTCTTTATTCAGGCTGTTGATATGTCTAAAAAGGCAGCGGTAAAAGCTTTTGGGGCAGCCATTCTACAGGAGTTTGAGCAGCTTGATTTAGTGATCAATAATGCGGGGGTGTTTATTCCTTGTCCCTTAACGGAGGCTGGACATGAGCAGAGTTTTGAGCTCATGATGGATACCAATCTCTATAGTGCGTATTATTTAACGCAGGCGCTATTGCCCAAGATGCAGGCCCAAAAATCGGGACATATCTTTAATATGTGTTCTATTGCTAGCTTTATGCCTTATGGGGCTTATGCTGTTTCTAAGCATGCTATGCTGGGCTTTTCTAGAGTCCTTAGAGAAGAGGTAAAAGCTCAGGGGATTCGGGTGACGGCTGTTATGCCAGGCGCCACTTATACGGCTTCTTGGGAGGGCACAGAGCTACCCCAAGAACGCTTTATGAAAGCCGAAGATATTGCGCAATCGGTTTGGGATTGCCACGGTTTGAGTCCGCAAACGGTGGTGGAAGAAATTATCCTAAGGCCGCAGTTAGGTGATATTTAAATTAAAAAGCGCTTGCAGGAGTACTGCAAGCGCTTTTTTTTTTTTGCGCTTTCGCTTAGTTATTTCGGAGCTTTCGCAAAAGGTCCATGGTTTCTTCGGCTTCTGCTAATTCGCCAGCGTCTTGAGCGGCCAAAATAGCATCTACGGCTAGTTCTAGGGCTTCTTTATTGCGGCCCAATTTGGCGAGTAGCTGCGCTTTGGTATCCAAATTATACCAATTTCGGTTCATCTCAATAGAGGCATTGGCCCATTTTAGGGCTTTGCTGAGGTCAGCGCGGCTCGATTTAGTTTCGTAGTACTCCCAAGCTTTGGCGTTGAGGCTTTCCCAGTCGTTATCTTGGGTCGTTTGTCCCTGATTTGCATTATTGTTGGCCATCAAATAAGGTTTGGCCAAGCTGATGAGGCCTTCTGCATCTCGGGCGCCTTCTGCTTTTTTGAGTAGTTCGCCATCGGGGGAGAAGAAAAGGAGGGTGGGGTAGGCCCGAATGCTCTGCTGCTGAGCAAAAGCTGGCCCTTCGCCTTTTTCCATATCAAATTTGTAGTTGATAAAGCCACTGTTGTAGAGCTCGCCCACGGAGGCATCGGTAAAACTATTGGCCGACATCCATTTGCAGGGGCCACACCAAACGGCATAGGCGTCTACAAAAATGGGTTTGTTTTGGGCCTTGGCTTTGGCTTTTACATCGGCCCAACTTCCAGATTCAAACTGAATGCCCTGGGCAAAAAGGCTGCTCACTGCTAATAGACAGAAGCTAAGACTAAAAATAAATTGTTTCATAGCGGTTGTGGTTTAATGCGTACTGCTTAATGCTGTCTTTTAGTCAAGGTTAGGGCCAAAAGGAAGTTGTTTTATTATTTTTTGGGGCCTCCGTCTCCCTTTGGTCGTCGGCGCTACGTTTCAGGGCTCGCAGGTCTGCTCGGCCCTTCGCAAAACTTCGCTATCGCTCGTTTTGCTTGGTCTGGCCTAGCAGCCACCCTTTCACATCGCTAGGCCGCTCAACGGTCTTTTTTCTTTTGGTTTTCTTCTTCGGCAGTGAATTTTAGGGGGGGGGCGGGCAGTAAAAAGGCCCGAAGGGCCGTCGGCTGAGCTGCCCGGCGGGTGCCGCGAAGCGGCAGACCAAAGCCGCCGCAGGCGGCTGCAGGGCCGAGCAGACCTGCGAGCCCAGAGGGGAGCGACCCGCCCGCAGGGCGGGGCAGCCCCAAAAAGAAAAAATCATCGGGATTAGTAGCCTGCAGCGCTATCATTGCCTCTTTGGTCGGCAGCACCCTGCCATTTTCCATTGGGCAAGCGAATAATGGCATCTACACGGCCAATAGGCTCCCGCAACTTAAATTGATGGCCCATTTTTTTGAGCTGCTCTTGTTCGCTTTCTGGAATGGCCCCCGCTTCAATATAAATCTGATCGGGTAGCCACTGATGATGAAAACGAGGGGCTTGAACGGCGCTGGGCAAATCTTGCTCAAACTCAATGACATTGAGGAGGACCTGAAAAACAGAAGTGATAATGGTGGAGCCGCCGGGGCTGCCCAAAACCATAAAAAGCTCCCCATCTTTATCGACAATAGTGGGCGTCATGGAGCTGAGCATCCGTTTTTTGGGGGCAATGGCATTGGCTTGGCTGCCCAAAAGGCCGAACATATTGGGGTGGCCTGGTTTTGCGCTAAAATCATCCATCTCGTTGTTTAGGAAAAAGCCCGCCCCTTGGACCATCAATTTGCTGCCAAAATTGCCGTTGAGGGTGGTGGTAATCGAAACCGCATTGCCGGCCTCATCAACAATAGAATAATGGGTGGTTTCCTCCGCCACTTTTTTAGGCTGTCCCGCCTGAATTTTTTCGCTTGGACTGGCTTTTTGGTAAGAAAAGGACCGCATTCTATTTTTGGCATAAGTCTTATCGGTTAGGGCCTCAATTGGTACGGGATAAAAGTCAGTATCGCCCAAATGTTTGGCTCTATCGCTATAGACTCGGCGTTCGGCTTCTACCATTAAATGCACCGCTCGAGTTGATTGAAAGCCCATTTGCTTGAGGGGATAATCCTCTACCATTTGCAGCAGTTGGGCCAGGGCGATGCCTCCACTAGAGGGCGGCGGCATGCTATAAATGGTATAGTTCTTTTTATAATTAAACTGGATGGGGCTTCGCCATTTGGGCTGGTAGTTGTCTAGGTCTTCGGCCTGAATCAAGCCGCCCGCCGCCTGCATTTCGGCCAAGAAAAGGGCTGCGGTTTCCCCCTTATAAAAGCCATCTCGCCCTTCTTTTTGGATGCGTTTTAGGGTTTGGGCCAATTCTTTTTGGACAATGCGATCGCCTGCTGCCCAGCTTTCTTTTTGCATAAAAGGCATTGGGTAGCGATTGACCTTTCTCATTTCGGGCAGCTTTTCATTTAGGCGCTTAGCTGCCGAAGCAGACAAGATATAGCCTTTTTCTGCTACTTCAATAGCGGGGGCAATCAATTTGGCCCAAGGAAGCTTCCCATATTTTTGATGGGCCTCAAAGAGTCCGGCCACCGAGCCGGGCACCCCCACCGAGAGCGCCCCTAATCGGCTGAGGCTATCATTAGCTTGGCCTAGGCTATCTAAATACATATCTCGATAGGCTAGGGCAGGGGCGGTTTCTCTAAAATCTAAGCTTTGTACGGGTCCCTGGGCTGGGCGAAAAATCATAAAGCCGCCCCCGCCAATATTGCCCGCTTCTGGATAGACCACGGCCAGCATAAAATGAACGGCCACGGCGGCATCGATGGCGTTCCCGCCTGCCTTAAGCACTTTTTTGCCCGCCAAAGAAGCTATGGGGTGGGCCGAAACCAGCATGGCTTTTTCGCCCTCCAATTGTTTAAATTCCTGATAGCTGTTTTGGCAAGAAAAGAAGGCGCAAAGCAGCAAAAAATAAGCTAAATAGCGCATTGGGGTTAAGGTTTTAGGGGCAGAAGAACTCGGCCATTCCATAAAAAGTCAGTACTGCTTTGCTGATCGTACTGCGGTTGTCCTGTGGCATCATCATATTCTCCAGACTCATTTTTGAAAATGAGTAGGTTGGCGCTTTTTTGATGCTCCTTAGGGTAAACAAAGTATTGATGTTGGAAAACGGGGAGGTCGGAACCACTATAAAGGGGGGGCAAGGCATAGAGCCGCTGTTTTTGAAGAAAAACCGTTTGCATCCCATTGGTCCCACCACAATAGCCATCGCTAAAAGAAAACTCAATAATATGCTCTAGCTGCTCTAGGCCACGGTGATCATCTAGCCTAAAGCTCAGGCTAGTTTGTAGGTTGCCCATAGCCTTTATAGATAGATGCTGCAATTCTTTATTGTTTTGGACCAAGCGCAGGCCCAACCAAAACTGCCGGTTTTCTATTTGGCCCTCTTTGCGGAGCTCCATCCGCTCATAACCATACAGTAATTGGCGGCCATCTTGGAGGGATGCTTGGCCCAAAGCCAGTAATCCGCCCCAAACAAAGGCTTTCTGCCCTTTATAAAGGACCAAATACCAGGGGGCCGTCATCCCCTTCAACCGAAGCTGCTTATCCGATTTGCTAATGATTTCTACTGCGCTGCCAATGGGCGCTCTTTGCAAAACCTTGGCTTGCAAACTAGGTTGTTGCCGCAAATTGACCTTATCGGCCATGAGCAGATAGCTTTGGCCTGGCAAAAAATGATCATAAATAGAGGCGTTGTTCTGGGCCACCAAAGGAGAAAGGAGCCCCAGCATAAATAGAAAAGAAAGTAAGCGTATCATCTGCAGTAAGTTTGTTTAAAACAAGATACGCTTTTTTCTAAGCTTCATAAATACAGAACCCTTAGGTACAAACACAAAAAAGGGCAGATAACCTAAATAGATTATTGCCATTTTTTGATGGGTAGAGAACGGGGATTCTCAAGCAAAAAGGGGAATGGGGTGGTTGGGATTACAGAGCATTGATAAAGACCTCATCAAGGAAAAGTGTCAAAGGGAGGGAAGTTTGTTTATTGTGTAGAATAATGGTTCCAGAGGAGGCATTAAGGTGTGTACAGATCTTTATCCATAAAAAGTGTTTGGTTTATACGACCTTAATGCAAGTTTTGGCCAAGTTGTGAACTCTAAAACAGAACTTTTTTCACTTTTTTTAAAAAAAACTTGACTTTTCCCAGAAAAAGGGGGCTTAGACGGCTTTTTACAGCAAATTTATAGCCAAAAAAAGCCCCGACCAACTGGCCGAGGCTCCTAACAATCTATGAAAATCTGATTTCTATCGCTGAACGATATCAGAACGTAGGGTTTCCAACAAAGCTACCAAATCATTGATAAGCGCTGTATCGGTTACGCCATTTTGCCCAAGGGCCGTTCCCACATCCGCAATAAAGGCGTCATAGGCAGCATCGTCTGCAGCGAGTCCCATGCGGTTATATTGGGCGGGATCGTGAGCAGTGACCATATCGCGGCCATTATAACTAAAGTTTTCTGCTCCAGTAGCTACGGCCATAAAGTTAGTCAAACTAGCACTCAATGCGGTAACGCCAGACAGATCGCCATTGCCTACTTCCGTAAGCAAAACCTGAAAATAAGGCGCCATTACCGTATCGGCAGCAATCACAAAAATTGCAGAATCGACTACCGAGCGCAGGGTCAAATAACCTTGCTCAATCATTTGACTAGAGTTGTTGGGGTCTGCAACCATGGTTGTTCCACCAACTCGCTCATAAAGCGTTGGCTCGTCATTCGTGTTGTCATCGGTGTCATCTTCTTTACAAGAGCCCATAAAAAGGGCTAAGGCCAATACGGCAAAGAGAAAACCATTTAAATACTTTGTCATAAAATAAGGATTAAACAGTGATAAATAAAAAATAGTCTGCCATTAGAGGAGCGGCAATGCTATATGTAGTTAATTCATTTTTTTTGGGGCCCGCGGCCGGCTAGGCTTCGCCTAGCTCGGCCGCCGCTATGCTGCGCGGCTCGCAGGTCTGCTCGGCCCTTCGCAAAACTTCGCTAGCGCTCGTTTTGCTCGGTCTGGCCTGCGGCCACCGCTGCGCAGCGCTGGGCCATGGACCATTTTCAGGCCCGGCTTTTTTCCCTGCCTAAAAGAAGGATTGAATCAAGGCGCCTAGCCGATAGCTAAAAGAACTTTTATCCAAAACTGGACAACCATTGGCCAGCTGCTCTTTGTCTACCACATACATTTTGGGCCGAATCGGTAGCTGCTCAATTTTGGCAAAAACAGCCTTGGGGTCTACTTCTCCCGGAGCGTATCCATAGGCTAGGGTGCCATGCGATTTGTTCAAAAAAGCATGCTGTACCCCAGCCGTCTTGCGCACTTCACTCTCCGCCAAATGAAATAAACTATCATTTTTAGGGCCCTCAAAGTCAATCCGAGAAAGCTGTAGGGGCTTGCTATTATGATATTTCATGTTAGAAGGTCCCATCACCATATAAATATGGATGACTAGGGCCGAAAAAAGAAGGAAGGAGACCGCCAGGCTGCTCCATATAATTCTAAAGATCCATTTTTTCATAGCAGGGCTTTTTATTTTAGTCTAGTTACGGCTCTCCTCCTTTCTTGGATTTTTTATTTTGACATTTTTATGACAAAAACAGAAAAAAAATACCCCAGCTTCTAATCCAGAAGCTGAGGCTTTTTTACATCAAAAAAAAGCCCTACAACATCAACTGTTATAGGACCTTATCCAAAATAGCTACATTTTTAGATGAGTATCTAACTCAAGACTTCCGATTCTAACTGGATGTCTTCAATTTTCCAATTACCCTCCAAAAGCTGATGAACATGGCAGTGATTAGCCGCAGCCAAAAGCTGGGCTTTCTGTTCTTCCTTCAATTCTCCCTGAATCTGCATCTTCATACTTACGCTGGTTTCAGGAAGCTCGCCAGTCATGTCCTCTTTCATCTCCAATTGAGCCGTGATTTTCTCTAGCTTCCATTGGTTTTTCATGGCAATAAAACGAACCGTGGCCAGCTTGCAATAGGCAATACTAGACAATAATAAATCTACTGGAGAATAACCACTATAAGGGGCGCCAGCCGCCATCGGAAGATCCAACTGCATGTCTACTTGGCCATTGTGCACATTAGAGACAAAGTGGCTTCCCTCATTACTGATTTCAATTTTTACGCTCATTAGATGAATGCTTTTAATAGTAATACTTGTATACTGCAAAGTAAACAGATTGCTGAACGAAAAAAAAGACCGTTTTTCCCTAAGATGTAGCCATATTTCCTTTTTGCCGCCTAAACTCAGTGGGGGAGAATTGGGTTTGCTGCTTAAAAAAACGGCTGAAACTGCGCTTTTCCTCAAAGCCCAATTCGCTGCTAATTTCAGCTATTGATTTATTACTGTAAATAAGTAAACGCCGAGCTTCTAGGGTTCTTCTTTCTTGAATATACTGCTGCGGACTTTTATGGCCCAATTCCTTGAGCAGATTGCTCAGCGTTTTGGGCGAGCGATGTAGCAATTTGGCATAATCACTCACTTTGGTCTTTTCTCTAAAATGCTGATTGACCAAATAATAAAATTCTCGAACCAGCTCTTCCTGTGGCCATTTTTCTGCCGCTTTTTGGTGGTTTTCCAAATAAAGGCGGTTGGCATAGATGAGTAGGTTGCGCAGCAAACTACGCAATAAACTGAGCTTATGCGGCGCTTCTAGGACCAGCTCTTCCTCGATCTCGGCCCAAGTTTGCTTAATCTTTTTTCCCAATCGGCCCAATAAGGCAATTTTAGGCAGCTCTGCAGCCGAAAAAAATAGACGCCCCTTACAACCCAATTCTTGGTCCTGCTCCAAAATACAGTGAAATAAGGGATTAAATTGTAGGTAGGATAGGCCATCTATCGCCAAAAATTGCCGCCTTTGTTCTGGCCCCAAAAAAAGAAGCTCATCCGGCCCCAAGGCTAAGGGCTCTCCATCTACTTCTATAGATACCGCATTTTTAGCCCAAAGAACCAATAAGCCTTTCTGGACCAGTTCCTCTCGAGGCCCCGCCTCATACCCCATCTCTAAGCAAGGGCTTTGAGCAGAACCAAAACGTTTTCGCTCTTTTCTGTTCATATTGATTATGGTGGTTAAAATAGGAGCGGGAAATAAATGAGCCGCACCAAGCCATTAACGACCCAGGGCAGCCCCAAAAGCTAACTAAAGCAAATGCGTCCAAGAACCCTGAATCCCAGGCTCCTGCTCATTCTCTTTAAGAAAGTCTAAGTAAATTTTTCGAGGATACAGCCGAGCCCCAAGACTGGATAAATGCTCGGTGTACATCTGGCAGTCAATCCACTGAAACCCAAGCTGGCCCAAAAGCGGCACTAAGGTCAAATAGGCCGCCTTAGAGGCATTAGAAACCTTGGAAAACATAGACTCCCCAGAGAAGTTCCAACCCACAGCTACACCATATAGCCCCCCAACCAATTCGCCATCTTGCCAGGCTTCTACAGAATGGGCATGCCCCGCCTTATGCAGGTTGATGTAGGCCTCTTGCATATCCTCCAAGAGCCAAGCCCCAGATTCTTCTCCCTCGGCAACCTCCTGGCCGCGGCGGGGAATATTGGCGCAGTTGCGAATCACCTCCTCAAAGGCGGTGTCCAAAGTGATTTTAAAGTCTCCACGGGCCAAGATTTTCCGCATGGACTTACTAATCTTTACCTCCTCTGGCCGCATGAGCATCCGCGGATCCGGAGACCACCACATAATAGGTTGCTTGGCAGCAGTCCAAGGGAAAATCCCCTTGCGATAAGCAGAAAGCAAACGGGCAGTCGTTAGTTGCCCCCCAACCGCTACAATACCATCCAAATCCTCTTCTATGGGCGGAAATTCGTCAATGTTGTCATTTGAAAGAAAGTTGTACATAAGTGTTGTATTTAAATTGAGTTCATAAAAAAAGGGGCCAAGCCCCCATTAATTACTGCAATGTTTGTCCAACTTAGGTTAGTAGGTAGTTCGTTTTAATCCTCCAAAACAGCCGATAAACCCCGATCTAACAAGGCCTCTTTCATCGGCTTTAGCTTGGCTTTGGTCCCTGTTTTTACCACCGCCTTGCCATTAAAGTGAATCATATAACTCAATTGCTCGGCCTGAATGCTGCTATGACCACAAACCTCCACAAAAGACTCAATGACCCAATCAAAGGTGTTGTGGTCGTCATTGTAAACCAAAAGCTTGACTTCATCTTTTAAAGGATCCATTAATAGGACCTCTTCCTCTTCGTGATATTCTTTTCTTTGCGAAAAAATAGCTGGCTCTTTCCACATAGCGTAGTATATTTTTAAATTTGGCTAAATTTTGACCTCAATCAAATATACGTATATTAAACTAATATGTCTAATTTTTTTGCTATTAAAAATGGCTTAAAAAAGATTAACGCACTACAAAACAGCAATTTATGTTAGATTTTCCGCCCAAGAATATACAAGATTACTGCGAGCAGCATTCAGCGGTTTTTCCCGATGAGATCCTCAAAGAGATAGAACGCTATACGCATTTGCATGTACTAATGCCCCAGATGATTTCTGGGCAGCTACAGGGCCATTTTCTGGCTTTGTTGAGCAAGCTCTTGGCCCCCAAAAAGATTTTAGAAGTAGGGACCTTTACAGGCTATTCGGCTATTTGTCTGGCTCAAGGGTTGGCGCCCGGCGGACGCCTACTGACCATAGACATTAACGAGGAGCTAGAGGAGGCCGTTAATGGCTTTTTTAAGAAGGCTGACCTGGCCCAAAAAATTGAGCTGCGCATCGGCGCCGCCCTAGATATTATCCCCCAATTAAGCGATGACTGGGATCTGGCATTTATTGATGCCGATAAAATGAATTATGATAATTATTATGAACTCATTTTACCCAAAATGCGCAGCGGCGGATGTATTATTATCGATAATGTGCTCTGGAGCGGTAAGGTGGCCGAAGAGGAGCTCAAAGGAAAGAAAACGATCGCTATCGATGCCCTAAATAAAAAGATTCGAGAAGATAAACGGGTGGAGCCTATGCTTTTACCCCTCCGAGACGGTATGATGATGATCCGAAAGAAGTAGTGGCTCGCAGTACATAGAACAGGCCCTTAGCGCATTGCGCTAAGGGCCTGTTGTTTTGAGGAGCTAAGCCTAAAGTATGCTGCCCGTACCAAAGCCTTTGCCCAAGGGAATGACTCCCTCTACAGCTATGCCCTCTTCTTTGGACCAAGCCTGTAGATAAGATTGTTCGCTGTCTCTAAGCGCATCGTCTAGAAACCAACGAGCGCCAGATTTTGCAAAGTTTTTCAGATTGGGAAGGGTGTTGAGCCGACTCCCTCTTGGCCCATCTACCAAAATAAGGTCGGCCTTTTGGTCCATCTCTGGAGAGAATGTACTAAAGTCGTAGTTTTGGTCGGCCCCAAGCGGAACATAATAAACCGAAACGTATTCTGCTAAACCCAATTTCTTTAGGGTGGCTTCTATACTAGCCTTCTCTTCTTCCGATTGCTCCAAAGAGATTAACTGCCCATTAATGCCCGTCTTTTTGAAGTAAGTGCCCGCCATAATGGTGCTGGTCCCCGAACCACATTCTATAATGACTTCTGGACGCAAACGCAGCAGCTCGGCCCAATAAAAATGAATGCTATCTACATCCAAAGCCCAGGCCCCAATGGTGCGACCCGCTAGGTTCTCCCGCAATTCAGGCACCTCTATCAAGTCCGCAGAAACGGCCTCGGGCACATAATGCAAGGATAGCGGATGCTCATAAGGGTAGCTTTTGGCTATTTCGGCTCTTAGGGCCGCCCATTCTGCTAAGGGACGGGGCGTATTGGGCCAGGCGGCATATTGGGCCTGTAATCTTTTGCGGGGCTTGGCAGATAGGACCTTCTCCAGGCCCTTGCGGAAGAGTGATTTCTTTTTCATATTAGAATAAGCAGCAGTTTGCTAGGATGAATTTCTATAGGATGAGTTGGATGAGTCTGATTTGTTTATTTTACATTTGGACCTTCAAATTTACACATTTCTTCTGGCTATTTAAATTCTATCTATGCTGGCCCCGCTTTTAGAGCGTTTGCGCTCTTTTTCTTTCTTCGATGTGTTTAAACATTCTAGCATCTACTTTTTGGGTACCCTGCTGACCCAAGGCCTTGGCATTATTTCTCTGCCGGTCTTTACCTATTTTATGGATGAGGCCGAATATGGGGTGGCTAGCATTTTTCTCTCTTATGTCAATTTGGTCTCGGTGCTGCTCTCCTTCAATCTGCATTTGTCTATTAGCCGCTATTTTCATGAGGATAAGCCAGATGTAAAGGGCTTTGTGAGTACGGTCCTATCGGCCACAGGACTCATTAATTTGGCCCTGGGAGGACTGGTCTATTATTTTAGGACGCCCATCGCCGCCTATATCAATTTGCCCGCAGAAACAATTATTTATTTGCTGCTCACGGGCTATATAGGGGTGCTTTATTACATTTTCTTTCAGCTCAAAAGAGAGCAGCAAAAGAGTGTGGAACTCACAGTTGTCAATGTTTTTTGGCAGTACGGCAAGTTCGCT
The DNA here is from genome assembly GCF_027594745.1 of Saprospira grandis. Classification (NCBI taxonomy): domain Bacteria; kingdom Pseudomonadati; phylum Bacteroidota; class Saprospiria; order Saprospirales; family Saprospiraceae; genus Saprospira; species Saprospira grandis. Next base: position 1,511,333 of record NZ_CP110854.1, on the reverse strand, counting down.
TTGGCTGCGGTAGGGATGTATCTTTTGCATGAAACGGGCCGGGTCTATATGGGCAAAATTATCGGAGAGATGCTGGCCGGGGGCTTTTTTGCCCTGATTTTTATCTGGCGCATCTGGCCTTTTGTCCGCCTTTTTCAGTTAGAAAGCAAGCATTTTAAGTATGCTTTGGCCTATGGCCTTCCCCTGATTCCCTATTCCATTGGGGGCTATTTGCTCAATTCTTTCGACCAATGGCTGATTAACAGCGAACTGGGCCATGCCGAGGCGGGCCTCTATAGTTTTGCCTACAAAATCGGTATGCTCTTGCTGGGCCTGATTACCGCCCTGCAAAATGCGGCTAATCCCGCTTATCACCGAATCATGAATGAGCAAAGGTATGAGCAATTGGGCCCTCAGGTCTATAGTATCCATAAGTTGAGTTTGCTGGGGGGCGTTTTTCTCCTCCTTTTTGCGGTCGATTTGGCCAGTTTGCTGCTCAGTTTTAGCAAAAATAATTTTCAGCAGTCGCTTTATATTGTGCCGATCATTATTCTAGGCTACATTTTTTATAGTATGTCGCTGCTCTACAACCGCTATATTCAGTACCAAAAGGTCAATATTTACCTAACGGTTATTTTGCTGGCCTCGGCCTTGGGCAATTTAGGCCTCAACCTCTATTTTATTCCGCTTTATGGTTATCAGGCGGCGGCTTATACCACCTTGGTTTCCTATATGATTATGTTTTTACTCAGTTGGTTGGTCTGCGATTATTGGCTGAAAGCGCCCCGCCTGCCTTTGGGCAAAATGCTCTTGAGTTTGCTGCCCGTTTTGGGCATTACGCTTTTATATTACGGCTTGGGTTGGGACCAAAAAGCCCTAGAACTAGGCAATATGGCCCTCAAACTGCTTTGTTTTGCCCTTTTTGCCGCCCTCATTTTTGGCCAATCTATTCAAAGAATGCTGCAAAAAGGAAGCTAGTAAAGACTGCTGTTTTGGGGCCTCCGCCTCCCTTCGGTCGTCGGCGCTACGCTTTGGGGCTCGCAGGTCTGCTCGGCCCTGCGGGCCACCCCGCCGCATCGCTAGGCCTGCGGGCCTTCGGCCCTTTCTTGCGCCCTAGGAGATGATTGGCCAAGTCCTAAGCAGCTAAAGGCCCAATTTTATTCTAATACACAAACTCCTGAACAGTCCCTACAAATGCCATTTCACAAATTGCGAATAGCATACCTCGCTTTACAATTGCCATTTCACAAATTGCGAATAGCTTAGCTGGGTTTACAATTGCCGTTTCACAAATTGCGAATAGCATAGCCTACTTTACAAATGCCGTTTCACAAATTGCGAATAGCATAGCCCGCTTTACAAATGCCATTTCACAAATTGCGAATAGCATCCCCTGCTTTACAAATGCCGTTTCACAAATTCCGAATAGCATAGCTCGCTTTACAATTGCCATTTCACAAATTGCGAATAGCTTAGCTGGGTTTACAATTGCCGTTTCACAAATTGCGAATAGCATAGCCTACTTTACAAATGCCGTTTCACAAATTGCGAATAGCATAGCCCACTTTACAATTGCCGTTTCACAAATTCCGAATAGCATACCTCACTTTACAATTGCCGTTTCACAAATTGCGAATAGCTTAGCGCAACTGTAGGATGCCGTTTTGCAGCTGCAGAATAGGACCTAAAGGTTTTGTTGGGCTATTTGTCCTTCGGCCATGGCGGCTGCGCCGCTATCTGCAGCCTAAAGGCCGCAGCCAAGCTTGTTGGGCCATCATCTTGCTCGCCGCAGGAGCTTAAAAGCCCCTGCTTCGGTGATAGAAAGCAGGGGCTTAGGTTTTTCAGGACCTGCGGCTTTTAAGCTGCAGGCCAAGGGGCAATAAAGAGCTAGCTGATTGGATCCTAATCTGGCTGCGGCTTTTAAGCTGCAGCTATGGCCGAAGGCCAAACGGCCTAGCGATGTGCAGCAGTGCGGCGCAGCCGCAGACCCAGGCCGTCAGGCCGCAGGGCCGAGCGAACAGCGAGCTGCGCAACGTAGCGCCTGCCGCAGGCAGGAGGCCCCAAAAAAACAATCTAGAAGCAGAATTGGCTGAGGAGAAAGCGAGTATTGCCTAACATCTAGTTTAGTCAGTCTGCAAAAAATGTTTATTTTTGCCCAAACTAGTTGGGCCTGAAAGCAAAGGCCCTCAGCCGCCCCCAAATTGGGCGAACAAACTAAACTTTATGATTAACCATTTTAGAGATTGGGTATTTAAGAATGTGCATGGTGGAAGCCTTGTTTACAACATTTGTTGGGAAGACCCTCGTTGCGATCGTGAATTGATGCAAATTGAGCCAGATAGCGAGATTGTGATGATTACGAGTGCGGGTTGCAATGCCCTAGATTATCTGTTGGATGACCCCAAGGCCATTCATTGTATTGATTTAAATTCTCGGCAGAATGCCTTATTAGAATTTAAGAAGAGCTTATTTAAGCACAGCTCTTATGATGAGTTGTACGACTACTTTGGCGATGGCAAGCATGCGCAGGCGGAGGAAGTCTATCGGCAGCAATTGCGTCCGCATTTGCCGGCTTATGCGCAGGAATTTTGGGACCAAAAGATGAGCTACTTTGAGGGCAAGGGGCCTAAGAAGAGTTTTTATTATAGAGGATCTTCGGGGACATTAGCCTGGTTGTTTGTGCGTTATATGCAGATGCGGCCTAGTTTGCACAGCAAGGTATTGAAATTGCTCAAGGCGGAGACCTTAGAAGAGCAGGAGCAATATTTTGAGCAGGTAGAGCGCAAATTGTTTAACAAGGCGGTACGTTGGACCATCAGTCGGCATTTTTCTTTGGCCTTGGCGGGTGTACCTAGAGCGCAGCGTCGGTTGATTACGGAAGAATATCCTGGGGGGGTGAGTAGTTTTGTGGTGGATGCGGTTCGGCATGTATTTACGGAATTGGACATCAAGGAGAACTACTTTTGGCAGGTCTATGTGAATGGGCATTATACCAAAGATTGCTGTCCGAGTTATTTGCGGGAGGAGAACTATTTATCATTGCGAGAGCGGGCGGACAACATCCATACGCATACTACAAGTTTTTCTCAGTTTCTGAAGGACAATCCGGGTAAATACAGTCATTATGTACTATTGGACCATCAGGATTGGTTGGCGGCGCATGATGTGCCTGCTTTAGAGGAAGAGTGGCAGTGTATTTTGGCGAACAGTCGGCCGGGCACAAAAATCTTGATGCGTTCTGCGGCTATGCGGATCGACTTCTTTCCTGATTTTGTGAAAGAGCGGGTTAGTTGGGTTTCATCGGAGGATGAATTGAAGGAAAGTCATTTTCAGGATCGGGTAGGGACTTATGGCAGTGTTTATTTAGGGACAGTGAAATAAGTTTGTACATCAAGAACAAGAATTAGCGTATGGGAACAGCACATAAAGACTCGAGAGAGCAAGCGAGTAGTATGGACCAGTACTACAAATTTCAGTCAAAAATTTATGATCTAACGCGATGGAGTTTTCTCTTTGGTCGGGTAGAAGTCATTAAAGACATTCCCTTAGAGCGGAATGCCTCGATAAAGATCTTGGAAGTAGGATGTGGGACGGGATTCAATACGAAGATATTGGCCGAGACCTTTCCTGCTGCGGAGATCAAGGCCTATGAGGTCTCTACGGATATGGTCGATATAGCTAGTAAGAAGGTGGCTCCATTTGGTCAGCGGGTGCAGGTCGTGCATGAGCCTTATGGCCAGGATGCGGAGGGGCAAAACGGGCAGTATGATGCTATTTTGTTTTCTTATTCATTGACCATGATCAACCCACAGTGGGAAGACTTATTGAAGCAGGCCAAGAAAGACCTCAAAGTAGGGGGATATATAGCGGTAGTAGATTTTCATGACAGCAAGCAGGGCTGGTTCAAGAGTCACATGGGGAATCATCATGTGCGGATGGACGGGCATTTGCGTCCTTTTTTGCGAGACAACTTTGAGCCTATAGTGAACAAAGTGCGGTCGGCTTATATGGGGGTATGGGAATACATTAGTTTTGTAGGCAAGAAGCAGTAATCTCCAACTTTTCCCCATGGCAGACAAAAGAGAAATCGACATATTGGTCCTTTCTGATGTGCATTTGGGCACGCAGGGCTCGGAGGCCAATGCCTTATTGCAATATTTGCAGAGCTTAGCGCCTAAAATGCTCATCTTGAATGGGGACATTATAGACATTTGGCAATTTCGGAAGGGGTATTTTCCGCAGGCCCATTGGGCTGTTTTGCGGCACTTCATGAACTTGGCCGAGTCGGGGGTGCCTGTTTACTACTTAACGGGCAACCATGACGATAGTCTGCGTCGGTTGACTCCTTTTCGTTTGGGTAACATCTACTTACAGGACAAACTGCTTTTGGAGTTGGATGGCAAGCGGGCTTGGTTCTTTCATGGCGACGCTTATGACCCCTCGGTACATAAGGGGCGTTTTTGGGCCAAGATAGGGGGGCAATTTTACGATTGGAGCATTATGTTGAACCGGGGGATGAACCGTTTGTTGAAGCCTTTGGGGGTACCCCCTAGTCAGTTTTCTAAGCGATTGAAGGCCTCGGTAAAGGCGGCGGTACAAAAAATGAATGACTTTGAGCAAAAAGCGATTGAGGTGGGTATGGCCAAGGGCTACGACTATGTAGTTTGCGGGCATGTGCATCGGCCTCAGCATCGGGAGATAGTGACAGAGTTTGGTCAATTGACCTACTTAAACTCAGGAGATTGGATGGAGCACCGTTCGGCTTTAGAGTATGTAGACAAAGCTTGGCAGCTCTATCATTATCGGGCCGAGGATTTTGCGGCTCCGGCCTGTTTTGAGGGGGTAGAGAACAACTTAGAAGAGCTTCTTAGGAGCATAGAGGATGGTACTTTGGACCGTTTTTCTCGGCTTTAGTTAGAAGGTTTAGGGGGCTTTTGGTATATTAGTTGAAACCATAGCGACCGAAATACCAGATTTAAATGACTTCATCGAATAAGCTAATATGAAACAACTACTCATTTTTTGTTTGACGATATTATTTGTCCCGCAGATACTTTCGGCACAGGTTCCGGAAGTACCTAAAAAGAAATTTACCTATGTAGAGGATCGGGACTACTTATATGACTATGACTTAAGGGGAAACACTATTATTCCCTATCGGGCCAAATTGCGGGGGGCGCATTATGACAGTCCCTTAGAGCATGGGCAAGCTGTATTTGAAATCACGGGGACCAAGGTCACGATTAGTGAAAAGATTCGGTTTTCGACAGCGGGCATAGATGCGGCGCCTAATAAAGAGCCTGTGACCATGCACATTCATAAAACGGAATCAAAGGCATTTGGCTTTGTGATGACCTTGATTGACTTGCGGAATCCGGAGATCCAGGGGTTTATACAGTTTCATTGTGATCGTGGTCGTTTGGTGAAACTACATTATCAGGAGGAGCCGACTAGTTCGGAGCATATTTATTATATAGCGCCTACTCCAGATTATCAGTTGGACCGAGACCGTTTATATTTTACCCAATTGGGCGATGTTAGTTTGGTAGATGAGGAGCAGTTGTATAAGCAGAAAGTGGTGCCATTTTCTACCTTAGAACTGAAGTACGATCATTTGGAATTCAAGCGGATTTACGCCAAAGACTTGGTGAGCATTGAATTTGAGGAAGTGATTATCCCTAAGGGGAAGCGTCGGAAGAAGCGGGAGCAGTTCATTAAGATCAGTGACAGCAGAAACAAGGCAAACCCCAAGCAGGTCTTTAAGATCAAGAAAAACAAGCGTGCGCGTTTCTTTGATCCGATTAAGGCGAAAGAGGTGCCGGCTCGTATACTAAAGGTAGTTAATGAGGTCACCTCTAAAGAGTCAGAAATCTTTTTGGTAGAGGGCTCGAACCAAACCTTAAAATATATTGTAATTGGTAATATGCGTTATTTACTACGCTCTAAATAAAAGAATTATGCCTTTGGCCTTTGGCTGAAGGCTTTTTTTATGGGGCGGCTTGAACTTCTGTGGCTAGCCCTTTTATTGATTAGCTAAACAACTTAGATTGCATTCATAGAAATCTGTAGCGGATTTCATTAAAACTTCCTCCTATTATGGAACTCGTTAGTGATGTAAAACTTTTTTCTGGGCAAAATTCTCGTTATCTGGCCGAGCGGATTGTAGACTACTATGGTCAGCCTTTGGGAGACATGAGTATTGAGCGTTTTTCGGATGGAGAATTTCAGGCAAACATCAAAGAATCGGTTCGTGGTGCCTATGTATTTTTCATTCAGTCTACTTTTGCGCCTACAGAAAACCTCATGGAATTGCTTTTAATGATTGATGCGGCCAAGCGGGCTTCTGCTGGTTACATCACGGCTGTAATTCCATATTTTGGTTTTGCCCGACAGGATCGCAAGGACAAGCCGAGGGTAGCTATTGGGGCCAAGTTGGTGGCTAATTTACTCATGGCGGCTGGGGCCAATCGGATTATGACCATGGACCTACATGCCGATCAGATTCAGGGATTTTTTGATATTCCCGTAGACCACCTAAAGAGTGAGGGGATCTTCTTTGAGTATTTGGAAGACCTAGACACCTCTAACCTCATTTTTGCTTCTCCGGATGTGGGCAGTACCAAAAGAGCGAGAGTCTATGCGCAGCATTTTGATTGTGGGCTAGTCATTTGCGACAAATACCGCAAAAAGGCCAATGAAATTGCCGAGATGACCGTAATTGGAGATGTAGAAGGCAAGGATGTTATTTTGGTTGATGACATTATTGATACGGCAGGGACCTTATGCACAGCGGCCCAGGCCTTAATAGACAAGGGGGCGCGTTCGGTGCGGGCGGTTTGTACGCATGCGGTACTTTCTGGCCCAGCTTATGAGCGCCTAGAAAAGTCAGTTTTGACCGAATTGGTGGTTTCGGATACGATTCCACTGAAAGAAAAGAGTGAAAAAATCAAGGTAGTATCTACGGCTAAGTTATTTTCTCGGGCCATCAGGAACACCCATGAGCATCGTTCTATTTCGGCACTTTTTGTAGAAAAGCGAAAATCAACTTATAGTAAATAGAATTTGGGGCTGCTGAAAAGTGGCCCTTTTTTTTGGTCTAGAACGACCGAAGGGAGTGGCCTAGCGATGTGCAGCAGTGGCCCAAAGGGCCAGACCCAGCCGCCGAAGGCGGCGCAGGGCCGAGCGAATAGCGAGCTGCGAAACGTAGCGCCTGCCGAAGGCAGGAGGCCCAAAAAACAGCAGCGAGCTGCGACAACCAGCCTCGAAGAGGCGCCAGTTCGATGACCAACGGGAATAAACGACAACAAGCCCTTTAGGGCGCAGTTCGACGACCAAAGGGAGTAACCGCCGCAAGGCGAAGCCGCCGCGGAGGCCCCAAAAGCAGTATAGACATTAAAAAAAACAAAAAAGCCTTTAGAACCTTCTGAAGATCAGGGATTCTTTCTTTATTGGAAGTAGTAAATCAGTTAATGGAATGAATCGATCGTCTATTATAGGAATTGTTGGGGTGATGAGCATTGCTCTTTTGGGGATCTTTGGCGTACAAGTCTATTCGATCCAGCGGGCGATTATGCTCAATGCCGAGCTTTTTGACAATAATATTCATGCGGCTTTGGAGCATGTGGTGTCTAAATTGGAGCAGGCCGATATTAAGCGGATGGCGGAAATGTACGACCTCCCTAAACTATCGGAAGGGCAAGATTTGGGGCGGGATCTGCGGACCTTGGCTGAGGTAGAGGCCATACACACCTCTTTGATTTACCAGGATACCAACAATCAGGCGGTTTCTGTAGACACCTTTGAGGTGGAGGGCGTTGGGCGTTTGCAAACGGTATTTTTTAGCCGAGAGAAGAGGAGTCGAAGCTGGAAAAAAGGGGGGGGGCAAGCCTTTATGACCCAATTTAAGACCTATTTTACCCACCATAGTTTGGTCCAAAATATTCCTTTGACGGATCGTTTGGATTGGTCTAAGCTCAACCGATTGATTGAAATTGAGCTGAGCAAAAAAGGAGTAGAGGGCCCCTATGCCTATGGCGTTTATGATGTGCGGGCCGACAGCTTTTTGCGCCTGAACCCCATTTGCAAAAAGGCCGAGCAGAAAGCCTATCTGAAGAAAGAAGACTTTAAATATATGGCGAGTTTGTACCCTTCTTTGGAGGAGGAAACGGCTCGGATCTATATTGATTTTCCCTATAAGCAGTATCATATTTGGCAGAGCTTATTGGCCAATATTATTCTGACCATCTTTTTTACGGGAATTGTGAGTTTTATCTTTTATTATACAATTCATATTATCTTGAAACAAAAGAAGTTGTCTGAAATGAAGAGCGACTTTTTGAGTAATATGACGCATGAATTTAAGACGCCTATTGCCACTATTTCATTGGCCACCGATGCCGTGCGCAACTTTGTGAAAATGGGCAAGGTGGATAAGGCCGAGCGCTTTATCCATATTATTAAGGAAGAAAATGAGCGGATGAACTCGCAGGTGGGTAAGGTCTTGCAGATGGCGAGAATAGACAAAAAAGAGTTCTCTTTAAATATGGAAATCATTGATGCTCACCAGATTATGCGAGATGCGGCTGAGAAGATCATGCTGCAATTGGCCCAAAAAGATGGGCAGGTAGAGCTGGACTTACAGGCTAGCCTGCATGAACTAGAAGCCGATGAAACGCATTTTACTAATGTGATTCACAATTTGCTGGATAATGCCAATAAATACTCTCCTGAAAAACCGCATATTATTTTGCATAGCCGCGATGCTTCTGGCGGAATCAAAATTACGGTAGAAGATCATGGTTTGGGCATTTCTAAGGAGGCTCGCCGACATATTTTTGATAAATTTTATCGGGTGCCCACAGGCGATATTCACGATATTAAGGGCTTTGGTTTGGGCCTTAGTTATGTGAAAGCCATTGTGACGGCCCATGCTGGACATATTGAGGTGAAAAGTGAAGAGGGCAAGGGGAGCAAGTTTACGCTTTTCTTTCCCTATAAACACCAAGAGGATTAAAGCGGCCAAATGTTAAAATTTGGTACATTTTATGCAACCGTTCAAGCAATCGATGAAGAGCAGTAACCCTAAAAAATAAGAGACTCTATGACTGATAACAATAAAATCCTACTGGTAGAGGATGACCGCAACTTTGGCGATGTATTATCTTCTTACCTAGAAATGAATGACTTTGATGTCGTTTTGGCTACAGACGGCGAACAAGGGCTCGAAAAATTTAAGGAAGGGCAGTATGACCTTTGCATCTTTGATGTGATGATGCCTAAAAAAGATGGCCTTTCTTTGGCCAAGGATGTCCGACAACTGGACCAAGAGATTCCGATTATCTTCCTCACGGCCAAAACCATGAAGGAGGATGTCATCAAGGGATTTAAGGCTGGGGCCGATGATTATATCTCTAAGCCCTTTACCTCTGAGGAGTTGCTCTATCGCATTCAGGCGGTGCTCAAGCGCAGCCAAAGAAGTGAGCAGAAGGATCGCTCGGCCAAGGAGTTTGAGTTTGGCCGCTTCCATTTTGATTATCCCTTGCGCATTTTGACCTTCACGGCAGCCGATGGCAGTACGGCAGAGGACAAATTGTCACCCAAGGAGGCGGAGTTGCTCAAAATGTTCTGCGTTTATGTCAATGACGTTTTGCCCCGCTCGGTAGCCCTCAAAGAAATTTGGGGAGAGGACAACTACTTTACGGCCCGTTCTATGGATGTATTTGTGACTAAGTTGCGCAAATATCTCAAGCCCGATGAAAATATCGAGATTGTCAATATTCATGGCAATGGCTTTCAGTTGCGGGTACAGGCTGCAGAAAAGGCCTAGTCTCCAAATTGCTAAATTTAAGCTCTGTTTCTTAGAAGCAGGGCTTTTTTTATGGGGATCAGGGGCTGTCCCTGCGGCCTTCGGCCTTGGGTCGCTATGCTTCAGGGCTCGCAGGTCTGCTCGGCCCTTCGCTTTTTTCGCTTTGCTCAAAAAGCTCGGTCTGGCCTTCGGCCCCCCTTTCGCAGCGCTCATCCTTCTGGCTTGCAGCCAGTTGGGCCGAGCCTGCTCGGCTGGGCTATTTTTCTTTTTGCTCGGCTTGCTGCAATAGTCTATAGCGCTCAATAACAGCGCCCCCAAAAAGCGATAGCCCCGTATTGAAGCAGAGCAGGGCGGCCGTGCCCCAGCTTCCCCAGCTATAAAAGCTTTCGTTTTGGGCCTTGGCCATAATGGCTTCGCCTAAGAGCGAAAGCCCAAAACCTGTGAGTAAAAGACCAGAAATGGCCAGGATAAGCCAGCGTTTGTGACTTGGATTTCGTTTATTCATATACCCTATTTTAGAACTAATAGATATTTATTATGAAAACTAAATCGATTATTGCCCTAAGTTGTTTAGCTGTTTTTGTTTTGGCCTCTTGTGGAAGCCCCTATAAAAAGCGTCGCCGATGCAGAGGGAACGGAAGCTGGTATGGCAACAGAAACGTATCGCAGGCTCCAGCTGCCCAAGAAAGTAAAAGCTTAAAATTAAGCGATTATCAGGCAGCGGTAGAAGAAAAAGAAGAACTGCACTAAAGTGCTTTATAGCTGCTCTATTTAGAGCAGCTTTTTTTTTGGGGCCTGCCGCCTTCGGCGGCCGGGCCCTTGCGGGGCTCGCAGTTCTGCTCGGCCCTTCAGCCCTTCGGGCTTTGGTCTGGCCTGCGGCCAGCCCTACAGGCCCCTAGGCCGGTCTGCCCCGCGGCTCAGCTACAAGCCGCTTTGCGGCTTCAAGCTTCGCCGGCTTGCGCCAAGCGCGCCCGGACGGCGGCTGGCGGCGGCCACTTCCTGCTTTACACTTTACTTGATCCGCCCCTCAAAATATTTCATTTCAGTTTTGGGCTTTCCCTTGCGCCGCCCCCGCCTGGGGGCTGGGCTCCTTTGGCCTTGGGGGCCAAAGCGCCCAGCATGGCGTTCGTCGCTCCGCTCCTCACCCTCAAAAATAGGCAGTTGGCCCAAACTCCCCAAGGGATTCCCTTAAGGAATCCCGCAGAGGGGAGGGTGGGCGGGGATATCATCAGCAAATGAGGAGCGTAGCGACGAATACCACCCTTACAGCAGAAATTAAAGCGCATTAGCACAAGAAAATCCCAAATAGCCCTTATTTTAGGCCAAAAGCAGCTGGCCTAGCGATGTGCAGCAGTGGCCGTCAGGCCAGACCGAGCCGCTGAAAGCGGCGAAGGGCCGAGCAGACCTGCGAGCTGCGAAACGTAGCGCCCGCCGAAGGCGGGAGGCCCCAAAACAGCAGCGAGCTGCGACAACGACAACAAGGCCTTTAGGCCGTCTTCGACGACCAAAGGGAGTAACCGCCCGCCGAAGACGGACAACAAGGCTACAAGCCGCAGTTCGACGACTGCACCAAAAAAACAACAACAAAATGAAATACAGCAACCGACTCCAAAAAGAAAGCAGCCCCTACCTACAACAACATGCCCACAACCCCGTCGACTGGTACCCCTGGGGCCAAGAAGCCCTAGACAAAGCCAAAGCCGAAAACAAAATGATCCTCCTCAGCATCGGCTACTCTACCTGCCATTGGTGCCATGTCATGGAAAAAGAATCCTTTGAAGACCCTAGGGTAGGGGAGTTCATGAACCAGCATTTTGTCAGCATCAAAGTGGACCGAGAAGAACGACCCGATTTGGACCATATCTACATGGAGGCTGTCCAATTAGTGACTGGCGGACAAGGCGGCTGGCCCCTCAACTGCTTTTTGCTCCCCAACGGCCGCCCCTTCTTTGGGGGCACCTACTTCCCGCCCCGCCGAATGCAAAACCGAAACTCCTGGATGGAAGTGCTCGGCAACCTCAGCAAGGTCTGGCAAGAACAACCCCAAACCATTATCGACCAAGCCGATAAACTCTACAACTTCTTGCAAAAAGGAGAAGACAAAATGACCGAGGGCATCGACTTTGGCCAAAATGGCGACTCGCCATTTAAGGCCAGCGACTGGAACTACTGTCTGGACCAACTGGCCGATAATTTTGACGAACAAGCTGGCGGCTTTGGCCACTCCCCAAAGTTTCCCTCCGTCATGTCTTTGCGCTACCTGCTCAATAGCTACTACTACGAAAAGGACCAAAAAGCTATGCAGCAGCTCCAATTCTCTCTAGATGCCATGATTTACGGCGGCATTTATGACCAATTGGGCGGTGGTTTTGCCCGCTATACCGTAGACCGCTACTGGAAAATTCCGCATTTTGAAAAAATGCTTTATGATAATGCCCTGCTCATTGGCCTCTTGGCCGATAGCTATAAACTGACCCAAAAACCACTCTACGCCCAAACCATTGCCGAATGCTGGAACTGGCTGCAGAGCGAAATGCAAAGCCCAAAAGGAACCTACTACTCGGCCCTAGATGCCGATTCTGAAGGCGAAGAAGGAAAGTTTTATGTCTGGAACTGGGAAGAACTGCAAAGGGCCCTCGCCAATTGGCCCCAACCCTGGAAACAAATCTTTTTAGACTTCTATGATGCCTCTCCGGCCGGAAACTGGGAGGGCAAAATCATCTTGCGCCGCCCCCAAAGTCTGGCCGGCTTTGCCCAAAGCCGCAAGCTAGATCCCGAAGAACTGCAACAAGAATTAGATAAAATTAAGGCACATTTGCTTGGCCTCAGAGCCCAGCGCATCCGCCCCGGCCGAGATGAGAAAATTATCCTCTCTTGGAATGCCCTTTTGGCCAGCGCCTTACTCAAAGCCTATCAGGCCATCCGCTTGCCCGAATATAAAAAGGCGGCTTTTGGCATTTTGGAGCAAATAGAAAAGCGCCTGCAAAATGAAAAAGGACAATTACTACATAGTTATGCTGGAGACAAAATTGCTCCACAACTCGCCTTTTCTGACGATTACGCCTTTTTGATAGAAGCCCATCTTTTGGCCTATGAAGTCAGCTTTGAGGAAAAGCATCTGCAGCGGGCCGACCAATTGATGCAAGCCTGCATAGCCGACCATTCGGCAGAAGCAGGCCTCTTTTATTATAGCTCTGCGCAACAGACTGATATTTTGTACCGCAAAAAAGACCTCTACGATAGCGCAACCCCCTCTGGAAACTCAAGCCTGATGCACAACTTAGAGCAGCTAGGCATCCTCCTAGATAAGGCCGAATATAGAGAACGAGCCGCCCAAATGGCCGCGGCTATGCGCAAAAGTATCCGCAAATATCCTCAGTCCTTTGGCCGATGGGCCAACTTTTTATTTAAGATTTTATACCCCACTAAAGAACTGGCTATTGTTGGCCCAGAGTTTGCTAACTGGGCCGCGGAAATGCAAAGTCACTTTGCCCCCAACCTGATCTACGCCGCTACCGAAAAGAGCTCTACGCTCCCCCTGCTAGCAGGAAGAGAACAAGCGGATGGCCAAAGCAAAATCTTCCTCTGTGAAAATTATGCCTGCCAACTGCCTGTAGATAGCGTAGAGGAAGTTTGGACTAAGATCAAAAATAAATAGACGAAGGACCTATTTTTTGCCCAAAAAATAGTGGTCTAAATCCTTAGTAATTAGCGTTTTTTGAACGATTGTTAAAAAAATGTAAAAAAAAGAAAAAAGACTTGCTTTTATGGGGTAAAGGCCCCTACATTTGCACTGTAATTCATGGCGCTCTTAAATTTTAAAGAGGAGGACGAGCCCTCTTAAGAGCAATCCAGATATTTACTAATGCAGTCAAACATTTCCCTAATGTTTAGCTGTTCATTTTTAAACCTTAATTTTCATTATGAAAAAACTGACGATTTTTTTGATGGCGGTTTTGTTCGCAGCTGTAGCTAACGCTCAGGTAGAACAAGTAGCCAGCAAGAATGGTCTAGACGTAATGCCCGAAGCTGGCCAGTTCGCTATTGGCTTTGATGCTGCCCCCTTCTTGGGTTATGTCGGTGACTTCTTCAACAACACAAGCAACAACAACTTGTCTGCTACTTATGTAGACAACAACTCGGGCTTGCAGTTGTACGGTAAGTATTTCCTTTCGGAAAGCCAAGCTATCCGTGGTCGCCTCCGCCTAAACCAAAACACTGTTCAACAAGTAAACCGTGTAATGATGGACGGTCAAAACCAGACCAACATCGAGGTAGAAGATGAGCGAGTATCTAACACTTTCACTGTAGAATTGGGTGGTGGTCTAGAATGGCGCCGCAGCAAAGGCCGTATCGTTGGTGTTTATGGTGCTGAGGCTAATATCGGTATGAGCACTTCTGGCTCTACTTATACTTACGGTAACGAAATGTCTGTAGATAACCAACTTCCTACTACGACAACTAACTTTAACTCAGGTGCTAGCAGCCGTCAAGCTGACCGTCTAGTTTCTGCAAGAGGTGCTAACAGCTTCTCTATCGGAGCTCGTGGTTTCGCTGGTGTTGAGTACTTCGTTGCTCCCCAAATCTCTTTGGGCGCTGAGTTCTACCTAGGTATTGCTTACAGAGGTACTAACCGCTCACAAGTAGTTACAGAAGAGTTTAACCCCGCTACTCAAGAGGTGGTTGAAATCACTGATGTAGATGCTGGTACTTTGACTAACTTCGGTATCAATACTGCCGATTACGGAGGAGCTATCAACTTGATGTTCCACTTCTAATCTGAACCCAAGGTTCATTTTATATTTCCCTTTTATATTCTTATTTTAATAATTACCACTTAATTATATAAGCTATGAAAAATCTAGCAGTTGTAACTTTCATCTTGGCTGTATTCGCCTTCTCTATCACTTCTTGTAAGAAAGTTGATGATCCTCAGACCGTAACTGTAATGGAAAATGCAGGTATGGCTACTATCTCTGGTATTGTTTACGCTCCCGTAAATGACACTACTTCTGCCGATACTTACGCTCCTAGCGGAACTGAGCTTATCGTTCGCGTTGATCCCGACGATTTCCCTAACGTTTCTGTTTTGAACAACGGTTCTGAGTACATGTACTACACAACTACTGTAGGCGCTAACGGTACTTACTCTATCGAAGTACCTGCTCCTAAAACTGCAGCTTCTGTACGCATCTATCCTCAAGATTTCCGCGCTAACTACATCGACGGTGCTGGTGATACTGAAAACGCTGAGTTCTACTACAGCGGTGCTTACCTAACTGTTTCTGTTTTCGAAGGTGCTAACGTTATCCAAGACTTTGGTTTCGCTCGTTACTAGAAAATAGTCTTCTTTTAGAAGAAACGGCTGTTTAGCCAAAATATAAAGCCCGATCAGTACGCTGATCGGGCTTTTTCTGTTTTAAATTGGCCAAAATGATTACTGCTCTTCTCCCTTGGGCAGCAAACGGGCCAATAGCTCTCTACGGGCCTCTAGTTGGGCCGTCGCAATAGCTATATTCTCTTTTAATTCCCGATATTGCTGACGAAGAACCTGGTGCTGCAGCCATAAAGCATCATATTCCGCTTTCGGCACCCGCTCCAAATTGGCCAGCCGCTCCTCTTCCTTCCATTTCAAAAAGGTCTTGCGGCTAATCCGATACTTCTGGCAAATCTCATTCAAACTAAGACCCGCTTCCCGCTCCGCCAAAGCCTGCTGTTTTTGTTCTCTAGAAAATTGTCTCATCTCATTGCTTTTTTGCTGTCTGCAACAAAGCTAAGAACTTAGCAACAATTCTCTGTTTTTCTGCTTCTTTTTTGGGGCTGCCCCGCCCTGCGGGCGGGTCGGGCTGTGTCGCAGCTCGCTGTTCGCTCGGCCCTGCGTTTTTTCGCTACGCTCAAAAACTAGGTCTGGCCTGCGGCCACTGCTATCCATCCCTCAGCCGAAGCGGCTGGCCTTTCGGCCAGCCTAAATAGCGGTATCGCTTCGCGAAGATAAAGCAATAAAGCCCCCGCTGCCGCCTAGTCCATCCAAAAGATCTTGGCCTTTCCATCTACAAAGTCGTAATAGGAGTCGTTGGGCCCACTGCCATCAAAAAAACAAACCCATTTTCCTTTGGCTTCATCATAAACAATTTCAGTACAGCTATAGTAGTAGCCAGTTCCCTGCCACTCAAACTGAAAGGCTAAATTGAGAATCAACTGCTCGTAATTTTCTCGATAGTTGTTGACCTGTACCAAAGGCATGATTTCCTCAACCTTGTCCTTAAATTGATAGAGACTACCCAGCGCTAGGGCTACTGCTTCAGATTGCGTAAGTTTGTTCATAATTCTAATTTTTTAATGGATAAAGTTAAGAAAGTGAAACTAATACTTACTCTACTGCTCCTGTTTATTGGCAGCTCAAGCCCCCTTTGGGCCCAAGATTGCTTCAGCCAAACCCAAGCAGAACAGCTCTTAGGCCTACTCTCAGAACATGAACAGGTTTTCTGGCTCGAAGAAGCTGGATATGTAGAGGTGTCACTAGATGAAATCAACTATCAATTTGATGCTAGCTGTGGATTTACTTTTTACCTTATTGGCCAAAATAAAAAAGGCCAGCCCTTTAGCCGCCCCCTAATCGCCAAAAAGTTATACCTTAAGCAAAATGGACAAAGCCATAACCTCAGCTACTGGCTTAGCCAAAAAGAAAGCAATAGCGGCAATTACCTCATCTGCAATAGCAAAAATGCCTATACCTACCATAAAGGATATTGCCGAGGCCTCAATCGCTGTACCCACGGCATCAGCCGCATCTCAGAAGCCAAAGCCAGAGCCCTAGGGCGAAGAAGGTGTAAGTTCTGTTGGTAGGGGAGGGGCTGTTAAATGAAAAAAATAAGACTCATGGAAAAAAAGGTACTGATAATTACAGCCTGCTGTCTACTAGTTTTGTTATTCAGTTGCTCAGTAGATAAAAAAGAAAGTAAAAAGCGGGAAGTCACTCTAGCTCCCGCAGCTGCTCCTCCTAAAACAGCAAGCTGGAGTAAAAAAATGGATGGCTACTGGCTTTTGAGTAACTATTTTGATGGGGTTTTGGAAACAAAGTCTATTGATAAATACAGAAGAATGAGAATGTTTAAGCAGGCCATAATTCTAAAAGTAGAAAATGATAGCCTGATTCATATAGGAAGTTTAGGTGGTTCGTACCATAAAAAAATCCCTCTCATTCATAATTATGATAGCCTAGCTATTCTAGAAAGAGCTTATGTATTGCAATACGACTCCACTCAGGATAAAATATTTATACATGAGAAGCAGATAGAAGGTAGATCGAATGAAGGTATCGATTATTCTTTTAGACGGCTTAAAGAAAAGGAGTCCAGACTTATAGAAGGGATAAAAGAGCTGCATGAAGAGCAGTGGCCTGATTTTTCATCTAATATTACGTCTTTTCTAGTCGATAGCTTACTCCTAGGCGCTTATGTCCCTATTGGAAATAATAAGATGAGTGATACGCTTTTTCTGCAGAAAAAGAGAGGCAAAAAGTATGGGCTCAAAGGCTTTAAAGGTTATAACTCCTTTTACATGGAGAATGGCTTTGGCACACATCATCCTTATCGGCCCCATAATGGGATTAGTTTTGACGACACATTAAGTCATGAATTTGAAATATTTAGCTGGGAGTGGATTAGAGACGAACTTGTCTTTGTGAAGATGGTGCCAGGGGGACATGAAAACTATGTACAGGATAGACGTTTTATTTATAGATATAAACGAGCTAAATAATCCCCCCCCCAAAAAAAAAGCAGATGCTCTCGCATCTGCTTTTTTTCTTCCACCGTCGAGACGACTGGATTCGAACCAGTGACCCCTACCCTGTCAAGGTAGTGCTCTAAACCAACTGAGCTACGCCCCGATATATATCCGCTCTTTTCTCTGAGCGGATACAAATGTAAAGCAGGACCCGCTTTTTTCCAAAACTCTAGCCCGCTTTTTTTCTTCTTTTTTAATTTTCGGCCAAGGCATCTAGCTCCAACCGAAGGTTGTCTATAATAAAACGCTGACGCTGAGGGGTGTTTTTCCCCATATAATAACTAAGCAGCTGCTCCAAATCCGTAGAAGCAGATAAACGCACCGGCTCTAAGCGAATGTCATCCCCAATGAATTGCTTGAATTCATCCGGCGAGATTTCTCCCAATCCCTTAAATCGAGTGACCTCCACATCTCTGCCCAGTTTTTTCATGGCCGCCTGCTTTTCTTCTTCCGAATAACAATAGAAGGTCTTTTTCTTGTTGCGCACCCGAAATAAAGGCGTCTCCAAGATGTATAAATGCCCATTAGAAACCAATTCCGGGAAAAATTGCAAGAAAAAGGTCAATAACAATAAACGAATGTGCATCCCATCCACATCGGCATCGGTGGCAATGATGACCTTGTTGTAACGCAATTCATCCAAACCGTCCTCTATGTTTAAGGCATGCTGCAGTAAGTTGAATTCATCATTCTGATAGACCACTTTCTTGGTCAAACGATAACAGTTCAATGGCTTTCCGCGCAAAGAGAATACCGCCTGGGTCTGCACATCCCTAGATTTGGTAATGGACCCACTAGCCGAGTCTCCCTCAGTAATGAAGATCATGCTGTCTTGCGCCCGCTTGTGCTTGCTGTTATAATGCGCCCGACAATCCCGCAGCTTTTTGTTGTGCAAACTGGCCTTTTTGGCCTTGCTGTTCGCTAACTTCCGAATGCCAGCAATCTCTTTGCGCTCCCGCTCCGATTGAATGATGCGCTTTTGTAAGGATTTAGCTACCTCCGGGTTCTTATGCAGGTAGTTGTCTAGCTTATGCCGCAAAAAATCCGCAACAAAGCTGTTCATAGATGGCCCATCTGGCGCCACATGCGTAGATCCCAATTTGGTTTTGGTCTGCGACTCAAATACTGGCTCCATCACCCGAACCGATACCGCCGCCACAATGGCCGTCCGTATGTCCGTGGCATCATAGCTTTTGCCATAAAAGTCTCGAATGGTCTTGACCAAGGCGCTCCGAAAAGCATTCAAATGCGTCCCGCCCTGCGTGGTGTTCTGCCCATTCACAAAACTGACGTATTGCTCCCCATAGTTGTTCCCATGAGAAAAAGCAATCTCTATGTCTTCGCCCATCAAATGCACTATCGGATAACGCAGTTTCTCCACATCTACCCGATTACTCAAAAGATCAAATAGACCGTTTTTAGAGTAGTAACGCTGCCCATTCAAGTAAATACTCAAGCCCCGATTGAGATATACATAATCCCAGATTCGGTCCTCAATGTATTCCAAATTGAATTTATATTGCTTGAAGATATTCCCATCAGGCACAAATTCTACATAAGTACCATTGGGCTCCTCTGTGGCCTCTTCCCATTCTTTGGTCAGCTCTCCAGTCGCAAATTCCGCAATTTTGGTCCTGCCTTCCCGAAAAGCCTGCACCTTAAAGTAAGAAGATAAGGCATTGACCGCCTTGGTCCCCACACCATTCAAGCCCACAGATTTCTGAAATACCCGAGAGTCATATTTTCCCCCCGTATTGATCTTCGATACACAATCTACCACTTTACCCAAGGGAATCCCCCGACCGTAATCCCGAATAGAAACCCGACCATCGCCCATGACCTTGACCTCAATCTTCTTTCCAGCCCCCATCATGAACTCATCCAAAGAGTTGTCTAAAACCTCCTTGACCAATACATATATACCATCGTCAGGGCTGTTTCCATTCCCCAATTTTCCAATGTACATCCCAGGCCGCATCCGTATGTGCTCTTTCCAATCCAAAGAGCGGATCGCCTGCTCATCATATTTTACTTGTTTTGCCATTTTCGCTTAATTTCCACAAAATTAAAATTCTTCCCCGAGTTTTGCAGGCTTTTTTGCCTTTCCTCCTCCAAGATGTTTTGGGGCCTCCCGCAGCAAGCTGCGGGCGCTACGCTTTAGGGCTCGCAGGTCTGCTCGGCCCTTCGCCAGCGAAGCTGGCTCGGTCTGGCGCTGTGCGCCACCCTGTCGCATCGCTAGGCCTTTGGCCTTCGGCCATTTGGCGGCTTAAAAGCCGCTGAACTAGCCACTCCCTCCCCCAAGCCACTCCCCAAAAGGATAAAGGATCCAGATCGCTAGCAGATCGCGAAGCGAAGCCCTTATTTTCAGTGGGGGAATCCCCACTTTTATCGGCTGAGGGATGGATAGCAGTGGCCCAAAGGGCCAGACCAAAGGCAGGCAAAGCCTGCCTGCAGGGCCGAGCAGACCTGCGAGCTGCGACACAGCCCGACCCGACCGTAGGGAGGGGCAGCCCCTAAAAATAAAACAAATAATTGTAAGTTTCAACTGTAACTTAAAACAAAAAGGTATAGCTTTGCTTAAAGCCGCAAAAAGAACCAAGAGTTATATAAAGTTTCTTATCTTAGATTTAGAATTAGCAAATAGCGCTCTGCTCCCCATTTTATGCAAGTCTTAAGGCTTTTTTAAATCCCTATTAGTTAAGTCTTTAAGGATAGCTTATTTGCTTCGTCATTATTTATCTATCAAACTGTTATTTCGTGGATTTAATCGAATCGAAATCAAAGAAGAGTGAACAGCGCCACCCCTGGGAGTTGGCCCGTTATGAAGTGATGCGCTCTTTGCTCAAGAAGACCTTTAAGGGCCAAATGCCTAAACAAATTTGGGATGTGGGCTGCGGCGATACCTACTTTGTAGAACGTCTGGCCGGAGAGCTGCCCCAATCACAACTAAAAGCAATTGATATTGCCTTTACGCCCGAATTGCTGGCCCATTATCGGGCAGAAATGTCGCAACCCAATGTGGAAATCTTTAAGGCCGTAGACGATATTCAAGGCGTACAACAGGTGGACCTCATTTACCTGATGGATGTGATCGAACATATTGAGGATGACCTAGGCTTTCTGCAGTGGCTCCAAAGTTTTCCCGCTATCAATGAGAAAACCTATTTCTTTATTACGGTCCCCGCTTTCCAATCGCTCTTTTGCTCGCACGACCGATATTTACTGCATTACCGCAGGTACGATAACCAAAGTTTGCGCGAAACAGTAGAAAAAGTAGGCCTAGAGGTACATGATATTGGCTACTTTTTTAGCTCTCTGCTCTTGCCCCGCCAATTGCAGGTCTGGAAGGAGAATAAACAAGCCCAAAAAGGCGAATTGGAAGATACTACCGGCCTAGTCGAATGGTCTGCAGGCAATTTTAAAACCCAACTGATTAAGAATGTCTTGCTAGCCGATTACCGCTTTGGCCAGTTTTTTAAAAGTATGGGCCTTAAACTACCCGGCCTCTCAAATTATGTAATATGCTCTCCCAAAGCTGCCTCATTGTAGTTCCCTGTTACAACGAGGCCGAACGCCTGGCCTTGGATGAGTTTCGAGCTGCTCTGGCCCGCTGGCCTAATCTGCAGTTCCTTTTTGTCAATGATGGAAGCCAAGATGATACTTGGAGTATACTCTCTACTTTTGCCCAAGAAGAAGAAGGAGCCCTGGCCCTCGATCTGCCCAAAAATGGCGGCAAAGCTGAGGCGGTCCGACAAGGCATGCTCGAAGCGCTGCTGCTCTCAGAGGCCCAATATATTGGCTTTTTTGATGCCGACTTAGCCACGCCTTTATCCGAAATTGAATGCCTGGCCCAAGGCCTAGAAAGAAACCCCAACCGATGGATCGCCGCCGGCTCTAGGGTGCGCCGATTGGGCAGCCAAATTGAACGAAAACCTATGCGCCATTATCTCGGACGCATTTTCGCTACGGTGGTGTCAATTCTTCTCGGTATCTCGATCTATGATAGCCAATGTGGCGCTAAGCTGTTCCGCCGCCAAGCCGTGGAAACTCTCTTTGAGGACCTGTTCATCTCTGCTTGGTTCTTTGATGTAGAACTCTTTGCCCGCCTGATTACTAAAGGCCCTAAGCTCCCCATCGATGAGCTGGCCTACGAACAACCCCTGAGAAAATGGAAAGAGGTGGGCGGCTCTAAAATTAAAGCGACGACCTTTCTGAAAGCCCCCTGGGAGCTTTTCCGAATCTATAGACACTATTTTAAATAGGAAAAGGCTGTTGGATATACTCCAACAGCCTTTTGTTTTTAGTAGCTCCAACGAGCCAAAGGAACGGTATCCTGCTGTACAAAATCGCCCGCCAAATACTGATAATAGGCAGTGATCCCAATCATGCCCGCATTATCGGTGCAGTACTGAAAGTCGGGAATATAAGTGGCCCAGCCCATTTTTTGCCCCGCCTCGGCTAGGGCCTGCCGCAAGGCAGAATTGGCCGAGACGCCCCCGGCTATTGCCACTTCTTTGATGCCGGTCTGCTTGACCGCTTTCTTCAATTTATTCATCAAGATGCTCACAATCCGCTCTTGAACCGAAGCCACTAGGTTGATTCGCTCTTCTTCCAAAAACTGAGGGTTTTCTCTGAGCTTTTTCTGAATGAACTGCAAAACATTGGTCTTTAGTCCACTAAAGCTAAAGTTTAGGCCCTCTACCCGAGGCTCCGTAAACTGATAAATGGCCCGGCCCTCCTTGGCCAATTGGTCAATTTTGGGCCCTGCAGGATACCCCAAGCCCAGTATTTTCCCAATTTTATCAAAGGCTTCTCCGGCCGCATCATCTATGCTTTCGCCTAAAATGTTCATGCTTAAAGGCGCCCGAACTTCTACGATCTGAGTATGCCCACCCGATACGGTCAAGCATAAAAAGGGAAATTTAGGCTGGGGGGCATCAATCAAATGGGCCATCACATGGGCCTGCACATGGTTCACGGCAATCAAGGGAATGTCTAGGGCCAATGCCAAACCCTTGGCAAAAGATACCCCCACCAAAAGGGCACCCATCAGCCCAGGCCCCCGAGTAAAAGCCACCGCCGATAGCTGCTCCTGAACAATACCCGCCTCTTTTAATGCCGCCTGTACGACCGGCACAATATGCGCCTGATGCGCCCTAGAGGCCAATTCGGGCACCACCCCTCCATAAGCTTCATGCACGCTTTGGCTGGCTCTACAATTGGAGAGTACTTTGGGGCCTTGCATGACCGCCGCGGCCGTATCATCGCAAGAAGATTCTATAGCTAATATATAAGGTAGTGACATGCTCGCTTTGTTTTGTGATCTGTCTGCAAAATTAAGAACTTTAAAGGAATCTGTAGCGCTTTTTTGATTTTTTGGGGCCTCCGCCTCGCTGCGCTCGTCGGCGCTACGTTTCGCAGCTCGCTATTCGCTCGGCCCTGCGGCGGCTTTGCCGCCTTGGTCTGGCGCTTTGCGCCACTGCTGCACATCGCTAGGCCTTTGGCCTTCGGCCAAGGCGGCTTCGCCGCCTGCTATCTGTAGTCTGCAGCTTAAAAGCCGCAGCCAGATAAGTACCCAATAAGCTAGCGCTTTAGCTTCCCATGGCCTGCAGCTTAAAAGCCGCAGGACCTGAAAACCGAAGGGCTTCGCCCATCTCCAATGAAGCAGGGGCTTTTAAGCTCCTGCGGCGAGAAATATCAAGGCCCCTTGGATTGGCTGCGGCCTTTA
Organism: Saprospira grandis; assembly: GCF_027594745.1. NCBI lineage: Bacteria > Pseudomonadati > Bacteroidota > Saprospiria > Saprospirales > Saprospiraceae > Saprospira > Saprospira grandis. The sequence goes on along the minus strand of NZ_CP110854.1, from coordinate 1,488,033 downwards.
GGCTGCAGGATATTTGGCCCAAAAATACAAGCGTCTTCCATATTTCGATGCTAAGCGCCTATCTCTAAACTGTAGTAGGGTCGGTCCAGAAAAAAAAGATAGGACATTATAGATACGCCCGGAGGGATTTGTAAACTGCAAATTAGCTCTGGCGTCACGCCAGAGACGTTTTGCAACTGCAGATTAGCTCTGGCGTCACGCCAGAGACGTTTTGCAACTGCAGATTAGCTCTGGCGTCACGCCAGAGACGTTTTGCAACTGCAGATTAGCTCTGGCGTCACGCCAGAGGCATTTTGCAACTGCAGATTAGCTCCGGCGTCAGGCCCAAGGCGTTTTGCAACTGCAGATTAAGGCTGAACAACTGTTTCTTCCCATTCTGCAACTGCAAAGAAACAAAATGGGGCCATTTGGACTGTATTTGCATTATCCGCAGGGGGCTAAACTAGCGTTTAGCTGTTGCCTTGGACCAAGCAGGGCCTAAAGCGATTCCCTAGGCGCATCAAGCAGGAATTTGCCCTAAAAGGGCTAAAGGATTTTACAAAGGGCCTTTCCCAGAGCAGAAAAGGGCCGAAGGCCCGCGGCTGAGGGATGGATAGGGGGGCGGCGAAGCCGCAGACCCAGCTTTTGAGCGCAGCGAAAAAGCGCAGGGCCGAGCAGACCTGCGAGCCCCGACCCAGCCCGACCCGCCCAAAGGGCGGGGCAGCCCCTAAAAAAAATAAAAAAAACTTAAGAAGCGAGAACAAACTATGCCCTAGGGAATTCGTCTACGTATAAAAGGTAGTCAAGCAGAGATTAAGGTCCTGTCTTTTAAAAGGAGATCCTTATATTTGCATAAAATTTAGTTAGCCATCGCAAAATCCCAGAGGAATCCCGATACTCCGCAGGTACAGCCCTCCCCAGTAGCCGTAGCGCCAGCTTGGCGTTCTTTGCTGAGAAAGCTGTGGACACTAGGCAGTCGTCTAGTGAATGGGACCGTCATCTTAGTATTTTTGCTTTGGATGTTATTTAAGATTCCGGCGGTACAAAATGCTTTGGCCGATTGGATGGCGGATTACCTATCGGAGGAATTGGATTGTCGGGTAGAGATTGGGACCGTAGACATACAGCTATTTAATGAGGCGCACTTTGAGGATTTTTATGTAGAGGACCAGCATGGCGACACTCTTTTGTTTGCGCGTCGTTTGGATGCTTATTTGGATCTTTCGGCCTTGGTGCGTCGGCGATTGATTGTGGAGGAAGTGCATTTGGCCAAGGGGCAATTTTACTATCATCGGCCCAAAGGGGAGCGGCAATATAATTTGCAATTTATCCTCTATTATTTGGCGGGCAACAAAAAGAAGAAAAAGAAAAAGCGCAAGCCGCCTATTGCCCTAGATATTCGGAAAGTTCAGTTAGACAGCATAGACTTTCATATGTTGGATGAGATAGCGGGCAGTTCGGTCAAGGTATTTGCGCCTAATGGGCGCTTGTATGCCCAGAACAGTGATTTGATTACTCAGCTAGTAGATTGCGATTCTCTTTTTCTGGATTCGGCCAAAGTGGCCATACGGATTTTTGAGGGCAGCCCCATGCCAGCAGATCCCAATCCCAATGACAGCTCTACCTATGTGCAGCCCAAATGGACCGTATATGCGGACAAGCTGCGGTTCAATCATTTTGAGTTTAGCTTATTGAATGAGCGGCTTGGGGCTCGGCCAGAGCTGCCCTTAGACTTTTCTGATTTGCAGATTGATCCGGCCAACTTCTTTTTAGATGATTTGAGTTTGCGCAATGACAGTTTGCAGGCGCAGGTCTTGCAATTATCGGCCAAAGAAGCCCGAGGCTTTCAGCTAGATAGTTTGCGGGGGGAGCTGATGGTTTGTCCGACGGGCTCGCATCTAAAAAACTTTAAACTACAGACCCCGAATTCGGTATTGGGGCATGAGTTAATCTTCCATTACCCAGAATTTCCTGCCTTTTATGACTTTGTGCATCAGGTAGATATGCGGGCCAAGGGGCGGAATGCCGTAGTTTTGTTTCGGGATGTCATGACCTTTGCGCCTACCTTATATAAGATCCCATTATTTGAGCAAAACAAAGGGCGTTGGATCAGGGGAGATTTTGATTTTGAGGGGCCAGTAGAGCACTTCTTTGTGCGCAATGCCAACTTAGATATAGAGCAAACCCATTTTGAGGGCCAACTAGAATTTAAGCCCTTTGAGCAATACATGCGGATGGAGCCGGCTGATTTGCAAACCCATACCGATGACATCTTCTCTATATTCAGTTTTTTATCCTTGCCTAAGCAAATGCAGGCCTTAGCGGCCATGAGTTTTCAGGGAAGTTATGAAGGAAACTTTAATGGGGCCTTTGTGGCCAATGGGCAGCTCATGAGTAGCTTAGGGCAGCTCAATGCGGCCCTAAAAATGGACTTGTCTGCAGGTTTGGAGCGGGCGAGCTATGATGGCGAACTACAGTTTAAGAACTTCAATTTGGGCCAGCTCATCAATCTTGAGGAGCTCAGCTCCTTGGATGCTGATTTTAACCTAAAGGGGAGTGGGACCAGCTTGAACAGCATGGACGCTAAAATCAATAAGGCCAATATCAATCGGATGGTTTATAAAAACTATCCCTATGACACCATCCGTTTAGAGGGGATGCTAGAGCCCTATGCTTTTGCGGGACTTTTGGCTTCTCAGGATCCCAACTTTGATTTGGACCTCTATTGCTCGGCTAATTTGAAAGACAGTTTGCCTAAAATTGAACTCTTTGGGCAGATTCAGCTCATTGACTTTTACAAAACCAAATTGCTCAAGGACACCTTTCGTTTGGGCATAGAGCGGATTAAGATACAGACAGAGGGGAATAAACTAGACAACTTCTCTGGGGACATTAGTCTGGAAGACATTGGTATAGATAGAAGCTGGGGGCAATACTATTTGCCAGAAATCAAGCTGCAAGCAGGCGATAGCCTGCTGCTGGGCCAAGATAGTTTGGGCCAAGAAAAAATAGACAGCAGTAGATACCTACGGTTTAGAAGCAACTTTGGGCAAGTCGATCTCTTAGGCAACTATGATGAGGTCAATCTGCCTAAGTCTCTTTATGCCTTTGTGCAAAACAACTACCCCAACTATCTGCGCAACTTCAATTTGGCAAAGGCCAAAGACTCCTTGGCCCTGCAAGAACTAAGAGACAGCATGACAGTAGACAGCAGTCTGTTCAGCTTGCCCGATCAGGAAGTGCATTTAAGCGTATGGGTCAATGACAGCAACCACCTCCTACAGCTATTGCATCCAAACCTAGAGGCTTTAGAAGGTTTAAGTTTGCAATTGGACTATGATAGTCCGGCTGATTCTTTTTATCTAAATGGAGAATTGGGGCGTTTTCGTTGGGCTGGTTTTGAGATGCAGGAAAACAGCTTATTTGCTCGGGGGCGAGACAGCAGCTTTGAGATTCAGACAGGCTTGCAATACATGCAGCTCAATGATACGGCTAAGTTGCCCACGCCCAAGGTTCGTTTGCGAGGGAAGGGGGATACGATAGACTATAACATTCAACTAAGAGAGGTGGCCAAATTGGCATCTGATGTAGAGTTAAACGGTCGTTTGACCTTTGAGGAAAAAGCCTTGCAATCGAGTTTGAATAACTCGGGTTTGACCTTATTGGACAAAAGCTGGCAGGTAGATGGCAGCAACTACATTCGCTTTGACTTTGGGCAGCAGACCTTAGATGTATCCAATTTAGTACTGCAAGATAGTGCTGCTTATCAACGATTGGCGGTAGAAAGCTATGGCAACAAGGGCCTAAAGGCCAATTTGGCCCATATAGATGTAGCTTGGCTATATGATTTGGTCCGCATCAATCTCTTTGATTTGGCGGGGGAGCTGGATGCAGAAATCAGAATCAAAGATGTCTTTAAGCAAGAGGGCTTATTGGCTGATTTTGACTTTCGGAAATTTCATGTCAATGGAGACAATTGGGAAAACCTGCATCTGAGGATAGGGTCGGATAACCTAAAAAGTCCATTGACAGGTTATTTAGAGCATGCAGGGCCTTTGGTAGACAGCATCAATGCGGACTTTAGTTTTTTGCCAGCCTTTGCGACAGAAGATGAGGAGAAGAAAAATGACCTAGAAGTAAATTTTGCCCTTAAAAACGCCAAGGGGCGGATCTTAGAGTATTTCATGGCGGGTATTGTAGAAAATACAACGGGCTTGGCCTCTGCGCGGGGGACAATTAAGCAGGAGAAAGGTGATTTGACTCTATCTGGAGTGGCCGATATAGAAGATTTGGCCACCTCTGTCATCTTCTTGAACAGCCGCTATCGCATGCCCAAGGGGCGGCTCTTATTGGGGAATAAAGGCCTATACTTTGCGCCTAGATTAAAGATATTGGGCCGAGATGCCGACTGTGCCAGCTGTTTGCCCATACGGATCAGCGAGGCGGCGGTCTATTATATTTCGGGTGGGGTCCCTATTATTGACCAAGAGGGGAATACCGGTTATTTGGGTGGAGGCATTACGCATCAAAAGCTCAATAAATGGGGGATAGACATGGACATTGTCTTTGACAACAACCTCAGTTTGAATACAGGGCCAGGCAGTGATATGCCCTTTTATGGAAAGGTCTATGGAACGGGGATCGCTAGTTTCTCGGGCTTATTTACCAATATGAGTCTAAAAGTAGAAGCGGCCACCAACAAGGGCCGAAACAATGAAAAGAGTAAACTCTTTTTGCCTTTGATGGACCCGGTAGAAATCACGCAGGCGGTAGACTTTTTGACCTTTGTGGACAAGAAAGCGCAGGCTAATCCCGATTCATTGGAAGAGCAGGAAGAAAAGGCTGTAAGCAGTAGTGGGGGAATAGATATTGAGATGGACATACATGCTACGCCTGATGGCATAGCCCGCATCATCATTGATGAAAAGGCGGGAGATATTATTGAGGGTAGGGGAGAGGGCGACCTTCAGATCCGTTATAGTCGAACGGGGGAATTGGACCTGCGGGGCTTGTATACGATTACTGCTGGAGACTATTTATTTACCTACCGGAACCTCATCAATAAAAAATTTGAGGTAGAAAAAGGCGGGACCATACGCTGGTCGGGAGATCCTTATAATGCGGACATTAACATGAAGGCCAAGTATAAGCAATCATCTAGGTTGTACAACCTTCTACTATCTTATCAGGAAGAATTGCAAAATGCGACCATTCGCTCGGCGGCCAACAAGCCTGTAGATGTGCAGGTGAACATGTACATGACCGGCTCTTTGATGAAGCCCGATATTAAATTTGGTTTAGAGCTCAATGAAACGGTAGAGGGGCGAGTGGGTACCTTGGCCAAGCTAGCCTTGCGGGCGATTCAGCAAGATGAAAACAAATTGAATCGTCAGGTCTTTGGGTTGATTGCCCTCAATCAGTTTTTGCCAGAGGAAAACTCTGGGGCCAATGTGAATTTGGCGGCCTCTAGCTTTAATACCTTGAGTGAATTGGTCACGCAGCAGTTTTCGCGGCAGATCAACAGCTTGTTATCGGAGGTGGTAGAAGATGTAGATGTCATTTCTAGTGTAGACTTTGACTTTGATTATCGTTTGCAGGAAAACCAATTGGATAATAACAGCACGGCGGGTTCTCAGCTTAATGTGCAACTGGACCAATACTACTTTAAGGACAAGTTGCGGGTGAGCATTGGGACCAATGTAGACTTTAACAATGAGCAAAACCTAAATGGCTCGAACAGCAACTACATTGGAGGCGACTTTATGGTGGAGTACTCGGTCAGTAAGTCGGGCAACCTCAAAGTGCGGGTATACAACCGCAGCGAAACCAGCCTTTTTGGTCCAAGAGTGCGTACGGGAGTGGGCCTATCCTACAACCGAGAATTTGATTCCTTTGAGCAACTATTTCAGGAAATCAAGAGCAACATTCAGAAAAAAACGGCGGCCCGAAAAGCCAAGAAAGCCAAGAAAAAGAAAGCGCAAGAAGATAGAATGCTGGGCCCATCATAGGGCCGAAGCCGAATGCCAAAAGCAGGGCTGCAGGATGAGCGGCCACAACAAGCCCTTTAGGGGGCAGTTCGACGACCGAAGGGAGTAACCGATGTGCAAGGCTGGGCCGAAGCCGAGCGCCAAAAGCAGGGCCGCAGGATGAGCGGCCACAACAAGCCCTTTAGGGTGCAGTTCGACGACCGAAGGGAGTAACCGATGTGCAAGGCTGGGCCGAAGCCGAGCGCCAAAAGCAGGGCCGCAGGATGAGCGGCCTAGCGATGTGCAGCAGTGGCGCGCAGCGCCAGACCAAGGCGGCAAAGCCGCCGCAGGGCCGAGCGAATAGCGAGCTGCGGAACGTAGCGCCCGCCGCAGGCGGGAGGCCCCAAAAAAGAAGCCCCAGCTAAAAACTAGCTGAGGCTTTTATCATTTAGTTATCTTTTTGAAAAAAGAACACCACATAATCAAAAATGGCTTCTCGTTTTAGGCGTTTATGTTCTAAACGGCTGGGCGAAAAGGCCTGAAGGGCCTGCAAATAATGCTGCAATTGATGTTGTTGTGGGTGAAGAATATCGCCGGGCAGGGCCTTAAAAATAGGGTAGAGCCAGGGGTGGCGATGCACATCCGTAGACAAAATCAATTGGCCGCCGGGGGCCAGAGAATCGATTAGATTTTGCAGGCAGCGCTCCCAATTTTGCACATGGTTAATGGCATTGAGGCAAAAGATGCTAGAAAATTGCTTGGGCCGTACAAACTCCTCCAAAGCTTGGTTAATGAATTCCGTATTGGGATAATCATTTGTTTGGAAATGGGGGAGTTTGCTTGCATACTGATTAAAAAGTGGATCGACAGCCGTGATGGCAGCATCCTCTTGCAGCAGGCAAAAAATACCTGCGGGGCCCGCCCCAGCGTCTAGGATAGGGCCATGCAGATGCAGCGGAAAATCGGTTTGGAGATCTTGGAGAAAATTGCTCCAATAGTTCCGTTTCCAATTTAGGTAATCTGTAGGTTGTTTTTTGGCCAAATACCGTTGCCACCAGCGGATTTCGGCGGCCTGTGCAATTTTCCAGCGAATACTCATTACATGCCTTTTTGAGTAGAAAGATAGAGCTCATTAACAAAGCGGAAGAAGGTATTTAGGGCATTTTCCTCTTTGTTTTCGAGTTCCCAGGTCATTTCTTGGAGAATATAAGGGGCATTTTTTGGCTTATAGGTATGTACGCTCATATCTTTGAGGCCTTTGGCAAAGCGTTTCATTTCCTTGAGTTCGCGTTCAGAAAACGTATTGGGTTTGAGGCTATTGACGCGATCGACTAGAGCGATAGCATTTTCGGGAGAGAAGAAAATGGTTTGATTATCATTTTTGAGGTAAGCCTTGTGCTTGCTGTCCATTTTCTTATACTTCTTGCCATTGATGAGGCGATCTTTATCGCTACCAAAGAGGAGCAGATTGCCATCTAGGACCAAATAGAACTTAGGGCTTTGGGGCAGGCTAATTTCGTACTTATTGCTTTTGATTTTTGTGGCAAAGCCTAAAATCTCTACAATCTCGATTAGGTTGAGAATATCTTTTTTGTTGCCATAAGAAGCGCCCACTACAAAATTGGGGAGAGGTTCTTCTACTTCCCGCTCTACCATTTCATAATTGTCACTTTCTTCGTTATAGACATAATCCTTATCGACATACTTCTGCATAGACAGGCCATTAAAGGCAATAAAAAGGTCGCCTTTTAGGAAATTGAAGCTGGCTTTTTCATCAATAAAGATTTCCATAAACTTGAACAGGCGCTCGACGATATCGCTTTGGGGGCCAGCTTTTTTCTGGGCCAGTTTCTTGAGGCCCTCATAAGTACCTTCGGGGCTAAAATGCGTATAGGTATAGAAAACGGTATTTTGGCCATCGAGGTAATTGAGCACCTTCGTATTGGCCTTACTATTGGCAATATCGCTATAGAGGTTAATATAATCCTGATTGCCATAAAACTTAGATTCGGCTACAATTTTCCCTTTTTCTAGAGAGAGGTCCATTCCTGCATAAAGGTCGCCATACATACTGAGCATAAGAGGCATAATTTCTCGCATAAACATAGCGGCTTCTCGACCCAGTTCTCGGTTGAGGCCTTCGGCGCTTTGGGCATACAGCCGCATAAAGCGTTCATAATTGAGCCAAGCGCCCATATCGCGGACCGTTGCCTCCCAGTCATTATATACCTTGAGGTTATTTAGGCTCTCTTGGCTATCCATATTGATTGTCTGCTGAAACATATCAAACTGCTTCATGTAGTTCATCTCTTGGCTTTCGGGAGCAAAGAAATTTTCGGGAGTAGAGGCAAAAATAAACAAGACCTTAGCGTTCCAGGCCAAGCTAAACCCCTGCACTTGCAGCCAGTTGTAGCCATCTTTTTGGCTTTTGTTTTTCAGTTCTTCCTCCTTAAAAAGGGCCTTACAGACGGCCTCAAACTTTTGGGCATCGGCTAGGGGGGCAATTAGTTGCGCCTTAACCTCCGTCCCATAGTCCATATTGATATCACTATTAAAGAGGAAGTAGCTGTTCTGCTCTAGGTTGATGCCTAGCTTTTGGGGGTTTTGAAAAAGGTCTTTAAAGAAATCGGGTTCATTGGCGCCCATAGCGGAGCCAAAGCCTCTAGAAAACTCCTTGATAGCGGGATATTCCTGCACCTCGCTCCAATTGGCCTTATTGCTTAGGTTTTGGGGGCGCAAAACAAAGGTATACATAGCGTCCTGACTAACATATTGCAGGAGCTCACTGCTCTGTGCCCAACTCAACTGAGCCAAGCAGACAAAGAGAAAAGGATAGTTTTTTTCATGGGTTGCTATTAAAATAATAATGAAGAATAATTTTTTGTTGGTTTTGGGGCCTCCGCTGCGGCTTCGCCTTGCGGCGGTTACTCCCTTCGGTCGTCGAACTGCGCCCTAAAGGGCTTGTTGTCGTTTCGGGGCTCGCTGCTGTTTTGGGGCCTCCGCTGCGGCTTCGCCTTGCGGCGCTACGTTTCGGGGCTCGCAGGTCTGCTCGGCCCTTCGCTTTTTCGCTTTGCTCAAAAGCTCGGTCTGGCCTTCGGCCCCCCCTGCACATCGCTAGGCCAGGCCAGCGCTGGGCAAAAATACGGAAGAAGAGCGCAAAACTAGCCATATTTGACAAGAACCCGCCTGCTCTTTTCAAATGAGTTCATTAGACTAATTCTAATTGTTCATAAAGCGCTCTTGTTTTCTTGCAGTCTTAAGCTTTTTTTAAGAAATTGCAGCCCTAAAATTAGTTCCGCTTAGGGAGCTAGCCCTCAGCATTAATTTAAGACTTTTCTTTTAGCCCTGCTATATATATAGTATAGGGGCAGAAAAATAGCTTTAGCATCTGGCTTCTGGCTTTTTTTAGGGCCAAGAACTGGAGCTAAAAATAGAAAAAGAGGCAAAACTTAGCCTTAAGAGCGCTGAATTAGCTGCTTTTCTAAAAAAATAAAACCGCAAGTCTGTTAAAGAAAATAGGGCAAAACTGACAGAAGGCCCCATAAAAAGTAGCTGTTTAGGCAGTTAGAGAAAGCTTAATGCTTTGGCTAGTTTAGACCAAATCTAAATAACTTGGACTCTTTATAAACATTTTGGAAATGTTAAGCAACATTGTAAATTTGCGCACAAAGCGACAATGCGGTTTTTTGACAAAAAATTGACAGAAATGATATATCAAAACTTAGTACGCTACTTTTCCCTTGCGTTCCTGTTTTTGGCCCTTTCGTTAGGGGCGCAGGCGCAAGATGCCAAGCATGGTAAGGAATTATTCTTGGCGAACTGTGCCTCTTGTCACAACGCCAACATGAAGGACAATGCGACTGGTCCTGCCCTAGGCGATGTGGAGGCCCGTTGGGCCGAATTTCCGCAAGAAGAGCTTTATGCTTGGATTCGGAACTCTCAGGGCTTAATTGCCGATAATTCAGCAGCCTCTCAAGCCTATGCCGCTGATTTGTACAAAAAGTGGGGGTCAGTGATGACACCTTTCCCTGCTTTGACAGATGCCGACATCCAAGACATGTTGGTTTACATCCAAAACAAATATGAGTTTGGTTGTGATTCTCCTCCCTGTGTAACGGCTGTTGCCGAAGGAGGCAATGAAGGACCTGCCAAAGAGGAAGACTCTAGTACAGGGATCATCTTGATTATCTTGGCCGTTGTTTTGGCTTTGAGTACAGTCTTCTTGGCTCGTTACATCAACAACCTAAATCGTTTGGCTGCCCAGAAAACTGGTGGAGAGCCTGTGGCCAGCAAATCATTCTTGCAAATCGTTCTCAATCCTACAATTGTTCGTTTGTTGATTTTTGCTTTGGTGATTTTTGGTGGCTATACTACGGTAAACAATGCGATCAACTTGGGCCGTCAGCAAAACTATGCGCCCGAGCAGCCTATTAAGTTTTCTCATGCTTTGCATGCAGGTAAAAATGGCATCGATTGTCAGTACTGCCACGATGGCGCTCGCCGCTCTAAGCATGCGGTAATTCCTGCTATGAACACTTGTATGAACTGCCACACTGCAGTGAAAAAAGGACCAGAGCATGGAACAGCAGAAATCTTGAAGATTTATGCTTCTACTGGATTCAACCCCATTTCTATCGAAACTCCTCAGTATGGCGCTTACTTTAGCGATACAGTAAGTTTAGAAAGCCGTTTGGCCGTATATGAAAAATGGCTAAAAGCTTCTAATGAGGGCATGGCAGAAGGCGACATCAAAGCGCAATTGGCTGCTGTACCTCAGTTCATTGAGACTTCAGAAGATAGCAAATTGGTAAATACTAAGCCGGTAAGCTGGATTCGTATTCACAACCTTCCCGATCATGTTTACTTCAATCACTCTCAGCACGTAACTGCGGGTAAAGTAGAGTGTCAGGATTGCCATGGTGCGGTAGAGGAAATGGCTGTAGTAAAACAGCATGCTCCTCTTTCTATGGGATGGTGTGTAAACTGTCACCGTCAGACCAAGGTGAAGTTTGACGAAAATGCCTACTATCAGGCCGATTACTACAAGCAGTACGAAGAGTACCACAAAGAGATTCAAGAAGGCGGTGTAACCGTAGAAGAAATCGGTGGTCTTGAGTGTCAGAAGTGTCACTACTAGCATAAGATACAACAGGAGGTTGGGCCAGAGGGCTCAACTTTCTGCTGTTGTTTGAGTAAATACTAATTAGCAAAATTCTGGGAGCAATCCCGTACAACATATTTTATCTTCAAGCGATATGAGCAAACAGGAGAATACTAACAAGGTTTGGGTTAGTGTAGAAGATTTGACCCAAGATGCTGAGTTTATCAAAGCACAGCAAAATGAGTTTCCTGCATCGGAAGAGCAGACGGAGGGCGAGGGCCCTAGCCGTCGTGATTTTTTGAAATACGTAGGTTTTGGATTGGGAGCAGCTACTTTAGCTAGCTGTGAAATCCCCGTAAAACGGGCCATTCCTTATTTGGTAAAGCCCGAGGAAATTGTTCCTGGTGTGGCTACCTATTATGCCTCTACCTTTGTTAATGGTGGAGACTGTGTACCCGTTCTAGTAAAAACTAGAGAGGGTCGTCCAATTAAAATTGAAGGGCATCCTAATGCCTTTACTCAAGGCGGAACTTCTGCGCGTTCGCAGGCTTCCGTTTTGGACCTATATGATACCAATCGCATCAAGTCTGCCGGAAAGGTAGCTGGCGATAAGTACGAAGAAATGAGCTGGACTGCCTTGGATAAAGAGGCCAAGAAAGCTTTGTCTGCTGCTTCTAAAGTAGCTATCGTTTCTCATACTGTACTCAGCCCTTCTTTGGAGCGCGCTATTGCTGACTTCAAAGCAACTTATGCTGGTGCTGAGCATATCCAATACGATCCTTTTTCTTCTTCTGCTTTGCTAGAAGCCAATAAGGAGATGTATGGCAAATCTGCTATTCCTAACTACCGTTTCGATCAGGCCAAATGTATTGTTGGTATTGATTGTGACTTCCTAGGGACTTGGATCTCTCCTGTAGAGTTCAATGTAGATTATGCGAAGAGCCGTAAGCAAAACTTTTCTATGAAAACCTTTGTAGACAGCGATGGCGCTGTTGCTGATAAGGTAGAAAAGGAAATGAGCGTACATATTCAGTTTGAGGGACATATGTCTATGACTGGATCTAATGCTGATCACCGTGTACTGATTAAGCCTTCTGAGCAAGCTATGGCCGTTAAGGCACTTTATAATGAAGTAGCTGCACTAACAGGCAACTCTGGCGGAGCGGCTTCTGCTAAGTTTAGCTGGGCCAAGGCCAATAAAGCCATTAAGAGCACAGCCAAGAAATTGGTTGCTGCCGCTAAAACTGGCGCTTTGGTAGTTTGCGGAATCAATGATGTGAACATCCAAAAAGTAGTTAACGGAATCAATGAGATGTTGGGTGCCTATGGCAAAACGATCATCTGGAGCGGCTACTCTAAGCAACGCAAAGGAAATGATACTAGCATCAAAAATTTGGTGAACAACTTGGGTAACTATGATGCAGTGATCGTAATGGGCGCTAACCCTGCTTATGATTTGCCTGCTTTGGCTGCTCAGTTTGCTACTGCTTTGAAAAAATTGACAGAAGCTAAGAAATTTACAGTAGCCTTTAATGCTGCTTTAGATGAAACTGCTGCTCTTTGTCAGTATGTTGCTCCTGATCATCATTATCTAGAGGCTTGGGGCGATGTTAACCCCAAACAAGGCGAGTACTACATCGTACAACCCACCATTAACCCCTTGTTCAAAACACGTGCAGCAGGTCAGACACTATTGACTTGGGCCGGTAAAGCCATGAAAGGCGAACAGCCTTACTTTGAATATATCAAAGCATTCTGGACCAGCGAGTTGTTTGCTGCTCAGAACCGCTTTATGACTAAAGCTTCTTTCTGGACCAATGTACTGCATGACGGTATGTTGAAGCTCTCTAACCCCGATGCCGCTCCTGGCATTAAGGCGACTGTAGCTGCTGCTCCTGTAGAAGAAGCCAAAGAAGGAGAAGAAACTACAGTAACTGCAGTGCCTACTCCTAGCGAAAAAGAAGAAACTGTAGAAGAAGAAGTTGCTCCTGTAGCAAGCAGTGGCGCTTTGAGCATCGCTCAATCTGCTTTGTCTAGCTTGTCTGAGAAGAGCAGCGATGCCCTAGAGGCCATTTTCTACGAAACAGTAGCCCTTGGTTCTGGTCAGTATGCCAACAACCCTTGGTTGCAAGAAATGCCTGATCCCGTAATGCGTACCACTTGGGATAACTTTATTGCAATTCCTGTAAAATGGAATGGCGATAACGATTATACAACGCCTTACGATAACATGAAAGATGGGGATATCGCTGAGATTAAAATTGGCGAAAACACTTATCAGTTGCCTGTTATCCGTCAGTTTGGTTTGCATCCCCAAACCATTGCTATTGCATTGGGTTATGGTCGCACAAAAGCTGGAAAAGCGGGTAGCCTAGTCGGTAAGAACCTCTTCCCTGAGTGTAAAAACTTTACTTATAGCTCTGCTAGCGTAAGTGCTCCTACTAAGGTGGGCCGCGACTCGCAGTTTGCTTGTGTGCAAATGCACCATACTTACGGTTTGACCTCTAAGGATGAATCTGGAAAAACTATCGTTGATGAGTCTACTGGCAAGCCCTTTAATGTGGATGAGCAGGTATTGGGCCACCGTGGTTTCCAAGGTTCACTAACCAACCGCTCTGTATTCTTCCAATCTTCAGCTAAAGATCTTAAGTCTGGCCTAAAAGAGCTACACGCTAAGCGTAAGAGCTACCAGCACTTAAATGAAAAAGGCCTTTATCCCGATAGAAACGAGGTATATGGTACTGGTCACTGGTGGGCTATGTCTATCGACTTGAACGCCTGTACAGGTTGTGGTGCTTGTACCGTAGCTTGTATGGCAGAAAACAACGTTCCTGTTGTTGGTAAGTTTGAGGTGTCTAAGGCACACGAAATGACTTGGTTGCGTATTGACCGCTACTACTACGGCGATGAAGAGACACCCAATACGGCTTATATGCCTATGATGTGTCAGCACTGTGACAATGCTCCTTGTGAGAACGTTTGTCCTGTAGCTGCAACCAACCACAGTTCTGAAGGTTTGAACCAGATGACTTACAACCGTTGTATTGGTACTCGTTACTGTGCCAACAACTGTCCTTATAAAGTACGTCGTTTCAACTGGTTGGACTACACTTCTGCCGATACATTTGCTTTGAACGAAGTAGACATGAACCGCGGAATGGAGAACGATGAGTACTATACTTACATGACGGATAACCTTACTCGTATGGTCCTCAACCCTGATGTGACTGTTCGCTCAAGAGGTGTTATTGAGAAGTGTAGCTTCTGTGTACAACGTTTGCAAGAGGCTAAATTGACTGCAAAAGTAGAAGGCCGCCGCCTTATGGATGGCGATGTAAAAGTAGCTTGTCAGGCTGCTTGTCCTACTGGCGCTATTGCTTTTGGAGACCGCAACGACAAAGAAAGCCAAGTAGTTGCTTGGATGGAATCTGCTCGTGGTTACCTCGCCTTGGAAGAAGTAAACGTTCGTTCTGCTGTCACCTACTTGATGAAGGTGCAGAATACAGATGTGAACTTCGCTTAATTTTAGAATAAAGAATCGTCTATTATCATAAAATCAAACTCTTATGAGCTCAGTTGTATCAGATATTCGCCCACCATTAGTAATGGGCAATAAGACATATCATCAGATTACTGAGGATATCTGTTCCCCAACGGAGGAGTTGCCCAATGGTAAATGGGTAATGCTCTTGTTGGGCGCTTTGGGGCTACTCGCCTTTGGTGGTTTGGCCTTGTTTGTTACCATCTGGTTTGGGATTGGTAGCTGGTACCTTAACCGTACTGTAGGTTGGGGTTGGGATATTACCAACTTTGTATGGTGGGTAGGTATCGGTCACGCCGGTACACTTATCTCGGCCATCTTGTTACTTTTCCGCCAAAAATGGCGTACGGGGGTAAACCGTGCTGCAGAGGCGATGACCATTTTTGCCGTAATTTGTGCGGCGCTCTTCCCGGGTATTCACATGGGACGTATTTGGTTGGCCTTCTTCGTTTTCCCTTATCCTAACACACGTGGTCCTTTGTGGGTAAACTTCAACTCGCCACTCCTTTGGGATGTATTCGCTATCTCTACTTACTTTACTGTATCGCTTTTGTTCTGGTACATGGGATTGATTCCTGACTTCGCTACTATTCGCGACCGTGCCAAGGGCTTCCGTAAGCGTATCTATAACTTTGCCTCTTTTGGTTGGACTGGTTCTGCCAAGCACTGGCAACGTTGGGAGGCTATGGCTTTGGTTCTTTCTGGACTAGCTACTCCTCTTGTACTTTCTGTACACACCATTGTATCTTTTGACTTTGCTACCTCTGTTGTACCTGGATGGCATACCACGATTTTCCCTCCCTACTTTGTAGCGGGTGCGATCTTCTCTGGTTTTGCGATGGTACAAACCCTAATGATCCTAACGTCAATTGCTTTGCCTCAGCTGAAAGACTATATTACGCTTCAGCACATTGAGTCAATGAATAAGGTAATTGTTTTGACGGGTTCAATTGTAGGTGTAGCTTACTTGACTGAGCTGTTCATCGCTTGGTACTCTGGTTATATTTATGAGCAGTTTGCTTTCTATAACCGTGCATTAGGTCCTTACTGGTGGTCTTACTTCGCTATGATGACTTGTAACGTAATCACACCTCAGTTTTTCTGGGTGAAGCGCATGCGCCGAAGTGTTTTGGTTACTTTCATCCTTTCTATTGTAGTAAATATCGGGATGTGGTTCGAGCGTTTCGTTATTATTGCAACAACCCTACACCGTGACTTCTTGCCTTCTAGCTGGAGCTACTACTCTCCTTCTTGGGTAGAGGTTGGGGTATACCTCTTCACTTTTGGCCTCTTTGGTGTACTTTACCTCATTTTCATGCGTGTCGCTCCTGTTGTAGCTATCGCCGAGGTGAAATCTATCTTGAAGAGCTCTGGTGATCAGTATTGTGGTGAAAACATGCACCAACATGAAACTGCTGAAGAACTAAGCAGCGAAGCCTAATCCTTTAACCTTTGAATGACCTACTGCCCCCAAAAAGGGGGCAGACCAAAATAAAGCTGATGAAACAGTTGAATAAAACTATCCTCTACGGTCTATACACAGATGAAGAAGTGCTGATGGACGCTGTTAGAGATATCCGTGAAGAGGGGAACGAGATCTGGGATGTTTTTACTCCCTTTCCCGTACACGGTCTAGACCCCGTTTTGGGCCTTAAAGAATCGCGCTTGCATATTGCAGGTTTTGTTTATGGCCTCTTTGGTGCCTTGACCGCCTTTGGATTTATGACTTGGACGCTCACTAGAGATTGGCCCATCATTTTTGGTGGTAAGCCTTATTTCTCTGCGCCCTCTTTTATTCCGATCACTTTTGAGTTTACTGTACTCATGGCTGCTGTCGGAATGGTAATCACTTTTTACTTGGTTTGTGGCCTAGGCCCTGGCGTAACTAATCCTTACCTCGATCCTCGTATTACCGATGACCATTTCTGTATCGCCTTTGATGTGACCAATATGTCTGAGGAACAACGCCAAGCCCTAGAAGCTAAACTCCTTAGCACTGGTGCCTGCGAGCAACCCAAGATCAAAAATATCTAATAACTTCATCTCACCCTTCTATACGTGATTGACATGAAATTACCTAATCTATACTTCTTCGCAGCTATTGCCCTTTCAGCTTTCTTCCTCGGAAGCTGTGGCAAGTCTGGAGGTGAGTTTGCTGGTTATGAGTATATGCCCGATATGGGCCACTCTATTGCCTATGAAGCAAACGTAAATACGTACTACCGCTTTAATACGCACTCTTCTGAAGAAGAGTATCACGAATTTGCCAAACCTCGCAAACCTGTTGCTGGTACTGTACCCTTTAATGCAACAGCTACTACGCCCGGCGGCGCTTCTGAGTTTACTTTTCCCGTCTATGCTTTTGATAATACAGAGGCAGGACGCAATGAAGCCATGAAGGCAATTACAGAAAATCCCCTCAAAGCCAAAAATGAGGAAGACCTCAAGAAAATCTTGGCCAAAGGAGAGGAGCTTTATGTAGTATACTGCGCTTCTTGCCATGGGGAAGAAGGCGACGGAAACGGCCAACTATGGAATAGCGGCGATGGGCCCTACCCCAACGCCCCCGCCAACTACATGACTGATGACCTCAAAAATGCTACCGATGGCCGCTACTATCACGCCATTATGCACGGTAAAGGGGTGATGCTTTCTCATGCCGATAAACTAAGCCATGATGAGCGCTGGATGGTGATCCACTATATCCGTAGCTTGCAAGCCGAAAAATATGACTTGCCTACCGCTAATGGCCAAAATAAAGTAGCTACTCCCGACGCCGAAGATACTGAGGCCGAAGCAGCAGCCACTGAAGAAGAAAACAAATAAGGGTTAGTGATGACTAACTTCAGATTGAATCAAAACTATTGACTAAACCTATAGAAACTGATAACTAATGGGTGCGCATCACAACCACGCAATTCAGGATAACCCTCAGTTTGTCTTTGATGGGAAACTAAAAATGATCACCGCGATCATGACTCTCATCGGAGCAATTAGCCTTGGGGTTACTTACTTTACGGATGGCGACTATGGACATGTCCGCTTCTGGACCAACTTGCTCCATAATACAGCCTTCTTTACCGGTATTGCTTTCGCTTCGCTTTTCTTTTTGTCTACTCACGTAGTAGCCTGGGGCGGATGGCAAACTATTTTTAAACGAGTGCCTGAGGCCATGATGATGTTCATGCCTGTTGGCCTCATCTTTTTTGCACTTATTGCTGCAGGCGTTTATATGGACGCTGAAGGAACTGACTATCTTTACCTCTGGAGCGATGAAACCGCTCTAGCTGAAGATCACTTGGTCGTGCATAAGTCTGCTTTCCTTAACCCCTTCAATTATGTACTCACTTTGGTGGTGCTTGGGGTATGGACTCTTTTCGCTATGATGATCCGCAGATTGTCTCTAGAACAAGATGGCGATCGCTCTTTGCGCAAGGTGAACTATGAAAAAATTCACATGTGGTCAGCTATTTTCTTGCCTATCGCTGGTTTCTCTAGCGCTTATGCTATCTGGCAGTGGGTGATGTCTGTAGATGTTCACTGGTATAGTACGCTCTTCGCTTGGTATGCTACCGTAAGTGTTTGGGTAAGCGCAATTTGTATCATCTTTTTGCTCATCCTTTTCTTGCAGAGCCGCGGCCATATGCAGTACTTCACTAAGGAGCACACGCATGACCTCGGTAAGTATATCTTCGGATTTAGCGTATTCTGGACCTACCTTTGGTTCTCGCAGTTCCTCCTCATTTGGTATGCAAATAACGGGGAAGAAACACAATACTTCGACCTTCGTTTCGATCAGTTTCCCGCTGTTTTCTACCTCAATATCCTACTCAACTTTATCCTGCCTTTCTTCATCCTTATGATGAACAATTCTAAGCGCGCTAAAGGTACTTTGGCCCTTGTTGCAGTGATCGTTTTGCTAGGCCACTGGGTAGATTATTTCCAAATGATTAAGCCTGGTGTTTGGCACAACTGGGAGCATGCTCAACATGCTGGCCACGGTCATGGCGACGATCATGGACATGGCGAAGAAGGGCATGATGCTCATGGTGATCTCCTTCACCTCAACCAAGCTCCTAAGGCTGTACTTACGGCTAACCCTCAGCATGGCGATGATGCTCATGGGGAGGAAGGACATACAGAAGAAGCTCCAGCAACTACAGAAAATGATTCTGCTACTGCTGCCGAAACTACTGCTCCTGCCGAAGCGCATGCTCATGATACAGAAGACGCGCATGCTACTGCTCATGGAGAAGAGGCGCATACAGAAGAAGCTCATGCCGAGCACCCCACTCAATTTGTAATGGGAATTCACTTTCCTGGCCTTCTAGAGCTAGGAACAATGATTGGCTTTTTGGGCTTGTTCCTATTTGTTACTTTCCAAGTATTGTCTGGTGCCTCTTTGATGCCTAAGAACGATCCTTATGTAGACGAAAGTAAGCATCACCACGTTTGGTACGATCTCTAGGATACTGATAATTTGGGGCCTGCGGGCTAGCGCCCGCCGCTATGTTTCAGGGCTCGCAGGTCTGCTCGGCCCTGCGGGCGGCCAAGGCCGCCCTAGGTCGGCGGCTATGCCGCCCCCTTTCACAGCGCTAGGCCGTTAAGCCGCTTTGCGGCTGATGGCCGGGCCGCTTTGGTCCAATTAAACGGTTTTGCAGGCGCGGAGCGCCGCAGGCCTAGCGACTGGAGCAGGGCGGCGAAGCCGCAGACCGAGGCGCTGCAAGCGCCGAAGGGCCGAGCAGACTTGCGAGCTGCGAAAGGCAGCGCCGCAGCTTGCTGCGGAGGCCCCAAAATAGTCTTAGATTGGCAAGAAAAAAGTTCCTGATTTTTAGACTTTTTAACAATTTAAAAAGATTCTAAAGATTAGTTCTTTGCGAGGGGCGTTAATCAATCTTTTGGCCTCTTTTGTTATATTTGCGAAGTAAATAATATTATTGGCAGCTATTAGCTGCAGAAAAACCTATAGAACATGACTTGGCTTCTACTCATTATCATCGTTCTCGCTGCTGTCTTTATCGTACAGATCGGTAGAGCGCGCGAACTAGCCTCTGTAGTAAGAGGTGAAAAGGCGGAGGAGTTTGAACGAAACAACTTTCATGCAGGGCTAGGAATGGTCTTCATGATTGGCTTTCTCCTTACTTGTATTGTATCGTTTATTTATTACATCCCTTATTTGTTGGGTTGGGGACCGAATACGGCGGCGTCGTTGCATGGTCCTATGGTAGATAGCGTATTTAATACGACTTTGTTCTTTACGTCTATTGTATTTTTTGGTTGTCAGTTTGCGCTTTTCTTCTTTGCATGGAAGTTTAGAGGGCAGAAGGGCCGTCGGGCCAAGTACTGGGCACATGATGATCGTTTGGAGATGATCTGGATGCTTGTACCTGCTATTATCATGACCTTTTTGGTGGTGAGTGGTTTGCAGGCTTGGAACGAAATCATGGCGGATGTTACTCCTGAGGAAGTAGCTGGAGAGGATTATATGGAGATTGAGGCAACTGGGATGCAGTTTGCTTGGTTGCTCCGTTATCCTGGCCGTGACCAAAAGCTAGGAACAAAGCATTTTACAAAAATTGACGGGACTAACCCATTGGGTCAGGACTGGACGGATAAGAAAAACATTGATGATTTCCATCCTAGTGAAATCGTTTTGCCTGTAGGTAAGAAGGTGCGTGTGCGGATCAATTCTAGAGACGTACTGCACAACTTCTACCTTCCTCAGTTCCGTGTAAAAATGGATGCTGTACCTGGTATGCCTACTTATTTTGTCTTTACGCCTGTAGTTACATCTGACTCTATGCGTAATCGTTATAAGAACTATGACAACTGGAATATTCCTGATAAGCAGAACCCCGATAAGAAACGTTGGGAAGCTTTTGAGTACGAATTGGCTTGTGCAGAGCTTTGTGGCCGTGGTCACTACTCTATGCGCCGTGTACTTAAGGTAGTTACTGAAGAGGAATATGCCGAATGGTTTGACGGTATCGAGTCAACTTCTCACTACTTGAACAATGTTCGTGGTACAGATAAAGATCCGTTTAAGGATGTAGCAAAAGGACAGCTTGAGTTTGAACAACTATTGGCGCAAAAAGAGATCGTTAAAGCAGAATTGGCTAGCTTGCAAGAAGCAATGGCTGCCGCTGCTGGCGCTAGCTTGAGCAAAATGGAAGAAGCAGAGGCTAAAGTATTGGCCGCTTTGAAAATTGCTCGTACTACTTTGGATGTAGATGCTGCTAAAAAAGCAGCTGCTGATGCTAAAGCCGCAACGATGAGCGTTTTGGCTCAACCTGAGCCTATTGAGGCCCCTGTTATTGATTCTGTGACTACGGACACAGTATCTGAAGAGCAGCCTTCTTAGTTTTAAAAACACTTGTTCACTATTTTATAAATTACCTTCTTATGGCTGATATCAATATCACAGAAAAGGAACTGCACGCTCCACAGGGTGGAGACGGGCACGGACACGGCCATGATGATCACCATCACGGTGATAAGTACCAATCGTCTTTTATTGATCGTTATTTGTTTAGCATGGACCACAAGACCATTGCAAAACAGTTTTTGATCACGGGGATGTTTTGGGCCGTCATTGGGGCTGCGATGTCTGTTATTTTCCGTTTGCAATTGGGTTTTCCTGATGCAGACTTGTCTTGGCTACAACCCTTGCTCGGGGGCTGGATCGATGTAGATCCCGCTTCTGGAAAAGGAACCTTGAGCCCTGACTTTTACTATGCTTTGGTGACCATGCACGGTACCATCATTGTATTTTTTGTACTTACTGCTGGATTATCGGGTACGTTCTCGAACTTACTTATTCCATTGCAGATTGGAGCCCGAGATATGGCTTCGCCACTGATGAACATGCTTTCTTACTGGTTCTTCTTTTTGGCTGGTGTAATTATGTTTATCTCTTTGTTCTTGAATACAGGTCCCTTCTCTGGGGGATGGGTAGCCTACCCTCCGCTTAGTGCACTACCACAGGCTTCTGACGGATCTAAAGCGGGTATGACGCTTTGGTTGTTGGCGCTTGTTTTCTTTGTAGTCTCTACGCTTTTGGGAGGTATCAACTATATCTCTACGATCTTGAACATGCGTACTAAGGGAATGACTATGTTCCGTATGCCTTTGACAATTTGGGCTTTCTTGCTCACTGCTGTTTTGGGTCTACTTTCTTTCCCTGTAGTTACTTCTGGTTTCTTTATGTTGATGATGGACCGTATGCTCGGTACTAGCTTCTTCCTAGATGAAATCTATGTAGCTGGTGAAGCATTGACAGATAGAGTAGGGGGTAACGCCATTTTGTATCAGCATTTGTTCTGGTTCTTGGGTCACCCTGAGGTATATATCATTATCTTGCCTGCGATGGGATTGGTTTCAGAGGTACTTTCTGTACATGCTCGTAAGCCGATCTTTGGTTACAAGGCTATGGTTTTCTCTATCCTAGGTATTGGTGTACTTTCATTCCTAGTATGGGCTCACCATATGTATGTTAGTGGTCTGAACCCCTTCATCTCTAATATCTTTGTACTCTTTACTTTGATCATTGCTGTACCTTCAGCGGTAAAAGTATTTAACTGGATTGCAACGGTATGGGGTGGTAACATGCGCTATAACTCAGCTTCTTTGTTCTCTATTGGTTTTGTATCGCTCTTTATCTCTGGTGGTTTGACGGGTATCTTCTTGGGTAACGCCACAATTGATATGCAACAGCACGATACTTACTTCGTAGTTGCTCACTTCCACACAGTAATGGGTGTAGCTGCTTTCTTTGGTATGTTCTCTGGAATCTACCACTGGTTCCCTACGATGTTTGGTCGTTATATGAACGAAACCTTGGGACAAATTCACTACTGGGGTACTTTGATTACTGCTTATGCCGTATTTGGTCCTATGCACTATCAAGGGATGGCTGGTATTCCTCGTCGTTACTACTCTTTCGACACTTTCCAAGCCTTTAACCAGTTTGATACGATGAACCAGGTGATTACTATTGCCGCAATCGTTGCCTTCTTCCTACAGATTCTGTTTATCATTAACTTCTTTTACTCTATCTACAAAGGAAGAAAGCAAACCGAACAAAACCCTTGGGGTGGAACTACACTAGAGTGGACTGTTCCTATCAACCCCGGTCATGGAAACTGGGATGGACCTATCCCTGAAGTTCACCGCTGGCCTTATGACATCAGCCGTTACGAAGATCGTGAATTCGTAATGCAGAATGAGCCTCTAGCAGAGGGTGAAGTAGATGGAGGACATTAGTCTTCCTGATAATGATCTATTCTAAATCAAGATTGATATTTTGAATACGAATAATAGTACTACCGTTAGTAGCAGTCTTTTGGGCCAGAAGTGGAAAAACTATATGGCTCTAGCTAAGGCTAGATTGGCACTTTCGGTAGTATTTTCAGCATGTACAGCCTACTACCTAGGAACAGAGAGTTTTAATGTTTATCACTTTCTGCTCCTAGGCCTAGGAGGCTTTCTCGTAACTGCATCGGCCAATACCTTAAATCAGGTGTTGGAAAAAGATACAGACCGAAAGATGAAGCGGACGCAAAACCGTCCTCTTCCTGCTGGTCGAATGGAAAGCTGGGAGGCTGTTCTTTTTGCTGGGATTACGGCTGCTGTGGGTTTGTTGGCTTTGGCCTTCTTTAATCCTATGACAGCTTTCTTAGGCTCTGTTTCTTTGGTGAGTTATGCCTTTATCTACACGCCATTAAAACGAATCTCTCCCGTAGCCGTTTGGGTAGGAGCCGTGCCCGGAGCACTTCCTATGGCTATTGGTTGGGTGGCTGCAACTGGCGAGCTGGGATTGGCGGCTTTCTTTCTGTTTAGCCTACAGTTTCTCTGGCAATTTCCTCACTTTTGGGCTATTGCTTGGGTGGCTTATAAGGATTATGCAGAAGGCGGTTTCTATCTCTTGCCCTCTAGCCAAAAAGATGGCCGGACAAAAGAGACAGCACTTCAAGCAGCATTTTATGTGCTTTGCCTTATTGCAATGAGTTGGGCACCCGTTAGTCTGGGCATTTCTGGCTATATTGCCGCTGGCATTATGTTTTTCATGGGGGTGTTCTTCCTCTATTTTGCTATCCGTTTGTTTAAGCAAACCACAGCAAAAGCAGCAAGACAGCTAATGCTAGCTTCTCTAGTTTATCAATTGGTGG
The DNA here is from genome assembly GCF_027594745.1 of Saprospira grandis. Classification (NCBI taxonomy): domain Bacteria; kingdom Pseudomonadati; phylum Bacteroidota; class Saprospiria; order Saprospirales; family Saprospiraceae; genus Saprospira; species Saprospira grandis. The sequence goes on along the minus strand of NZ_CP110854.1, from coordinate 1,464,279 downwards.
TCTTTTTGGCCCTGATGATTGATAAGATCTAAAATCAAAGCGCCATGAGCACTTTAAATAAAACAGTAAAACGTATTCACCCCAAAAAATTTGCCCTCTGGATGGGCATCGTTGGGATGATTATGTTCTTTTCGGCATTTACTAGTGCCTACATCGTGCGAAAAGCTTCTGCCAACTGGTATAACTTTCCGCTTCCCAATGAGTTCTTTTATAGCACAATTGCTATCCTTGGAAGTAGCCTCGCTTTCTACTTGTCCAAAAAAGCATATCTCAAAGCAGATGCAAAAACCTTTAAAGGACTCTACTTTTTAGGCTTTCTGCTGGGTTTCGCTTTCATTGGCCTACAGTACGCCGGCTGGGAATCGCTACAAGCAGTAGGTATCGACTTGGTCGCTAATCAATCTAGTAGCTTTCTTTACTTGATTACTGCCGCTCACGTCTTGCACGTGATGGGTGGAGTTGTTGCCCTAGTCGTTCTCGCTGTTGGCCTTATCCGCGGCCGATTTGATGTACCCACGCCCAAACGTACACTCAAAATAGACTTGACTTTTACTTACTGGCACTTTGTAGATATCCTCTGGCTCTATCTCTTGGTGTTCTTTCTGATACAACAATAAACATCTATCTGTAATTTTTACAAATTGATCCGATACAATGGCAAACGAAACAGTCATCGAAACACAGGAGCAGCACGATAACGCCCCCCAGAAGGAAAATCTCTGGAATGGCGGCCAGTCTCCTTTCAAAGCGAGCTACGGAAAGCTCATGATGTGGTACTTCCTCCTATCAGATGCTTTTACATTTGGTGGATTCCTTTTGGCCTATGGCGCCCTGCGCTTTAGCGTGAAAGGTTGGCCCGTACCCGATTTTGTGTTCCAAACTGCTCCCTTCGGCATCTCTGGTGCCCCCCTTATCTTTGTAACTTTCATGACTTTCGTCTTGATCGTTAGTTCGGTTACTGTACTTCGTGCCGTACAAGAAGGTAAAAGAGAAAATCAATCCGCTGTAGTAAAATGGATGCTCGCTACCGTATTAGGTGGTGCATTGTTCCTTGGCTGCCAAGCTTGGGAATGGACCAACCTGATCGCTACAGAGGGTATGACGCTCTACACTAACCCCTTCGCTACTCATATCGATGAAGGAAAATACCTTACGCTAGACGAACTGAATGGTATCGCTAAAGAAAAAGGATGGGATAAAGAAGTAGTTAGCCTAGAAAGCCATGGCAAAACTACCGAAATCACTTACTTTACCGACGCTAAAGGCAATAAGTACTTTGAAAAAAGAGACCACCATGGCGATCTTCCCGAAAAAATGGAAATCAAAGCCGGCGACTCTTACCTCATTACTTATCAGCATGATATGCATGACTATGCAGTAGGTGCCTATAAAACTACTGATGGAGAAATCAAAACGGAGGCTTTTGGCCCACAGGCTTTTGGTGCACTCTTCTTCTTTATTACGGGTTTCCACGGTTTCCACGTATTTTCTGGACTAGCTTTCCTCCTCGTTATCGCTATCCAAGCCGCTAACGGCACTTATGTTGCCCGTAAGAACGGATACGAAATGGTAGAGAAAATTGGTCTTTACTGGCACTTTGTAGATTTGGTTTGGGTTTTCGTTTTCCTAGCCTTCTACCTACTCTAAATTCTATTCGACTAACCTTTTAACGCATATATATCATGGCTCACGTAACAACCCGTGAAGAAGATATCAAGATTGGCCGCAATGGTTTTATCATTTTGCTTATCGTTACATTCGCAGAAGTAGGTATCGCTCTTGTTGGTAATGGCCACCTTATTGAAGGCCTTACTCTTCCTAAAATGATTATGATTCCTGTAATGATCGCCCTTAGCCTTTATAAGGCTTACTATATTACTTCGATCTTTATGCACCTCGGTAGTGAGGTGAAACCAATGATCGCTACGATTATTCTTCCTATGCTCCTCTTTATTTGGATGATTATTGCCTTCTTGTGGGAAGGTAACTCATGGCTCAATAGTAATGAGTATATCCAAAAGAAGAATCAAGAACAAGTAGACCCCAAAGGAGAAGCTACTGAAGGCGCTACAGGCATGCTTATGGATGCTCAAGATGCTCCTAAGTCTGTTCGCTTTGAATAAATAAGGTCTCTGATTATTTTATATCAGCCAAGTGTTTTAACCCTCTAGCTCTCCGCTAGAGGGTTTTCTGTTTGAGGGCGCAAAGCGCCCAATAGGAGCGAAGCGACTGGCTGAGGGATGGATAGTGGTGGCCCAAAGGGCTAGACCCAAGTTTTTTGAAGCGAAGCGAAAAAACTGCAGGGCCGAGCAGACCTGCGAGCCACGACACAGCCCGACCCGCCCGACAACTCATGAGGGTTTTAACCCTCACTTTGTATTGCTTCGCAAAGCGATACCGCTTTGCGCTGGGTTTCAAGCCTGCGGAAGGGGCAGCCCCAAAATAATCCTCCCAAAAAAGTCGTTCTAATGCCCTAAATTTACTCCCCAAATCAATTGCTATTATGTATAAATATCTCTTCCTTTTTCTCCTACTGAGCAGCTGCACGCTCTGGGGCCAAAAAGATCAGGCGGGCCTGCATGCGGTCCGAAATAAAAATTTACCCTATGAATATTGGACCTATTTTCCCAAGGGATATAGCGGCCAAGAGGGCCAAAAATTTCCCCTGCTGATTTATCTGCACGGCCGAAGTATCCAAGGAACAGACCTGAATAAGGTGAAAAAATATGGGGTGATTTACGAACTGGAACGAAAACTAGAACTCGATTTTATCGTGATTGCTCCCCAATGCCAGAAGGGCTGGGAAAATGATAAATTGATCCAAATTTTAGATTATGCCGAGGCCCATTATGCCGTAGATCGCAAAAAGATCTATCTCTGCGGCATGAGTATGGGCGGTTATGGCGCTTGGTATTTGGCGGGCTACGCCCCCGATCGCTTTGCCGCTGTGGCCCCTATTGCCGGCGGTGGCCGCCTAAAGGATGTAGAAGGCATGAAAAATTTGCCCCATTTTGTGGTGCATGGCAAAAAGGATAAACCCGTGCCTGTAGAGGAGTCTCGAAAGATGGTGAAGGCCCTAAAAGCTGCTGGAAATACCGAGGTGAATTATATCGAGGAGAAAAATTGGGGGCATTCGGAGGCGGTTCGCGTCTTTTCTTGGCCCAAACTCTACGAATGGTTCCTAAAATATGAGCGCCCCATCAAGGATGAACCCATTTTGGCCCAGGAAGACCCGCCCAAAGAAGAATCCCAAACGCCAGAAATAAAGGAGCCGCAGCCAGAAGAAGAGGAGTATATTGTCTTTGAAGAGGAGCAACCCAAAGAGACCGTAAAACCAAAACCCAAAGCTCCGAAAAAGAAGAAACCAAAGTGGTGGCAGTTCTGGAAATGGAAGTTCTGGTCGAAGATGTTTGGATAAGCTATTTATTTGGGGCTGCCCCGGCCAAAGGCCGGGTCGGGCCATTGCGCAGCTCGCAGGCCTGCTCGGCCCTTCGGCGCTAGCGCGCCTCGGTCTGCCGCCTTCGGCGGCCCTGCTACAGCCCCTCAGCCTGCGGCCCTTTGGGCCTGCAAAACCGCAAAATAGGACCAAAAAGGCCCGCTAGTTTCTACTAGCGGGCCTTTGCTATGCCAAATCTCTAGGATCGCTGGCTACCGAAATGAACTCCAGTATATTTCCCTCCTCATCTACCCGCGCTGCCGATAAGAGATTGCCCAAAGAAGCTCCCGTATCTAAATTGCAATAGCCTTCTTCTGGTCGATAAAGGACGGCTTTCTGGGGCGTATGTCCCAAAAACTGCAATTTCCCTAAGGGTTTCAATGGACCACGATGCCACAAAATGCCCTGCGGATGCATGAGGTCCCAAGCGTGGGGACCATAGCCCAAGCCCGCATGAGATAGAAAAGAAAACTCCTCTTCATAGTAAGTGGGCCGTTGGGCCAACCAAGCCACATCGGCCATAAAGTCGAGCCCCTCTGCCGCATATTGGGCCTCAATGGCATCAAAAAAGGCCTCGGCCCAATGCTGGCTGGCCCGGCCAGCTAAATACTGCTGCCCCAATTGCTGCTCATGATTGCCTCTTAACACCAAGGCGCCCGACTGCTCCATTTTTTTTGCCCATTGGACCAGCTCCAAGCTGTGCTTCCCCTTACTAATCAAGTCGCCGAGCAAACAAAGCTGCTCCTGACTTGCATCCCATTGTTGTAAAAGTTCCAACAAACTGTAGTAACAGCCGTGAATGTCTCCAATGATAAATTTTGATTTTGCCCTGTTTTGCATTTTTGTTTTAATTTTTGGGTGGTTTTAGTTGAAATTACAAACAAAAAGTTTTACTTTTGAAGAGTTGAAACAATCTGATTTGTAGCATCCATAAAATCGCCCAGTATGAAAGACCGCTTTACCATTATCTACCCACTCTCTTATAAGAAGAAAATGCAAGCCGAAAATATTGAACCGACGGTAGATAAAGATAAGAGCTTGCAGCTCCAACAAAATAAAAAAACGTCTTGGTCTTTCTGGATGAAGGAGCGTTATCGCGCTTTTCGTTTGTGGATGGCGCCAGCCGCTTGGGCGGCTCGCATTCGCCGACCCTATTTTTTGTTTCATCCTAAAGGCCGTTGGGGAACTGCTGCTGTTGTGGCTATTGCTTCAGGCATTTATTTTTGGCCCCAAATTTCTGCTTTGCCGCAGCAGTTGGTCCAGAATCAAGCGGTAGAAAATACAGCAAAATTGAGTGGAGAACCTTTGGTTAAGGCCCAAAAAGCCAGCTTTGTTAGTAGCGAATTGCCCAAAACAACGCAAGCCGCAGCTCCTTTGGCTATGGCTCAAGAAGAAAAAGAAGAGCAGCCTGCCACTGCAGAAGAAAATAAGGAATTGAGTTCGGAAAATCTTCCGCAAATTCCAGAAATTCAACCAACGGTTAAAAAGCCCGTTTCTGTCGAAATCTCTGACGAAAAGCTGCAAAAACAGCTCGATTTTATGAATCGTCTGCGCCCTTTGGCCGAAAATGAAGCCGCCAAAACTAAAATTCCCGCCGCTTTGCTTTTGGGCCTAGCTATTATGCAATCTGATTTTGGCCAAACAGCAGTGGCCAAAGCTGGAAATAACCCTTTTCATCTTCTTCTCGAAAATAATAGTTTGCTCGCTCATGAGGGCTGCACCGGAGAAGGCATTTTCCATGGCCAACGCTATGCACGTTATCGTAGCCTTTGGGCGGGCTTTAAGGCCCACAGCCTTTATTTGCAAAGTCTAGAAGCGCCCAAGGAAAATAGTTGTAGCGCTTGGGCCAAAGCATTAGAAGAACAGGGCTATTTCCAAAAAGACCAAAATGCCCAAAAGTTGATCGATTTGATTAAAGGCTTGGAGCTAGAAAAACCACTGATGAATAGCTAAAATTTTGTATTCCATTTCCGTATTTGAAAAACTTCCGTGTATTTTCAAGGGTGTTGACCAATTTTGGTCGGCGCCCTTTTTTTATTTTTTCATTGGAGTTTTGCTCTAAGACAATTTGCTTATGTCGCTTTCTGCTCGCTTTATTGCTTTAGTCCAAAAAGTATTGCCCAACCCTTTGGCGCTGGCTATTTTGTTGACCTTGTTTACTTATGTTTTGGCGCTTTTTCTGACCGCTTCTCCCAAGCCATTCTTAGAAGTTTTGGACCAAAATGGCCAATCTTTGGTCCAAATCAATCTTGAGCAGCAAACAACAGCTTCTTTTCAGCAGGCTGGCCAAGAGCTAGGCCTAGCATGGGCCGATAACAGCTTGTCGATTAAAAATAAAGTAGGGGAGTTGGTCTGGAGAGGCAACCTCCAAATCAAGACAAATAATCCGTTAACTACTTCCATTAAGCTGCCCAAAAAGCAAGGGCTAGAGCTGCGCCAAAAGGGCCAAAAAACGCCTTATTTTTTGGCCCTTTGGACCTATTGGCAGGGCGGATTTTTTAAGTTTTTGGCCTTTTCGATGCAAATGATGCTCATTTTGGTTTTGGGCCATGTGGCGGCTCTTAGCCGCCCTGCCAATAGGTTGTTGGAGCGTTTTACAGGCTTGGCGGGACATTCGGGCTGGGCTGTTTTTGCCGTGGCCCTAAGTAGTATGCTTCTAGGGCTGTTTAATTGGGGCTTTGCGCTTATCTTTTCTGCGGTATTGGTCCGAAAACTAGGGGAGGCGGCTGCCCAAAAGGGCCAGAAAATTCATTATCCTTTATTGGGTGCAGCCGCCTATTCTTGTATGTTGATTTGGCATGCGGGTCTTTCGGGCTCGGCTCCGCTCAAAATTGCAGAAGAGGGCCATGAAATGGCCGAACAAATGGGGGTTATTCCTATTGGCCAAACGCTTTTATCTTCACTCAATCTTTGGGTTTTAGGCTTGAGCTTGGCCATTATTCCTGCGGTTTTGGGCCTATTGGGCCACTTTATGCGCCCGCCTACCGTTCAATTGCCACAAAAGCCCTTAGCTGATAGGGGAGCGGAGGTTAAGTTAGAAGGGGCGGCCCGCTTAGACCAATGGAAACCTTTAGCCTGGGGCTTGGGGGCATTGATGTTATTCTTGGCCCTTTATCAGGCGCTTATTTTGCCCATTTGGGTCCAAAAAACAGGTTTTGATTGGCAGTTTCGTTTTCTCAATCCTAACTTCCTCATTTTTGTCCTTTTCGGTATGGCCTTTTTGTTACACGGCCGCCTGAGCCAATTTCAGCAGGCGGTGGGCCAGGCTATAGGCGGCAGCAGCGGCATCCTCATTCAGTTTCCTTTTTATGCGGGCATTATGGGCATTATGTTTAGTTCGGGCTTGGTCGATTATTTCTCGGCGACTTTTGTGCAATACGCCAGTCCCCAAAGTTTTCCCTTTTTTACGCTTTGTTCGGCGGCGCTGGTCAATTTTTTTGTGCCTAGCGGGGGCGGGCAGTGGTTGGTCCAAGGTCCCATTCTCATAGAAAGTGCTCAGCAACTGGATGTGCCTTTGTATAAGGCGGTTTTGGCCCTTTGTTATGGCGATCAGTGGAGTAATATGTTGCAGCCTTTTTGGGCTTTGCCACTTTTGGGCATCACGGGCTTAAAAGCGCAAAATTTGTTGCCCTATACTTTTTTGCTTTTCATTTTAGGCGGTTTAATCTTTGGAGCTTGTTTGTTTTGGGGCTAAAGATTTGGGGCCCGCGGCCAGCTTTGCTGGCCGCCGCTAAATTCATGAGGGTTTTAACCCTCATTCATAAATTATCGCAAAGCGATACTATTGTTGCGGTGGGTTTCAACCCGCCGAAAAAAGGTCTTCCACAGCGCTGGGCAGCTCCCTTTAAAGCGGTATTCGTCGCTGCGCTCCTCATTCGTCAATATGTCCCCGCCCACCCTCCCCTCTACGGGATTCCTTAGGGAATCCCTTCGGGGAGTTTGGGCCAATTCAAAAAAAAATAAAAAAAACCGATTTTCAGTGAACTAAATAGGGGCCTTCCTTGTTGGGGAGTTCGTGAATCAAATTTTACCGATGAAATATCCAGGGCAAAATATTATTAAGCAAAAGAAAATTCCTAAGCAGCAATCTGTTTGAGGAGGACTTTGCTATGCCCTCGGAAAAGCTCTGACAGATATTAAATTTGTCAGAGCTTTTCTTATTTTTGCAGGAATTTAAAGCCTTGCCAATCATTTTTTTCTGCCTTTTGCCAAGGGCTACTTAGGCGGCGCAGCCGCCTTGGCCTAGCGATGTGTAGGGGTGGCCGTAGGCCAGACCGAGCAGGCAAAGCCTGCGAAGGGCCGAGCGAATAGCGAGCCCCGAAGCGTAGCGCCGCAAGCGTAGCGCAGCGGAGGCCCCAAAAAAATAAGCAAGCAATAAAAAATTAAAATACAAAACCGTGGCATCTTACAAGCTATATGAGCAGTTAAATCTGGCTGCCATTGACCAAGATATCCTAAACTATTGGGCCGAAAAGCAGATCTTCGAGCGCTCTGTATCAGAGCGAGAAGGCGCCGAAAACTTCGTTTTCTATGAAGGCCCCCCCTCTGCCAATGGCCGTCCGGGTATTCACCACGTATTGGCCCGCTCAGTAAAAGATAGCTTTTGCCGCTATCAGAGCATGAAGGGCAAAATGGTCCGCCGCAAAGCGGGCTGGGATACGCATGGACTCCCTATTGAATTGGCCGTAGAGAAGAAACTGGGCATTACCAAAGAAGATATTGGCCAAAAAATCTCTATTGAAGAGTACAATCAGGCTTGTAAGGAAACCGTCATGGAGTTTAAGGACCTTTGGGACAAACTGACGGTGAAAATGGGCTATTGGGTAGATCTCGATAAGCCTTATGTAACCTATGAGCCCAAATATATGGAGACCGTTTGGTGGCTGCTCGCTCGTCTATACAACAAAGGACTTTTGTACAAAGGCCTAACGGTTCAGCCTTATTCGCCTGCAGCGGGTACGGGCCTGAGCTCGCATGAGCTCAATCAGCCAGGTTGTTACAAAGATGTTTCGGACAATACGGTTGTGGCCATGTTTAAGGTCCAAAAATCAGAACAATCGGCCTTCCTTTTTGATGATGAAGATGAAGATGTTCGCTTTTTGGCTTGGACCACCACGCCCTGGACCCTGCCCTCTAATACAGCTTTGACTGTTGGTCCAAAAATCGAATATGTCAAAATCAAAACGACTTCGCCTTATACCGAACTTCCGGTTAGTGTAGTTTTGGCCAAAGCGCTAGTGAAAAAATGGATGGGCGGCAAAAAACAACCGCAAATCATCCAAAGTTCTGAGCCCTTTACAGGCAAAGACCTAGCAGGCATCCGCTATGAGCAGTTGCTCAATTATGGCAACCCCATCGAGCCCTTGCAAGGCCAAACCGATGCCTTCCGCATCATCTTGGGCCAATTTGTTACCACCGAAGATGGTACGGGTATCGTGCATACGGCCCCCTCTTTTGGTGCAGATGACCGCATGGCCGCTCAAAAAGCAGGGATCGGGGCATTGACTTTGGTGGATAAGCAAGGACGATTTAAGGAAAATGTAGGTCCTTTTTCTGGACGCTATGTGAAGGATTATGAAAACCTAGGCAAGGAGTTCCGCTCTGTAGATGTGGATATCGTCATCCACCTCAAAACGGAAAACCTAGCCTTCAATGCGCAAAAGTATTCGCATAATTATCCCCACTGCTGGAGAACCGATAAGCCCATCCTTTACTATCCGCTAGATTCTTGGTTTATCCAAGCGTCTGCCGTAAAAGAACGGATGTATGAGCTTAATAAAACCATCAATTGGAAGCCAGCTTCTACTGGAGAAGGCCGTTTTGGCGGTTGGTTAGAGAATCTACAAGATTGGAACCTCTCTCGCTCTCGCTTTTGGGGAATTCCCCTACCCATCTGGCGAACCAAAGATGGCAGCGAAGAGCGCTGTATCGGTAGCCTAGAGGAATTGATGGCTGCTATCGAGCAATCTGTAGCCGCTGGCCTTATGCAAAGCAATCCTTATGAGGGGTTTGTGCCCAATGATTTTTCTGAGGAGAACTATGCTAAGGTAGATCTTCACAAACATATCGTAGATCAGATTGTCCTTTGCGCAAGCAATGGCGAACCCATGTATCGCGAATCCGACCTAATTGATGTTTGGTTTGATAGCGGCTCTATGCCCTACGCCCAACAACACTATCCTTTTGAGAATAAAGAACTGATCGATAACGCCATTCAGGGCAAAGAAGGCGCTCGCGCTTTCCCTGCCGACTTTATCGCAGAAGGAGTGGACCAAACCAGAGGTTGGTTCTATACTTTGCATGCTATTGCCACCATGGCTTTTGATCAAGTAGCCTATAAAAATGTAGTTTCTAACGGCTTGGTACTAGACAAAAACGGCAAGAAAATGTCTAAACGCCTCGGCAATGCCGTAGAGCCTTTTGAAACTATTGATAAATACGGAGCAGATGCCACACGCTGGTATATGTTGACCAATGCACAACCTTGGGATAACCTCAAGTTTGATGTAGAAGGCCTAGATGAGGTGCGCCGAAAACTATTTGGCACCCTCTACAATACCTATATCTTCTTTGCTACCTATGCCAATATCGATGAATTTGATGGCCAAAGTATCAAGGAGTTTGCCTTCAAAGGAGAGCTAGAGCTAGCCAAACGTCCAGAAATTGACCGCTGGATCATCTCTAAACTCAATAGCTTGGTCAAAGAAGTAGATGAGGATATGAGCGATTATGAGCCTACCAATGCAGGCCGTAAAATCGCCAACTTTGTCGATGCTCAACTCTCTAACTGGTATGTCCGCCTTTGCCGCCGCCGTTTCTGGAAAGGCGATCAAAATGAGGACAAACTAGCTGCTTACCAAACGCTTTATACGGTTTTGGAAACCCTAAGCCGCTTGATGGCGCCTATCGCTCCATTCTTTAGCGACTTTTTATACCTCAACCTACAAGCTGGCCAAGAGGGCGCAGGCAAAGATTCTGTACATCTAGCCGATTTCCCTGCCGCTAACTTATCGGCTATCGTTCCCGAACTAGAGCAGCGCATGGATTATGCACAGCGCATTTCTTCTATGGTGCATGCACTTCGCCGCCTACACAAAATCCGTGTACGCCAACCCCTACAACGCATCCTCTTGCCTATCCTAGATGAAGGCTTTGAGGCCCAAGTAGAGGCCGTTAAGGATTTGATCCTCTCTGAGGTGAATGTGAAGGCTATCGAATATGTTCGAGATAGCTCTGGTATCTTGAAGAAAGGGGTAAAACCCAACTTTAAGGTCCTTGGCAAACGCCTAGGCAAGCAAATGAAGGCCGCCAAAATGGCTATCGAAGCCATGACACAGGCCGATATCCAAAGCCTAGAAAAAGAAGGGCAGTTTATGATTGATTTAGAGGGAACAGCCACCCCCATCCACCTAAAAGAAGTGCAAATCACTTCAGAGGATATCGAGGGTTGGTTGGTCACTTCTGATAATGAAATTGTAGTCGCTCTAGACGAAAATATTAGCGAGGAGCTAAAGGCCGAAGGTATGGCCCGAGAACTCGTTAATCGTATCCAAAATCTTCGCAAAGACCAACAACTAGAGGTCACCGATCGCATTCAACTGAAACTGGAAAAACAGCCAGCTATCCAAGCGGCTATCGACCAGTTTGCGGATTATATTAGCCGCGAAGTTTTGGCCCAATCGCTAGAAGTAGTAGAGGGCCTAAATGAAGGGGCAGAAATCGAATTATACGAAAACCTGGCCTTGCACATTTGGCTAGATAAAGCCTAAACCGCAGGCCCCAATGCTCATTAGAGCCCACGAACAGTATGAAAGTAAGCGAACACTTCCGCCAAGCGGAGGGCCAAACCCTGATTTCTTTCGAAATCCTTCCCCCTCTGAAAGGAGGGGGCATCCAAGGAATTTTTGACACCTTGGACCCACTGATGGAGTTTAAACCTCCTTTTATTGATGTAACTTATCACCGTGAGGAGTTTATCTACAAAAGACGCCCCAGCGGCTATTATGAGAAAACCGCTATCCGCAAACGCCCCGGTACGGTGGGCATTTGTGCGGCAATCATGAACCGCTATGGCGTAGATGCTGTCCCACACCTGATTTGTGGTGGATTTACCGCTGATGAGACCGAAAATGCCCTGATTGACCTCATGTTTTTAGGGGTCGATAATGTGCTGGTCCTCCGTGGCGACCCCCGCAAGTTTGAAACTAAGTTTATGCCCGAAGAAGGCGGCCATGCCTATGCCCTAGACCTGGTCAAACAGGTCCAAAATATGAATGAAGGCCACTATCTCGATAGTACCCTCATGGATGCGCAGGCCTCTTCTTTCTGTATTGGCGTAGCGGGTTATCCCGAAAAACATTTTGAGGCCCCAAATCTCGATATGGACCTGCATTTCCTGAAACAAAAGGTAGAAGCCGGAGCCGATTATATCGTCACCCAAATGTTTTTTGATAACCAAAAATACTTTGATTTTGTCGATAAATGTCGGGCCGCAGGCATTGAGGTGCCTATTGTCCCCGGCCTAAAACCCATTACCAAAAAGTATCAGCTGAGCGCTATCCCTCGGCATTTCTTTATCGATTTGCCCGATGATTTAGCCAAAGCGATGATGGCCGCCAAAGATGCCGAAGCTCGCCGCCAAGTAGGCATAGAGTGGTGCGTCATGCAGTCTAAAGAACTCAAAGCCGCAGGCGTTCCCTGCCTGCACTATTATACCATGGGCGATGTCGATACCATTAAATCGATTGCCGAACATGTTGTATAATGATTTGGGGCTTGCCCGCCCAAAGGGCGGGCCGCTCCCTGCCGGGCTCGCAAGTCTGCTCGGCCCTGCGCCGCCTTTGGCGGCTGGGTCTAGCCCTGCGGGCTCCCCTCTAGGCAGCTAAGCCAAGGCGCTTCGCGCCTTTCTGGACCAAAAAAGGCCGCCCCAGGCGGCCGCTCGGCCTAGCGATGTGGAGCAGTGGCCGAAGGCCAGACCAAGGAGCGAAGCGACGAAGGGCCGAGCGAAAAGCGAGCTGCGTAACGTAGCGCCTGCCGTAGGCAGGAGGCCCCAAAACAGCAGCGAGCCCCGAAACGATAACAAGGTCTTTAGACCGCAGTTCGACGACCAAAGGGAGTAACCGCCGCAGCAAAGCTGGGGAGGCCCCAAAACAAGAAGAATTGTACATTGATTGAATTTTTATAAAACGTAAGCAGTAAAATGGCTTTAACGGAACAAGCTAGCCAAGCCTGGCTAGAAGAGCTCGACCAATTGCTGGAGGCTGGCCAATTAGGCGGCCGCAAGCTCAATGAAATGGAGCGACAGCGCATCACCAATTTGAGAAAAATGGTGGAACTCAAGATTAACCCTTATCCCGCCGAGGCCTTTGAGGTCAGCCACCTGGCCAAAGAGGTAAGCGAAAACTTTAGCGAGGAAAAGGCCGAGGACTTTAAAAAGGTCCGCCTAAGCGGCCGCCTAATGTCTAAACGGGTAATGGGAAAGGCTAGCTTTGCCGAACTCCAAGACAGCAGCGGACGTATTCAGTTTTATATTAGCCGCGACGAAGTTTGCCCTGAAGACAATAAAGATCTCTATAATAAGGTCTTTAAAAAATTGCTCGATATTGGCGATTATGTGGGCATTGAGGGCTATGCTTTTTATACCCAAACGGGTACCCTTTCTATTCATGTAGAAGAGTTTACCTTTTTGGGCAAGGCCATCCGCAACCTGCCTATCGTAAAAACGGATAATGAAGGCAATGTACATGATGCTTTTACCGATGCCGAACAGCGCTATCGGATGCGTTATGTGGACCTTACCGTTAATCCACAATACAAAGAGATTTTCTTGACCCGCTCTAAGGTGGTTCGTGAAATGCGCCACTTCTTTGATGCTCAAGGCTGGTTGGAAGTAGAAACGCCCATTTTGCAAGCTGTGCATGGTGGTGCCGCCGCTCGTCCTTTTGAGACGCATCACAATACCTTGGATGAGGACCTCTATTTGCGTATTGCCAATGAGCTTTATCTCAAGCGCCTTATTGTGGCCGGCTTTGATGGAGTTTATGAAATCGGCAAAATGTTCCGCAATGAAGGGATGGACCGGACCCACAACCCCGAGTTTACCTCTATGGAGATTTATGTGGCCTATAAGGACTACATTTGGATGATGCAGATGGTGGAGCAACTCTTTGAGAAAATCTGCCTAGCTGTGCATGGTAGCAGCAGCATTAAGATCCGTAAGCAGCATGGCAAAGAATTTACTACACATGAAGTAAATTTTGCTGGCCCCTTTGAGAAGCTCAGCATTTATGATGCGATTGAGAAGCATAGTGGCCACAACCTACGCAATATGAGCGAAGAGGAAATCTTTGCCCTTTGTAAGGAACTACATATTGATGTAGATGCCAGCATGGGCCGCGCTAAACTCATTGATGAGGTTTTTGGCGAAACCACCGAGCCCCATCTTATTCAGCCTACCTTCATCACCGATTATCCGATCGAGATGACGCCTTTGGCCAAAAAACACCGCAGCGAAGAGGGCCTTGTAGAGCGCTTCGAGCTCTTTGTAATGGGCAAAGAAATCGCCAACGCCTACACCGAGTTGAATGATCCTATCGATCAGCGCCGCCGCTTTGAGGACCAACTTCGCCTAGCCGAAAGAGGAGATGAAGAAGCCATGGCCATGGATGAGGACTTCCTCCGTGCCCTAGAATACGGTATGCCTCCTTGTTCTGGTTTGGGTATTGGTATTGACCGCCTAGTGATGTTGATGACCGACCAAACGTCTATTCAAGAAGTGCTCTTCTTCCCACAAATGCGTGCGATCAAGAAGAAAACAGAAGGACAAGAAGAAGCTTAGTTCATTTAAGCTCTTGAATAAGAAAGGCCCCGCTCCAAATTTGGAGTGGGGCCTTTTTGGTCCTTATTGTGTCAGGCTATAAGTACTTTTTCCAGCCGGCATATTTTGCGCCCAGATAATCAAAGTCGCTAGCTTTGCAAAAGCGCTTAAAGACCTTCATATCGCTACTTTTGGGCTTAGCTGAAAGCTGAAAATGTACTTCTTCAGCTCCTGCTTTTTGCCATTCTACAGAAAGGTGGCCAGGGCCTCTTTCTCTAAGCAAGAAGATCAGGTTAGGCGAGCCATCCAAGGGATAAAGCTCCATCAATAAACGGCCTTTTTCTTCTTCCAAAATGCGGTAATTGGCCCGAATTGCCCGCTCTTCCATAGGATTGAGCAAAAGCAAACCCTCTGCAGAAAGCAAAAGGCTGATATCGGCCAAGCGTTCTTTGAGCATGCTTTGCACATCAGCGGGCAGTTTGGGGTCCAAACGGTTTTGCTTAGGATCAAAACGGCCCAATTGGCCAAAATGAGCCGCCAAAAAGGGCGATTTTGCATTTTCTGCCGCCCAAGCTGCTCGCTCGGCCAAAAGTGCGGCCTCCAATGCTTTGAGCTCGGCCTCAAAATGCGTTTGCAAATAATCTTTGGCCTTGCGACTTTTGGCCTTTTGGGCTGCTTGCAATTGGGCAAAAGCCGCTTTTGCATCTCCCATCAAGTGCAGGCATTTACCTAGGGCAAAAGCGGCTTCTCGAGCATAGAGCGATTCTTGCAAAAGGGTTTCAAAGATAGCTTTGGCTGGAGCATAATCTCCAGCTTCTAGCAAATAAAGTCCCCGCTTAAAATTCCATTCTAAAGCAGGCATGCCCGTACTCAAGGCAATCACTTTCTCCAAAGCAGCTGCGGCTTGTCCAAACTCTTTTTGAGCGGCAAACAAGAGCGACTTCTGGATGTAAATTTCCTCATCTTCAGGCTGTTCTTGCTCCATTTTCTGATAAATGTTCAGGGCCTCGGCATATTGGCCTTGGGCCTGCAAACAGATCGCCAACAAGCCTTTGAGCGCATACTGTTCCTGAGTGGGAGCCATGGCCAAAGCCTTTCTGAAGGCCTTTTCGGCCTGACTATATTGCTCTTCGGCCAAGAGGTAATTGGCCAAACCCACCCAATAGGGTAGGGGCTGCGCCGCCGCCTGAATCAAAGCTTTATAAGTAAGGCTAATTTCCTTAAAAGAAGGGGCGGCCTGCATCATCAAGGCATTGAGCTTAAGCGTAAGCGCGCCCTCATCAGCTGATTTCTCCAACAAGCGCTCAATCAGCTCCAAAGCTTCTTCCAATTGGGCCATATTGAGCAAGGTCTTGGCCTTGAGGCGCAAGAAATCGGGCTCTTCCAAAGCCGAAGGCTCCGCCTGATTCAAATACTCAATGGCGCGCTCTACATTTTGGGCCTCAAACAATTGATAATGGGCCAAACCTAAAAGCGCCCGCCAATTTTTGGGCTCCAAAGCAAGGGCTTTATCGTATAAAATCCTTGCGGCCGCCGCCTGTCCCTGAACATCCTTATAGCTGGCCATGCGCAGCAAATAACTGGCTTTTTCGGGGGCCAACTCAATGGCTTTGGCCAAGGCAATTTCCGCATTTTGGTACTGCTCGGCCAAAAAGAGGGCTTCGGCCAAACAATAATACCCCAAATCTACGGCAGGTTCTGCAATAATGGCCGCTCTGGCCAACTCATTCAATTCATCAGGTTTTCCACTTTGCCGCGCTTCGGCTAAAGCTTGCAGCAGTTCTGGCATTGACATATCTCCGTTTTCTTCTGTTGATAATTTATTTTTTGGGGCCTCCGCTGCGGCCTGCGGCCTTGCGGCGCTACGTTTCGCAGCTCGCTGATCGCTCGGCCCTGCGGCCTGACGGCCTTGGTCTGCGGCTGCGCCGCACTGCTGCACATCGCTAGGCCGATAGGCTGGGGAAAGCCCCAGCCTAAAGACAAAACTATAGGCTAGTTATTCCATGGTAGGTATTGCTCAAACTTCTGGATCATGGGCGCGACATCCTTGCCGGGCTCAATCTTAAAGTCGCCTTTGGGGCCATGCGTAAAGCTGAGGCTTTGCATAGAGAAGCTCGTTTCATAGCCAGGCACCTGCAATTGGAGCAGCTCGTATTTCCCCAACTTATGCGTAAAGAAAGCATCAATGGGGTCGAGATAACCAAAAGACCAAGAGGCTGCGCCATTCCATAGACTGACGATATAGCCTGGAATCTCTACTTTGAGTAGCATATCGTGCTGGGTCGTTACGGTGGTGGGATAGAGTTTTCCTACTAGACTCTTATCCTTTAGGCCCAAAGTCACCTTAGCATCTGCTTGGCAGTCGAGCTGTCCACTTACATTTGCTTTGGCATGCCCTTCTACTTTTTTCTTAATTACCGGAATAGTAAAGCCGCAATCTAGCTCTAGGTCGCCTTGGGCCCAGGCAGAGCTGCTCAGTTGGCTATTGATTTCTACCTCAGCGCCTGTAAAACGGCCCGAAAGGGTTCCCGATAGGCGAATATCCATAGACATGCCCATAGACAGACGGCCCCATTTTTGGCGAGGCGGTGTATGCTGCAGATGCAAAAACTCCTTGCTAATGCCCTGATTGAGGAAGCTGTTGATGAATTGGTCCAAAAGGGCTTTGGCGGCCAATTCGGCTAGGCGTTTGAGCTCGGCTTTTCCTCTTTCCAAAAACTCATCGAGGCTGTTTACGCCATCAAAAATATCGGAGGCTTCTTTGACCAAATCGCTTAGGCCAGCCTTTTCAATTTCTTCTTTGAATACATCAGCGCTAACGCCCAAGATTTCTCCTAGGTCGGTTTTGCCATCTTCCAAAACAGCTTTGGCCGCCTCGGCAATACTCTTAATCTTATCATTGCCCGAATGCTCGCCAATGGCATCTAGGCCTTCAGCAATAAGCTCATCTTTATCAATTTTGCCATCTTCTAAGATGCTGCCAGCTCGTTCAGAGAGCTCGTCGAGCAGTTCGTTATCGGTATTATTGGCTACTGTTTCTAGGCCTTCGCGGACCAATTCTTCGGCATCAATTTTACCATCAGCAGTAACTTGACTAACAGATTCGGCGACTTGGCGGACCTTTTCGTTGCCACTATTCTTAGCGATTTCGCTACCAATTTGGAGCAGGTCAGTTACATCAACGCCTTCTCGCTCAATTTTATCGGCCTTTTCTAGGATAAGGTCTAGGCGGCCCAATAAATCGGCTGCTTTCTTTTTTGATTTTGGTTGTTCTGTTTGCGCTTTGCGCTGGCCCAATTCATTCTGGACCGATTCGAGGACCTTGCGGCCTTCTTGGACTTTAGACAAAAAATCTCCGAAACCCATAATTTTTTAGTTTAAAAGGAGTGAATTAAAAGAGGAAGCTAAGAAAATCGGCACCTGAGGGCAGGGGCTCGGGTTCAGGTTTTTCCTCTAGGGCTTTTTCTGCTGCTTTTAGCTCGGCTTCCTTAGCGGCGATAAGGGCCTCTAGTTCTTCTAGGCGGGCAGAAAAATCGGCTTCGGCAGCTTGGGCTTCGGCTTGGCTAGGTGCCTGAGCTTTCACTTTTTCCTTTAGGGTTTGGGCTTGGGGCAAGAGTTTGCTCCGAATATTTTCGGCTTTTTTGGCTAGGCTGGCTTTTTCTTCTGCTGTAGCTTGTTCATAAGCTTTGAGAAAAGCCTGGATATTATCTTCTAGGCGTTGGATGGTGTCTAGGTCCTTATCCGTAGCTTTATTGGCTTTGAGTTGGCCCAATACCGTTTTCTTGGTTTCTTCGGTAAGGCGTTCAATCTTTTGGGCCAAAATAGCTAGTTCGTTATCGCTTTCTGTGGCGGTATTTTTATTAGCGGCGGCTAGGAGTTGCTCTAACTTGGGCAACAAGCTTTTTGCATTGGGGTCGTTGTCTTGGGCCAGTTCTTTTTGGGCCGCTTGCATGGCGGCAATTTGTTCAGGGCTTATTGTTCCGGCTTTGACTGCGGGCAACCACTCTCCTTTGATACTGGCCAAATGCTCTTGCCAGGGGGCTAGCTCGCTACTTTCCTCCGCAATAGCGCTTCCTTCTTCTTCGGGGGCATTAAACTCTAGGGTAATGCCTAGTTTGCCAAAGGCCTCGGCCATTTTGTTTTGAATCAGCTCGCTGCTCATCCCCCCTTTTTTGATATCTACTTTGGCCAAAAAGCCATCGGCAGAGGGTGCTAGGCTAAAGCTAGCGGCGGCCGTTTTTTTGATAGGGTGGAAGCCCTCTTTTTTGAGGTTCTTGAAGGCTTCAACCATTTCGGGTAGCTTTCTGTAAGGGACCGCTAGGGTCGTTTTTTTGCCAGCTAGGCGGTAGTCCTGTAGAAAAATAACCGCGCTGGCTTTTTTCCAAAGGGGCATTTTCTTAAAGAGCTTTTCGTACTCTGCTTTCTTTAAAGAAGGCAGCAGCTCTAGGCTTAAGGTATTTTCGGCCATAATGTAATGTCTTGATTAGGTAGTAAATGTATGTTGAGGGGCTTGCCCCAACTGCTTGGCAGCCTTTAATTTAGTCTTTTTTGCTGGGAAGAGGAAGCCTTTTTTAGAATGCTTTTAAAAAGCAGCTGGCCTTGGTCCATTTTTGCGGTTTTGCAGGCCCGAAGGGCCGCAGGCTGAGGGGCTGTAGCAGGGCCGCCGCAGGCGGCAGACCAAAGCCCGCAGGGCTGCAGGGCCGAGCATACCTGCGAGCTGCGAAATGGCCCGACCCAGCCGCAGGCTGGGGCAGCCCCAAAAAAAAGCAGTCTCTTCAAAAAGAAACTGCTTGAATATTATTGGATAATTTTGAGTTCTACCCTTCTGTTGAGTTGTTGTTCTAGGGCAGTTTGGGCGCGGGGATGGATCATTTCCCAGTTGCCATAGCCTCTATATTTTAGGCGTTCGGCGGCGATGCCCTTTTGGATGAGGTAGTCATAAACGGCCTTGGCGCGGGCTTCGGAGAGTTGATAGGAGCGGGATTGGGGCGGAACGGGGGCTCGATTGGGTTTATTGATATGGCCGCCCAGCTCAAATTTGAGCGTTGAATTATAGCGCATAAAATCGGCAATTTCGTTTAGGGCTTTTTCTGAATTGGACAAAAGCTCTGCGGTGCCGGCCTGAAAATAGAGGTCAGAAAGTTGCACCTTGCCGCCCAAAAGGGCCGGTTCTAGCTGAATATCGAGATAAATAGAGTCTGTTTTGGGCGTTTTGAGCAGGCGATTGGCAAAGAAATAATTTTTGGCATAAGCCCGAAGCTCCAGTTGTCTAAAGCCGCCTAACAGTTGTTCAAAATAGCCTTCAGCATCCGTAAAAAGGGTATCTTGGCGGCCCATGCAAACCATTAAGATCTGGGCATTGGCCAAGGGCGCATTGGTTTTAGAATCGGTTAATCGGCCCTTAATTTTGCATTTGTCATGAAAGCGGCTCGGGTCGTAGGGGCCCAAGGCATAAATGGAGACGCGGCGGTTTTTTGCCCGGCCCTCCTCGGTGTCATTATTGGCAATTGGGCTAAACTCGCCATAGGTCCGAACATCAATAAAACTGCTGTCTAGGCCCTGCAAAAGTAGTTCTTGGGCCACCGAATTTGCCCGATTTTGGGCCAGCTCATTATTGTGTACACTACTGCCAATAGAGTCGGTATGCGCCTGAATGATGATTTTTTCTAGCTCTTCCCCAGACAGTTTCTCTACCAAAGTCTTTAGTTCGGCCTTATCTTGGGCGTCTAGCTCAAAAGAGCCCGACTCAAAAAATAGCTCATTGGTAGAAAGAAAGCGGTAGCGCTTTCGGTCACTTTGGCCCAAAAGCAATTGGGGCAAAAGTAGTAGGGATAGAGTATAGAGAAAAAAACGCATCTATAAATTCAAGTTTAGAGCTTAACTTTCTAGGGGGATCAGAAAACTGTCACAAAGATAACCTTTTTGTCCCCTTCCATCTTCCTATTTGGCCAAAGAAAAAGCAGCATTCTTCAAAAGTTTTTATCTTTGGCCTTTCCTTTCATTAAAAATAAATTCTATGACTAGCGACCAATTGGATCAGCTGCAAACTCGTTTGAGTCTTCTTAGGGGGTATCTTTGACGTCCCTAATCGGAAAATGCAGTTAACAGAAGAAAAAAAACATACTTACGACCCCAATTTTTGGACAGATGCCGAGCGGGCGCAACAAATTCTAAAAAAAATAGCGGGCCTAGAACATTGGGTCAAACGCTATGAAGCTACCGCCGAATATCTAGAAGATTTGCAGGTCCTTTTTGACTTCTATCAGCTAGAGGAGGTCTCGGAGGAGGAGGTCGAAGAGCAATACCAAAAAGCTTTAACAGCAATTGATGACTTAGAGTTTCGAGCCACCCTCAATGAAGCCGAAGATGAGCTCTCTTGCATCCTCAAAATTCAAGCAGGCGCAGGCGGAACAGAAAGTTGCGATTGGGCCAGTATGCTGCTCCGTATGTACCAGATGTGGGCCGAAAAAGAAGGCTTTAAACATAGCGAATTGCACCGTGTAGATGGCGATGTGGCTGGAGTCAAATCGGTCAGTATCGAAATTGATGGCGCTTTTGTCTATGGCCTCCTCAAATACGAAAATGGGGTGCACCGCCTGGTCCGTCCCAGCCCTTTCAACGCCCAAGGCAAACGCCAAACTTCTTTTGCCTCGGTTTTTGTCTACCCTCTGGTCGATGATAGTATCGAGATTGAAGTCAATCCCGCCGATATCGAATGGGATACTTTCCGCGCCAGCGGAGCCGGTGGACAACATGTCAATAAAACGGAATCGGCCGTGCGCCTGCGCCACTTGCCCTCGGGCATTGTGGTAGAGTGCCAAGAAGAACGCTCGCAACATATGAACCGCGAAAAAGCCCTCAAAATGTTGCGCTCCGAACTCTATCAATTAGAGATTCAACGCCGCCAAGCCGAAAAAGACGCCCTAGAAGCCAACAAAAAGAAAATTGAATGGGGCTCGCAAATTCGCTCTTATGTCCTCGATGACCGCCGAATTAAAGACCATCGCTCCAATTACCAAAGCCATGATACCAAAAAAGTACTCGATGGCGATCTAAACGATTTTCTAAAGGCTAGCCTGATGGCCCTCAAAGATGTCTAAAAAACAAGAAGCAGTTTCTTTTATAGAGACTGCTTTTTTTGGGCCTCCGCCTCGCTGCGCTCGTCGGCGGTTACTCCCTTCGGTCGTCGAACTGCGGCCTGAAGGCCTTGTTGTCGTTGTCGCAGCTCGCTGCTTTTTTTTGGGCCTCCGCCTCGCTGCGCTCGTCGGCGCTACGTTTCGCAGCTCGCTGTTCGCTCGGCCCTTCGCCGCTTTCAGCGGCTCGGTCTGGCCTTCGGCCACTGCTCCACATCGCTAGGCCTGCGGGCCTTCGGCCCTGCAAAACCGCAAAAATAATTGGCCCAAAACAAACAATGCCCAGCCCCTTGCTGTTCTAGCTAAGAATGAATCTAAATAGGAACGAAAGCAGTGCTCAAATTCCTTTTAGAACTCTATTTTTTTTGCGAGCTTTGCGGCTGAATTAAGAAGAATTATACATTTATGTCTGAAAATAAAGTAATAGAAACCGATATCTTAATTATCGGTGCCGGACCAACGGGCCTATTTACCGTTTTTGAAGCGGGCTTGCTCAAGCTTCGCTGCCACCTGATTGACTACCTTCCTCAGCCCGGTGGCCAACTGACCGAGATTTACCCCAAAAAACCTATCTACGACATTCCGGGCTTTCCCGATGTCCTAGCTGGCGATTTGATCGATAATTTGATGAAGCAAATCGAGCCCTTTAATCCTGGTTTCACCCTAGGCGAAAGAGCCGAAGAAATTGAACGCCTAGAAGATGGCCGCTTCAAACTCACCAGCCATAAAGGGACCGTGCATATTGCGCCCGTGATTGCCATTGCTGGCGGTTTGGGTTGCTTTGCCCCCCGCAAACCCCCAATTGCTAATATTGCCGACTTTGAGGACCGTGGAATAGAGTACATCATCCGCGAACCCGAGTTTTATCGCGATAAAAAAGTGGTCATTGCTGGTGGAGGAGATTCTGCCCTAGACTGGACCATCTACCTAGCGGATGTCGCCAAAGAATTGACTTTGGTCCACCGCCGCAAAGGCTTTAGAGGAGCACTAGACTCTGTCGAGAAAGTAGAACAATTGGCAGAAGCTGGCCGCATTAAACTGCTCACAGAATCTCAGGTCGTTGGCCTAAAAGGAGAGGAGCAGCTGCAAGGCGTAGAAATTAAGCAAAAAGGAGCCGATAATTATTGGTTGGAAACCGAGCATTTTGTGCCACTCTTTGGCCTTTCGCCCAAATTGGGCCCAATTGGCGAATGGGGACTGAATATTAACCGCTCGGCAGTAGAGGTAGATACCTTTGACTATAGCACCAATGTTCCCGGCATTTTTGCCATTGGCGATATCAATACCTACCCTGGTAAGCTCAAGCTGATCCTCTGCGGATTTCATGAGGCCACCCTGATGGTCCAATCGGCCTTCAAAATTATTCATCCCGAAAAGAAGGTCCAATTTAAATATACTACTGTAAACGGCGTAAACGGATTCTAATGGATTACTTTGAGTTTTATGAACTGCCCCGGCAATTTAGTTTGGATGAAAAAGCCCTCAAACGCAAATATTTGCAAATGAGCAAACGCTTTCATCCCGATTTTCATAGCCTAAGTAGCGAGAAAGAACAAGAAGAGGCCCTAGAAAAGTCTACGCTCAACAATAAAGCTTATAAGGTCCTTAAAGCATTTGATAGCCGCCTGCGCTATATCTTAGAACTGCATGGACTCTTGCAGGAAGGGCAAAATGCAGCCCTTCCGCAAGCTTTTTTGATGGAGATGATGGAGATTAACGAAACCATCATGGAGCTGCAGTTTGATTTCGATGCTCAAGCTTACCAAACTATTTTAGCCGATATTCAGGCTTTTGAAAAAAAGTTAAAAGAAAATATCAAACAGGCCATTGAGGCCTATGATTTGGCCCAAAGCAAAGAAAATCAATTGCTTGAACCCGTTTTAGACTACCACTATAAGCGGAAGTATTTGGCCCGAATCAAAGAAAATTTGAAAAAAATAGAGGAAATGGGCTAAATAAATTTGGAAATAAGAAAAACCGCCTTATATTTGCAACGCTTCCAAAGGGAAGCAACAAAGTTTTTCTCTAGCCTTGGTGGCGAAATTGGTAGACGCGCTGGATTCAAAATCCTGTGGTGGCGACACCGTGCGGGTTCGAGTCCCGCCCGAGGCACTTAAAGGTCGATTATGCAAATTTGCATTTTCGACCTTTTTTTATTTGTTTTGGCCAAGCTTTGGTCCAATTCTCCCTTAGCTTGGAAATAGGCCCGAAGGGCCGTCGGCCTAGCGATGTGTAGGGGTGGCCGAAGGCCAGACCGAGGCGCCTAGCGCCGAAGGGCCGAGCGAATAGCGAGCCCCGAAACGTAGCGCCGCAGCTTGCTGCGGAGGCCCCAAAAAAAATTAAATCAGAAAGGAAGATGGCAAAGAAGAAGAAAAAACTCAACTTTTATTCGACTGATCCCAATTTTGAATGGAATGATGAGCCTTTGGAGGAGGAGTTGTTGCCCCCACAGCAGCAGCGCCTAAGAGTGCAAATTGACCGCAAGAAAAGAGGAGGAAAAGAAGTCACTTTGGTCACTGGATTTGTAGGGCCAGAGGAGGAGCTCAAGGCCTTGGGCAAAAAGCTGAAAGCCAGTTGTGGCGTGGGGGGAAGCGCCAAGGATGGGGAAATTATTGTGCAGGGAAAACAGGCGGAAAAAGTGCTAGAATTGCTCAAGAAATGGGGCTATAGCCAGACAAAGCGATCGGGCGGCAACTAGTGATAGTGCACCAAAATATCGAGGCCTAATTCTTCGGCCAATTCAAATTGTAGGCGGCCCCGCCATTTGGGCCAGTTCTTGGGTTCTTCTTGGCTAGCGAGCAGCTCTGCCGAAAAGCGTTCTTGTAATTTTTCGGCCAGAGGGTGTCCCTCTTCCATGGGGCGCCAACTCAGGCCCTGCACCTCTTCCATATCGAAGGGGGCAAAATAGATTTCGCTGGCAATTTGGTCCACCTCTGCCTCCCAATCGAGCCGAGAGGGCCGAAAGACCAAAGGAGCGAGCATCTGCCGCCAGCTAGGGGGCCAATCGGGCCCAAAAAGCATTAAGAGATCATATTTCCAATGCCCATCTTCTGTTTGCAGAATATGGGCTATTTCTTTTTCTAGCTGGGGCAATTCCTCCTTTAATACCTCCGCAATTAGGGGCGCAACGGGCCAGTTGCGATCTTGCAACCACTCTAGGAGTTCATGGGCAAAGGGCAGCCAAATTTCGGCCTCCGTTTGGGCCAAAATATCTACCGCCAAATCATCATGTTTATCCTTGGGGATAAAAGGTGGGCGAAAAAAATACATGCTCATAGCCTTCCTATTTTTTGCCGCTAAGCATACGGGGACGGCCTTCTAGATCGGGCATAATCTGCACTTCCTGAAGGCTAGGCCGCATGAGTTCGGCAATCTCTTGGGCCGAAAAGGTATTGGCTTCAAAATAGAGGCTGCCGCCTTCTTTAAGGGCCTTTCCTTGGCAAAGGCGAATAATCTCCCGATAAAAAACGAGCCGATCCTCTGTTTCCGTAAAGAGGGCCATATGCGGCTCATAATCGAGCACATTGGCGGCCATGCTTTTGGCCTCGGAAGGGGCAATATAAGGTGGATTACTCATGATGAGGTCAAAATCAGCCAGCTCTACCCAGTTTTCCTCCGCCAAAATATCTAGTTCCATAAATTGAACATTGGCCCCCAACTGCTGCGCATTTTGTTGGGCAATCTCTAGGGCCGCAGCGCTATAATCTAAGGCATAAACTTGCCAATTGGGGGCTCTTTTGGCCAAACTAATGGCCATACAGCCAGAGCCCGTACCAATGTCTAGGACCTTAAGTGGCGCCTGCTTATTTTCTCTTTGCAATATCCAGTAAAGCAGTTCCTCGGTTTCGGGCCTTGGAATCAGGGTGGCGGAATTGACGGCAAAAGAATAGCCATAAAACTCAGCTGTTCCCACTACGTATTGCCAGGGTTCAGCGGCTAATAATCGGCCTTCTAGGGCCAAATAATCTTCTTCCCTTAGGGTTTTGCCCCGCCAACAGTCCTCATAGATATAGCGGGCAATGGTGCTGGCTTCTCGCTCTTCATAAAGGGCAAGTAGGGCCTGGGCCAAGCGGTTTTGAGCAGCTTCTGGCTTCATCTTATTGTTGCAATCTTCTGAGGCTATCCACCTGCATTCTAAAATTCTGAACCACTTCATTGGGGTCTTTGCCCAAGAGCTTTAGAGAGGCCTCTACCTGCGGGCGAAGCTCATGCTCTGGATACTTTTCTAAAAACTCCTCATACATTTTGCGGGCTTCTTCGGTCCAATTGATTTCCGTGAGCTTCTCGAGCTCAAAATCGGCATGCATCTTCGAGCGAAACTCCTTTTTTCTTTGATATTGCTGCATGAAAATGGGCATCTTCTGCTCATATTCTAGGGCCAATTGCAAAAGGGTCTGCGGATAGAGGTGAAAGTCGTGATATTGCTCATAAATACGCTTCCAAAGCTGTACGGCATCATAACTTTCCCCAATGCTAGAGGCCAGTTTTCCGCCTTCAAAGCAGTAGGCTGGACTAAATTCGCTGCTGGGGTAGTTGCGGGTATAATGCAGATACTGCCGCACGAGTTTATGCGCCATGGCTCTATCCAATTGCCCTTTGGGGCCCGAGCGAAGTTGCTTTTGCATCTCGCCAATCCGAGCTTCCATTTTTTCTTCTGCAGGCTTAAAGAAGAATTCGGCAGTGGCCCGTCCTTCTCCATTCGGAAAGGCCTTGAGGTATTTTTCATAGAGCTGTCCCGCCCGCTCATTGTTTCGATCATGCGGACTATCATAAATCGAGGCCGCCAATAAGAGGGCCTCTGGATAGGCTTTGCTGTCTTCAAATTGGTCAATGACCATTTCTAAATGTTTGCTGGCTTCTTTCCAGTTTTGCATCCGATAGTAATAACTACCCATTTTATAGAGATAAATGGGCGTTTGCGGATCGTCCTTAAATTGCTGGCTATAGTCGGCATAGGCAAATAGTAGTTGGCCAAGCAAGCTGTCTTTGACCAAGACGTTTTGTTGCTGCTCTTCCAAACTGGCCGCTACCCGCTCTTCCAATTCCTTGATTTTCTGCTGAGCCGAACGCTCTGCGGAACAGGCCATGAGGAGCAAAAAAAGCAGGCCCATAGGGCCGTATTTCCAAAAGCGATTGATCATCTGTTTTTATTTTGTAGTCAGTACTTCTATATAAAATATAAGAGGGCTATGAGGCGGTACAAAGGGCGGATTGCCCAAGGCCCCATAGGCCAAAGCCGAAGGGAGATAGATGAGTCCCTGCTCGCCTTCTGCAAATTCTTCTAGGGCCAAAGACCAACCCCGAATCGTTTTTAAGTCGCCTAGCTCTACCCAAATCGGACGCATGTTCAAGAAACTGTCATCTATGATGTCGCCATTAGGTAGCAGGCAAATATATTGGATTTGGGCCAACTGCCCAAGCTGAAGTTTTGGACCTTTTGTGGACTTTAGCTTTTCAAATTTTATTCCCTCGGCAGCTCGCCCCCCTAACTGACTCAAACTGCTGTCTTTGGCCAATTCTGCCTGTACCCACTGCCGTCGCTGGGCAATGCGGGCCCGCTCGGTCTCAATTTCTGCTGCCAACTGCGCCTTGCTTTTTAATGTTTTGAGCCGATAACCAAAGCGCACTCGTTCTTTTTCTCCAAATTCTGCCGCATAGGGGCCCAAGATATCGGCAGCCGCTTTGGCCAATACCAAAACCTCCAAACTATCGCCCTCGGCCATCAAACTCAGGGCCTCTGTAAATAAGTTGTGCGCTTCTGCCGAAGGCATTTCAACCAATACAGGCACCGCCTGATCTGCCGAACTTAACAATAAACTATCGCCCTTCCAAATGCTATAACTAATCTCTAGTTGGTCCCCCTCTTTGGGCAGCCGCAGCCCTTTTCGCTGCTGCTGGCCGCTATGTTTATACCAAAATTTCCCCTGATGATAGCTCGTCCAACCCTTCGGAACCGATCGGCAGGAGGTCCATAGCAAACTGCTCAGCAATAGGAGGAGGAAGAGGTAGTTTTTCTTTTTTTGGGGCTGCCCCGGCCGTTGGCCGGGTCGGGATGGGTACTCCCGTTGGTTGTCGCAGCTCGCTGTTACTTGCTTCGCTGCGTCGGCTCCCGTTGGTCGGGTCGCTCGGCCCTTCACGGGCTTCGCCCGCTTGGTCTGGCCTGCGGCCACTGCTGTCCATCCCTCAGCCTGCGGCGGCTTTGCCGCCTGTAGTTCCGTAGATCTAAACATAGCTGGGGCTTATTCTGCTTGCTGTTTTGCTGCAACTAGTTCTAGGTAAAGGACTTTTCTACTTTTGGGGAAGATAAAGTAGCCCCTCTGCCCAATTTGCATTTTGGCCAAGGCTTGCTGATAATAAGGCGGTAGCCCCTGCTGCCCTGCTTCCAAAGACAAACGGTCTCCTCGGCGTAGGTTGTTGTCTAGGCGTTGGCCATTCTCTAGCTCCAATAAAATATAATAGGCCCAATAGGCTGGAGCTGCACCCCGACCTTCTCCCTGCAAACGAAAAAAGAAGCCCTCTTCTGCCTGCTCAAACTGAAGCTGCTCCGCCAAATAGGCCGAACGATAGGCCGAAAGCAATTCTTCTAGACTATCGGCCTGCTCCCGCTTCTGAGCACTCTCGGTTTTCCAGTCTTCTAACTGCTCAAAACCATGTGCTAGGGCATAGTCTTGCTCCCTTTGCGCCTTGAGCGAAAGCCGATCTAAAAGGTAGTTTAAACGGTATTGAATCTGTACGCTGTCTGTAGGAGCAAAATGTTCCGCCCCCTCTGGCCACTCTTCGGCCAACTGCCCGTAGTTCCAAACAACGGCCAAACTATCGCCCTGATGCATTTGGACCAAAGGGTGCAAAAAGAAGTTGCGCTGCGCTTTTACCGGATAAATCAAACAACGCTCCCCCCGCTCTACACGATCGGGATATACCAAACTGTAGCTAAAACAAATGGAGTCCCCAAACTGAGGAACCTGCCCTTTTACCGGCCCCTCCGCTAAGGTATGAAAGGCATAACCCTCCTCCGCTTGCTCCCAAGTAATTTGACAAGACCAAAATAAACTACTACTTAGCAGTAGTACGCAAAACCGAAGCATAGTCTTCATTCATCAGGCGTTTAAAGCGATTTAATGTTTCTTCTAAACTCTCTCTACTCATGCCCCCAGAAGCATTGCGATGCCCACCACCATTAAAATGGTTTTTGCAGACCTCCTGTACAGAGAAATCTCCTTTGGACCGCAAAGAGAGCTTTACCCGATCTTTCCGCTCTGTAATTAAGGCCGCTACCTTAATTCTGCGAATTTGTAAGATGGTATTCACTACGCCCTCTAAATCTCCCCGCTGAATGTTAAATTCCTGATGCTCGGCCTGACTAAGGGCAATGTACCCAACATCTAGGCCCTCCAAAAAGCTCATTTTATTGATGCAATGCCCCAAAAGACGCATTTTCTTCTCACTAAAGGAGTTGGTCATCATGTTGGTGATGTAGTTGCTGTTGAGCCCTCGCTCGGTCATATCTGCAATGATGCGGAAAAGATGAGCATTGGTGGCATGCTGAAAACGACCGGTATCGCCAAGGATGCCCACATAAAGACATTCAAAGGCCATTAAGGGGACCTGCTCCAATGCGCCCAATTCGGCAAAGTAGTCATAGACCAATTCTGCGGTAGAGCTAGAGCTGGTCCGCCAAAGCCGACTTTGCGCAAAGTCTTGGGGCTGCATATGGTGGTCAATTAGTACTTTGTAGCCAGTGGCCTTTCGCCAGACCGACTCCATACTGTCCAAACGGTCCAAGGCGCTGTAATCTAAAGAAAAGAGAATATCGGCTTGTAGAATGGTGGTATTACTTGTTTTTTGTTTGCGCTCATAGTTCCAAATAAGGTGAAAGCCAGGCATAAAGTCTAGCATCTGAGGCAGCTCACTGGGCATAATTACCTGCACCCGATGTCCTAGGGTTTGTAGGTAGTGATAAAGGGCTAAAGTAGATCCCAGTGCATCGGCATCGGGGTTGACATGGCCACTAATGACAATGTTTTTAGGGCTGTCTAGTAGTGCTTTTAGTTGTTCGCCATTGGTCATTTGGGCAAGCATATAGTATTGGTATTTTGTTTTGATAAAATTGGATGTTGGGGGATTGTTTTTGCGGTCTACAGGCGGCGAAGCCGCCGCAGGCTGAGGGGCTGTAGCAGGGCCGCCGCAGGCGGCAGACCAAAGCGCTGAAAGCGCTGCAGGGCCGAGCGAGCAGCGAGCTGCGCAATGGCCCGACCCGCCCGCAGGGCGGGGCAGCCCCAAAAAAGAAAAGAACAGTTCGTAATGCTCCTCATTTTTGGGAATCGGCTAAACAGCTAGTAAAATTACAAAATCATCCCTAAAGGGCTTCAGTTTGTGGGGGTTTTCCGAGCAAGCCCCCATAATAGCCGATGAATCTAGTTTAAAAGTACTACTTTTGCGCAGTTTTGTAAATATCAAAAACGGCATTTTATGCAGCCTACAGCTTATAAATGGGCCTGGCCGGCCTTGGCCCTCGCCTATGTTTTGGGGCTTTTTATGGTCACGATTATGGATGTGGATTCGGCCCAATATGCCTCTATTAGTCAAGAGATGTTGCAGTCGGGAGAATGGTTGCAAGTACATCATAAGGGAAAGGATTATTTGGATAAGCCGCCACTTTTATTTTGGTCTTCTGCTTTGTTTTATGCCATTTTTGGGGTCTCTCAATGGGCCTTTCGATTGCCCTCGGTCCTCTCTTCAATTATGGGGTTTTGGGCCACTTACCAACTCGGTAAGGAGCTTTATAATAAGCAAACGGGCCAATTGGCGGCCCTAATTTTGGCCAGCACCCAAGCTTGGCTGATGTTTAATCATGATGTGCGTACCGATACGCTGATTTCCAACTTTTCTATCTTGGCCATCTGGCAGTTGGTGAAGTACGTAAATGGGGCCCAACTCAAGCATTTGTTTTGGGGTTTTGTGGCAGTGGGCTTTGCCATGATGGCCAAGGGGCCATTGGGGGCGGTGGTTCCTGGCGCCGCTATTGGCTGCTATCTTTTGGGGCAGAAAAACTGGAAGATGCTCTTCCGTTGGCAGTGGCTGCTCGGTGCACCTATTGTCTTGTTGGTTTTGGCGCCTATGCTGTATGGGCTCTATCTGCAGTTTCCCGATTGGGAGGGGATTTATTTCTTTTTCTGGAAGCAAAGTTTTGGCCGTATCACTGGAGAAAATGAATGGGCCAATGATAGCGGAAAGTTCTTTTTTGTCCACACCTTCTTATGGTCTTTTTTGCCTTGGTCGGCCCTAGCGGTTTGGGCCATGCTGCGCCGTTTGCAAGAGTTTTGGCAGGGGAAAAAGGTCGAATTACTGACGCTTGGCGGTTTTGTTCTCCCTTTTATTGCCCTCTCTTTTTCTCGTTATAAGTTACCGCATTATATCTTCCCGATGTATGGCATGATGGCCGTTTTGGTGGCTCATCAGTTAATGAATTTGGCCAAGTCGAGCAAGTCTTGGGTTTGGCCCTTGGCCTTGGGGCAAAGTATTGTCCTGCATACTGCGGCTCTGGCCTTTTTGGCTCTTTTGATGGGCTGGGCCTTCCCTGGCGCCCCGATTTGGTTGCTGGCCCTACTTATTCTGGCGGCTCTAGCTAGCTTTATCCCTTATTTTAAGTTCAAGCAGCAGCGCCCTATGCAATTGGTCTTACCCGCTGTTTTTGCCATGGCTATCGTGAATATAGGCATGAATGCCCATGTCTATCAAGCGCTTTTGCCCTATCAGTCGGGCTCTGAGGCGGCTCATTATCTGGTCCAAGAGGGCTTGGCCGAGCAAAATGTAGGGGTCTATGATTTCTCTCAACATTCTTTTGATTTCTATCTGGGCAAGCTGGCCAAGGTCTTTGATTCGCCTAAGGACATAGAAACCGCCGCTGGACAAGCCGAATGGATCATCCTCATCCGTGGGAAAAGCTTGGCCGAACTCGATAAAGCTGGCATCCGCTACGAGAAGATTAAGCATTTTGATCACTTTCATGTGACCAGACTAACGGCTAAGTTCCTCAACCCAGCTAGCCGAGCCGAACAATTGCAAGATGTCTATCTGATTAAGGTAAGTGGGGTAGTGGGTTAGGATTTGGGGCCTGCCGCCTTCGGCGGCCGGGCCCTTGCAGGGCTCGCAGGTCTGCTCGGCCCTTCAGCGCTGCGCGCTTCGGTCTGGCCTGCGGCCACCCTTTCAGGCCCCTAGGCCGAATGGAAGTTCTGCGCTTCGGCCATCCTTTGATAAAAATTTCAGGCTAGTCAAGGCATTTTTTAAAGGCATAGCCGTAGCTATGGCTGAGAAAAATAACGCAGAATAGCAAGAAATTAAAGCAAAGGATAGAAGTGGCAGGGCTTTCATTTGGCCTTTGCCGACGGGCCTTTGGCCCTTTTTACTGTAGGTTGAAACCTACAGCAAGCATGGTATTGCTCCGCAATGATTGATGAATGAGGGTTAAAACCCTCATAAAATGAACTAGCTTGGCCAGCTGCAAAAAAAATATGGGCCTATGGTTTCAACCATAGGCCCATATCATTTATAGCAAGCAAGGGCTTTAGCCCGCCAGTTTGCATAGACCCGCAATCATGGGCTTCAGCCCATGGCATAAAAGGTTGTTGGCTAGTTTGTTTAACGGCTTTTATGCTTCTCATTAGGAAGAGCATTATGACTCCTCCCCAGCATTTTTTATAAAGGGATTATGATAATACAGCTCACAACTGGGACAAACCGTCATCTCATCAGCTGTCTGGACCTCCCAACTTTCTGTACAAGCGGGACAAAATAACCAGCTCATCTTGGGATCTAAGATGATAGCTGACTCTTCACTAATATTGAGGTTGGGATTGAAAAATTCTACCTCTAGTTTCTCCTTATAGTTTTGGGCTACTTTGGTGTAGTCTTCTCCCTCAACAAGATCACTGAAGAAATCTGGATTCTCGGCCCACTCCTTAAAACTAATGAAGGGGTCTAAGCTACTACTAATAGGACAACCCTGAATCTCTCCAAAACAAAAGTATTTAGAGAGCCGAGCATCAACCACTTCAAAAAATTCTAGGGGATAAGGTCTTGGGAAATTGACATAACTAGTATAAATGTATACAAAGGGAATCTGGTAATACTGTATCGCATGCACCACATAATTATGATGTAACTCCAAGTCAATCCCATAGGGGTAAAGGTCCTTAAAGTGCTTTTTAATCCAAGCACTAGAAGATGATTGGGCTAATTGTTTTTGGGAGTTAATTTTACATTTTACTAGCATAATCAGTTGGTCTCTGCAAAAAGCGGCAGCCAATTAAGTCAACTGCCGCCGAGTGTACTACATCTATTTGGCCTCAAAGATATTGATGAGTCTATAAATTTCATCTCCAGTTCTATTATCATAAACTAGTAGCTGGACCTCCTCGGGCTCTTCCCAATTTACCTCAGTCTTTAGATGAGCAATGAATTTATCAATCTCTAGAGATTTATAGGCACCCATTAAAATATGTTGAGACATATATTTAGACCCGCCATACCAAGTATCATCAATATTAGGATCATCCTGTGCATGAATACAAACTAAATCTATATTACGACCGGTATAGAGCTTAAAAGCAGAGACCTCTTTTTGTCTTTCTGAAAACTCCTCTAGAATAGAGAAGATTAAAATTACACTTGTTTCCATTATTCTTTGGTTTACTCATTCGGAGAGCTAGAATGCTGCTCTTGGCTGATTAGTTCCCACTGCAGCTAGCAAATATATATGCCAATTAGGAAGAAGGGAGACTGTTCAATGTTTTGTGTTTCCCCTTTCTGCGCCTAGGGACAAGCCCCTAGGCGATAATAGCAAATACCCCCATCTTTTAGCTGAAATAAGGGCGAGGAGTACTGAACCCCCTCGGTAGGACTTAGTGAGCTCCTCTCTTGGGGTTGTATAGGTTATCAAGAGGATTTGAGTAAGTCCTCGCTTGGGCTAGGGGAGGTCCTTGATAGGGCTTCTGTAGCTCCTCTTTTGGACTTACTTAAGTCCTCTATACTATAGGCCTAGTTGCTCTAGAGGACCTCTATAGGTCCTCCTTTGGAGCAGTACAAGTCCTGCCGATGACTAGCCTAAGTCCTCCTCTTTAGGTAAAAGAATGGTCCTGATAACTAGGAAGACTGCTCTGGAGGATTAGCGCTAGCCCTCAAGATAATGTACAGCAGCCCTATAGAGGACTAGGAGAGGTCCTCGCTCGGAGGTCCAGAAATGCTCCTGATGATTAGGAGTAGCCCTATGGAGGGCTAGCTGCCCCCCTCTCGATGGGTAGCTGTACCCCTCCTGATGGGTATAGGAACCCCTCTAGACGGGTAAGTGTACCCCTCTCGACGGCTAGCTGTACCCCTCTCGACGGCTAGCTGTACCCCTCTCGATGGGTATGTGAAATCCTCCTTATGGCTAGCTAAAGTCCTCCAGAGGGGTATGTGTACCCCTCCCGATGGGTAGCTGAACCCCTCTCGATGGCTAAAAGTACTCCTGCAAAACAGAAAAAGGCCCAAAACCTAAGTTTTGGACCTTTCCTTATTGGGTCCTACAGGCCCCGAAGGGGCCGCAGGCCTAGGGATGGTAACTGGGGCGGCGCAGCCGCAGACCCAGGGGCTGAAGCGCAGCGAAAGCCCCGCAGGGCCGAGCAGACTTGCGAGCCAGTGCACAGCCCGGCCGCCGAAGGCGGCAGGCCCCAAAAAACATAAACATAAACTTAAGAATAGAAGCTTTTCTAAGCGCTGAAGAAAACTTAACTTTGTGCTCGAATAAAAAAAACATAAAACAAAAACACTTATGCGCTTCATCAACAAGCGGTTATATTTAGTACTTATTCTTTTGCTGCCTGTATTGGCTTGGGGGCAGGAGGGGGACCCCTCGGAGAAGCCAGCGGCCAATTTGCTGACGCCCTATGATGCCATTTATACCCATTTATACTACTTGCAGGCCGAGCATTATGATGCCAGCATGGCGGCTAGGCCCTTTTATAAGCGGGGCGAGGCGGGCCAAGATTTGGCCTTAAAGCTCAAGCAAATTTGGGATGGAAAAGGCCTGCGGGTCTCTTTGAGTCGGATACCAGAAGACCCCATGTATAAGGATTCTGTGGGGCAGAAAAACGTCTATATTCCCTATCCGCAAGAGCTACCTGAAGTATACTTGGAGCGCAATAAAATATCGGGTAAATGGCATTATTCGAGAGAGACAGAGCGGGCGATTCCGCAACTGCACAAGCAAGTTTACCCCTTTGGGAGTGATTTATTGTTGGGCTTATTGCCCCAATTGGGGCAGCAGCGGTTTATGGGCTTGGCCAGTTGGCAATATTTGGGGATGTTAATTTTGATTGCCCTAAGTTTTATTCTACATGCCTTTATCTCTAGGTTATTTAGCTGGACCATACACTTTTTGGCCAACAGTCGTTTGGGCAAGGGGCATTTTGATGAGAAGCAAGTCATTCGGATGGCCAAGGTCTTGAGCTACCTTTTGGTCCTTTATATTGTCTATACCTTTGTGCCCGTATTGCAATTGCCCATTGGCTTGAGCTTTTATCTGCTCTTATTGCTCAAGCTAACGAACACCGTTTTGGTGGCAGTTTTGGCCATGCGTAGTTTGGCTTTTTTCCGATCTTATTTGGAGTGGTTGACCAGCCAGACCAAAACCACCACCGATGAGTACTTGCTGCCCATCTTTATACGGATCGTCAATGCCTTGATTATTGCGGCGGCCTTTATTCATGCCCTCAGTGTTTGTGGTGTGAATGTAACGGCTCTATTGGCGGGACTTTCACTGGGTGGTTTGGCCGTGGCCTTGGCGGCCCAAGAAGCCCTGCGCAACCTCTTGGGGTCTATGATGATTTATGCCGATCGGCCCTTTCAGATCGGGGACTTTGTGAGTGTGGGCTCGGTAACGGGGACCGTCACAGACATTGGTTTTCGGTCGACGAGAATTAAGACCATGGACACCTCGGTTATTTCGGTGCCCAATGGCAACCTCATGAATGAGACCATTAACAACCTTGGCGAGCGGGAGATGCGTCGTTTTAATACTACAATTGGCTTGGCCTATCATACGCCGCCAGCCCTAATAGAAACCTTTATTCAGGGCTTGAGAAGACTGCATGAAGTGCATCCGCATACCGACAAAGAAAACGTCTATATTCACTTGAATAACATGGGGGCCTCTTCCTTGGATGTGCTCTTTATGGTCTACTTCAAGACGAATGATTGGGCGCAGGAATTAGCTTGGAAAGAAGAGCTTATTTTTGCTATCTTGCGGCTAGCAGAGGCCCTGGGGGTACAGATTGCCTTCCCATCTACCTCTGTTTATGTAGAAACGATGCCTGGGCAGGGGACGGTAGTGCCTTCTTATGAGGAAGAATTGAAAGCCGCCCAAGCTCGATTGGATGAATTTATTAGCAAGATGAAAACGGACCAATAAATTATGTTTGAAGGATTAGCGGAACTGATTGCCTCGCCACAGGCCTGGACAGCCCTATTGACCTTGACCTTTATGGAGGTTATTTTGGGGATTGATAATATTGTCTTTATCTCGATTGTGGCCAACAAGCTTTCTAAGGAAGAGCAGCCCAAGGCGCGCAATATCGGCTTATTGTTGGCGATGGTGCTTCGGGTGATTCTTTTGTTTGGTATCTCTATTATGTTGCAGTACCTCACGGCTAGCTGGGGAGACCTCCACATTTTGAGTTTTCATGCACAGCCCAATGGGCAGGCGATTGTCTTAATTTTGGGAGGGGTATTTTTGCTCTACAAAACCATTAAGGAGATTCATCATAAATTGGAGGGGCACAACCCCGATAACAACGATGGAACGGGAGCCAAGCTGATGGATGTCATTATACAGATTACCATTATCAACATGGTCTTTTCGGTAGACTCTATTCTAACGGCTATTGGCCTGACCCAAGACCTGACACAGAGCGATTTGAACGCCTTGCCGGTCATGATTTTGGGGGTTATCTTTTCGGTACTGATTATGATTGCCTTTGCTGGCCCAATTGGTCGCTATATCAATAAGCACCCATCGATTCAGATGCTGGCGCTATCCTTTTTGCTCCTCATTTCTTTTATGTTGATTGCAGAGGGTGGACATTTGGCCCATGCGGCAATTGGAGACTTCCATATTGAGGCAATACCTAAGGGCTATTTGTACTTTGCCATTGCCTTTTCTACCCTAGTACAGATGTTAGTTTTGCGGATGGACAAGAAGTCGGAGCCCGTTATTTTGCATTCTGCCTTGCAAGAGGCCGAAGAGCGGAACCTCCTACAATAAAACCTCTTGGGCAAAAAAGCGTTATAGGAACAAAGTCACATTGTAGTTAGCGGGAAAGCCCTATCTTGTGGACATTCTTTTAACTGCTAAATGATAGAAACTATGAGCTTTCCTAATCTAGGTCCTGCCGAATTTAAGGCAGCCTTTGAAGCCGATGAAAACGCTGTTGTACTAGACGTACGCACTCCCGATGAGATTGCCGAAGGTAAGATTGAGGGAGCGATTGAGCTCAACTTCTTCGACGACAATTTCCAACAGGAGGTCCTTAAATTGGACGCCAACAAATCTTATTACATTTACTGCCGCTCTGGCCGTCGTTCAGCTAGTGCCTGCGCATTTTTGGCCCAAAATGGCTATGCCAAAGTCACGAATTTGGACGGAGGTATGATGGCTTGGGAAGTAGCCAAAGTATAATTTACTTTTTCTACTTAAGCCATAGACTCAGCTTTGCGGCCAGCCATTTTGGGCTGGCCGCTGCCGGGTCTCCCCCTCCTAAATGCAGCGCTAAAGAGCAAAAGAAGAATAACTTTTATTATGAATCCTGTTTTTTTTGCTACGGTACTGACCGTTGCTGCCATTTTTATCTGGCTGTTTTTTATTCGAGGAAAAAGACAAAAACAGCAGCTTCCGCCTTTTTATAATCTAGACATTGAGGATTGGTTGCAGGCCTTAGAGCAGCGCCCCAATGCCATTTTGCTAGATATTAGAGGCAATGCCGCTCTGGGTCGAGATAGTATCCCCAATGCGGTATTGGTAAATTTTGAGCAAAGGCCAGAGTTTGTAGAATTTCTACATGGCCTAGATCTAGACCAGCCCTATTTTGTATATTGCGAGCAGGGCCAATGGGCCGCCAAAGCCTGCGAGGTGATGTACAATAATGGTTTTAAGCAGCTCTATGCCTTGCGAGGTGGCTTTGCCGCTTGGCAGGTAGCGCAGGGCAAGGACTGGACAATCTAATTTATGCTCACTTTACTCCGACAAATTAAGTGGATGGCCATTTGGCCTCACCTTATCGTTTTTGCCCTTTTTATTGCTTTGCTCCGAGCCTTTGGCTTGGGCTGGGATATGGCGCCTTGGTTGGGCGCCCTGCTCTATTTGGGCCTCTCTGTTTTGCTCCAAAATATTATCCCTCATCATCATCGCTCGGGCATGAAGGCCCTGCAAAATGAAGATTATGAGCTGGCCCGACAGGCCTTTAGCTGTAGCTACGATTATTTTAAACAGCATGCCTGGCTAGACGATTACCGCTCTTTCTTTATCCTCAGTATCTCTAATATGAGCTATAAGGAAATGGCCCTGATTAACTATGCCCTCTGCTATTTTCAGGAAGACCGCTGGGAAGAAGCCCGCGCCGCCTACGAACGCGTATTGTCCGAATACCCCAATAGCCGAATGGCCCAAGATGCTATTGATTATATAAATAATCCAGATACAGAAGAAGAGGAAGAAGAAGAGCTCTACTAACTGTTTTTGGGGCCCGCGGCCGCCCTTTATAGGGGGGCGGCCGCCGCTATGCTGCGGGGCTCGCTCTCTGCTCGGCCGTTATTCCCTTCGGTCATCGAACTGCGGCTTTCAGCCTTGTTGTCAGCGCTTGCAGCGCTTCGGTCTGGCCTTCGGCCACCCACTCCGCAGCGCTGGGCCATGGCTCGCTGCGCTCGCAGGCGGCTGCGCCGCCTAAAACTAGGCCCTAAAGGAACAAAATGCCGCCTTTTGCCCTTATGCAGAGAGAAGCAAGAAGCAGAAAAGAATTTTTTTGCTATATTGCTATACGAGAAGCTCTTCTCTAAGAATACCCTCTGGACCTAGAGGCGGCGAAGCCGCCGGCTTAGGGATGGATAGGGGGGCGGCAAAGCCGCAGACCTAGCGGGCAAAGCCCGCGCAGGGCCGAGCAGACTTGCGAGCCCCGACACAGCCCGACCCGAAGGCCCAAAGGGCCGAAGGGGAAGCCCCAAAATACCTTCCTCTACCTCTATTTAACTGCCCTCTCCAATTGTATCCGCATCATGGCTAAGCGAAATAAAAAATCCTTTTCTACCGACCTTGAATCATTGTTTGAGCACACCCTCTATGAGGATAATGCCCAAGATAATCCCTCTGTTTTGACGGTAGAAAAAGAGGAGAAAAGCAGCCCGAAAAGCAAAAAGAAAACAGGCAAAAAACGTAAAAGTAGCCGAAAATCTTTTGCCGATAACCTAGAGAGCTTTTTTAAGGAAAGTATTGAGAGCTCTTTTGGGAAAGAAGGCACCTCGGTGGCCGAAGTGAAAAGGGGCGTTGTGCAAAATAAAGATGGCGAAAAAGCCGTGGGGATAGAGCTTTTACTCCGACGAACTATTCCGGAAAGCCCTGAAGAACAAGAAACTAACGGTAGCCGAAAAGCAAAGCAGAAAACAAGACGGCTTACGGTGGTGCTCAATAGTAAGAAAATTGATCAGTTTAAAACTATTGCCCGACAGGAGAAAAAACCTATGCGGCAAATTCTAGATAAATTGATTGAAGCCTACATTCGAGAACAAGAAGAACTCTTGGAAGAAGAGGAAAAGAAATCTAAAAAATAACTTATGGCGAGCAGCAAAACAGAGCTTTTTAGTAGCGAGCAAAACGAAATGGCCAAATTGGCTAAGGCATTAGCGCATCCCGCTAGAATCGCTATTCTAGAGCGCCTCATTTCTGCCAATGCTTGCATTACTAGCGATTTGGTGGAGGAGCTTGGCTTGGCCCAAGCTACCGTTAGCCAACACCTTAAGGCCCTGAAGGAAGCTGGCCTGATTCAAGGAAATATTGAGGGGGTTCGCCGTAATTATTGTATCAATAAAGCAGGCTGGAAAAAGCTGCAAAACACCCTAGGTCCACTGATCGCAGGCCCAGAATTGTTAAATTCTGATAAAAATTGCTGCTAAGCTAGAAAGTTAAATTACTTATCGTACTTTTACGATTGTTAGGCCGAAATGGCCTTTTCTTTTTACCTAATCTATCGTAAAAATACGATATCATGAAACTATCAGCATTAAAAACTTATTTGGGGCAAGTTGAAGACCTTACTGTTTTGCAACAAGACGGGCAGCCCATTCCCGCGCATTTTCATTTGACTGAGTTGGGAGAAGTTCAAAAAAGATTTATGGATTGTGGTGGACAGCTCCGAGAACAAAAGGAGTTGGTCCTACAATTTTGGGTGGATAATGATGTAGAGCATCGTTTGGCGCCTAGCAAAATGCTTAAAATCATTGAGTTGGCAGAAGAAAAGCTGCAATTGGCGGATTTAGAATTGGCTGTAGAGTATCAGGGACCGCAGAGTTTAGAGTATTATTGGCTAGACCTAAACGCCTCTGGGCAGCTTATTCTGAATGCTAAGCAAACAGATTGTTTGGCCAAAGAGGCTTGTGGGATTTCCTTTGAGGAGGAGAAAAAATCTTCTTGTTGTGGACCAAACTCTGGCTGCTGTTAAATTGAAAATCTATGCCTATTTATCCAAAACTTCTCAAGCAAATTGAGCAATTAGATAAAGAGGTTAGGTATTACCCTCCTGATCGTTTTGCTTCAATTATAGCTGCCTTAAGGGCTGCGCCAAAAGGTAGCCAGCTTTATTTTGTGTGTCGCCACAACAGCCGAAGAAGTCAATTTGCAGAATTTTGGGCGCATTTGTTCAACCATTATTTTGGGTTGAATTTTCAGATTCATTCTGCGGGAACAGTGGTAGGTCCTTTGGCAGCTCAAACTACTGCTACCCTTCAGCAGTTGGGCTTTTCACTAGTTAAGGGGCACTTATATTGGGCTGAGGGGAAGGGGAGTCGCCTAGAAAGTAAACTTTGGGCTATAAATGCGCAGAGCGAAGTGCCCATTTATGCATTTATGCTTTGTAGTGAAGTAGAGGCGGACTGTCCTTATTTACCTGAGGCTTATCAGCGTTTTTCATTGCCTTATGAGGATCCTTCTAAGGTAGATGGCCAAGATCGAGCGGCCTTTGTATATCGTCAAAGAGCAGAAGAAATAGGGCGAGACCTCTTTTATATTTTTAGTAAATGCAGCTAAAATGAAATATCTAGATAAATACCTGACCGTATGGATTTTTATGGCCATGTTACTAGGGCTACTGTTGGGGAAATTTATTCCCAATTGGGGCGAAATTCTGGCTAGTTGGGAATATCAAGAAGTGAATATCCCTTTAGCTATTGGATTGATTTTAATGATGTACCCGCCCTTGGCCAAGGTAGACTATCGGCTATTGCCAGCGCTTTTGAAGAATACAAAGGTATTGGGGCTTTCTTTGGTCCTCAACTGGATAATTGGCCCCTTTCTGATGTTTGGCCTTGCGGTTTTGTTCTTTGCCGATCAACCTATGTATATGACGGGCCTTATTCTCATTGGCTTGGCCCGCTGTATTGCTATGGTCTTGGTTTGGAACGATTTGGCCAAGGGAAATAAAGAATATGCCGCCGCTTTGGTGGCTCTCAATAGCCTGTTTCAACTTTTGGCTTATGGGGCCTATGCGCTATTTTTTATTAACTATTTGCCAGCTTGGCTAGGCATTGAGCTAGATGAGATTCCAGAAATTCCATTTCATTATTTGCTCAAAACGGTGGGCATATATTTAGGAATTCCCCTTGCGCTAGGTGGATTAAGCCGCTTTTTAGGGCAAAAATATTGGGGCAAAACCAATTATGAGCAAAAGTTTTTGCCCAAGATAGGCCCGCTAACGCTGCTCTTCCTCTTATTTACTATTGTCTTGATGTTTTCGCTCAAGGCAGATATCATTATTGAATTGCCCTTGCAGGTTTTGCATTTGGCTCTTCCGCTCAGCCTCTATTTTGTTCTGATGTTTTTATTGGGCTTCTTCATTAGCCGCTGGCAAAAGGTCCCTTATGATCAGAATGTGGCTGTCTCCTTCACGGCAGCAGGCAACAACTTTGAGCTAGCTATTGTGGTGGCTATTGCCCTTTTTGGCCTAGATTCTATTGCCGCTTTTGTGGCTGTTGTGGGCCCATTGATTGAGGTTCCCGCCCTTATTTTATTGGTCCGCTTGGCTTTCTACCTCAAAGGAAAATATTATGGCCATCTGTAATATACATCACTTGATAAGCTGCTCAAAAGCTATATCATCACATTAAATCGTAAAAATACAATACAATGAAATCTGTTAAAGTTTTGGGCACGGGCTGTGCCAAATGCAAGCAACTCTACCAACTGATTGCGGACTACAAAGCTAAGCATCAGTTTGATTTTGAGCTAGAAAAGGTAGAGGACATCATGGATATTATGGCTTATGATGTCATGGGCACTCCTGCCTTGGTCATTGATGAAAAGCCTTCTTTTGTGGGCCTTCCTTCTAAGCAGGAGCTGGCCAAACTGCTAAACGCCAACTAGGATGTTCCAGTTTTTGGAAGATGGGGCGGCCTATTTTGTTCGTCTAATTGGCCTTTCGGTCGATTCGCCATTTGGGGCGGCCCTACACTTTTTTCTCTACGATAGCGTCAAGATTATTATTCTGCTTTTGCTCATTACGCAACTGATGGGCTTGGTCAATCATTATTTGCCCACGGCCCGCATCCGTAGCTTTTTGAGTAAGAATAAGCTTTTTGGCCTCGATTATGTTTTTGCCGCTTTCTTAGGGGCCATTACGCCTTTTTGCTCTTGCTCTTCGGTCCCGCTTTTTATTGGCTTTTTGCGTGGCGGCCTGCCCTTGGGCCTGACCTTCACTTTTCTGATTGTCTCGCCTTTGGTCAATGAAATTGCCTTGGCCTATTTTCTGGCGGCCTGGGGCTGGAAGTTTACGCTCTTCTACCTTTTTGCCGCTATGA
The DNA here is from genome assembly GCF_027594745.1 of Saprospira grandis. Taxonomy (NCBI): domain Bacteria; kingdom Pseudomonadati; phylum Bacteroidota; class Saprospiria; order Saprospirales; family Saprospiraceae; genus Saprospira; species Saprospira grandis. Next base: position 1,421,804 of record NZ_CP110854.1, on the reverse strand, counting down.
CGCTGGCCATTTTGGCGGGTTGGAGCATTGCTTTGTTTCGCCTAGATAGCTGGCTGAGCCCCTGGCTACAAGAGGCTTTGGCCAAAACTCAGGCGGTTCAACAACAGCAGTTTAAGGCTGGGAAACCCAATTTTTTGGCTATTTGGCAAGAGGCTCTGGGCACGCTCAAAAAGTTGCTGCCCTATATTTTGGTCGGTATTGCCCTAGGCGCCTTTTTACATGGTTATACACCAGAGGGTTTTCTCGAAAACTATTTGCCCAAAAACAGCTTTTGGTCGGTGCCTCTAGCTACGGTCCTCGCTATTCCACTCTACAACAATGCTGCGGGTATCTTGCCTTTACTCGAGGTACTCATCCAAAAAGGTATTCCCTTGGGCACGGCTATGGCCTTTATGATGGCCACTATTGGCCTGTCTTTTCCCGAGGCCATGTTGCTTAAAAAGGTCATGCAATGGCGACTCATTGTCCTCTTTTTTAGCCTAGTCGCCCTACTCATTATTTTATTGGGCTTCCTATTTAATGCAGTAGCCCCTTATTTAATTTAATCATCTTTTGGGGCCTCCACTGCGGCTTCGCCTTGCGGCGCTATGCTGCGGGGCTCGCAGGTCTGCTCGGCCCTGCGGCGGCAAGCCGCCTTGGTCTGGCGCTTCGCGCCCCCCCTCCGCAGCGCTAGGCCGCTAAGAAAACTGCTCGTTATGAAATTACTTTCGCTCTCTATTCCCTTCTTTTTGATCGTTCTTTTCGCTTCTGCCTGTGGAGAGGCTACGCCCCCCGCAGAAATTCCCCAAACCGTACAAGCGGCTATTCCACCCACTGTTGAAGAGGCCGAACGTCCTCCTTATCATCTTTTTCTCTTAGAAACTTATACTAAGCGTCGCTGCAAAACTTGTAATACAATCGAGGCAAGGACCAAAAAGGTCTTGGCCGAACATTTTGCCCAAGAACTCCAAGAGCATAAGCTGGTCTATCAATTTATGAGTGTAGAAGAGGCCGATAATTATGAGTTGGCCAAGAAGTTTGAGGCTTCTGGCACTGGCCTTTATTTGCAAACCGTTACGCCTACTACCGAGCATATTCTGGACCTTACCGATTTTGCTTTTAGTAGCGCCACTAAAGACGATAGCCATTTTGAGGATGAGCTCAAGCTCGAAATTGAAAATGCACTTAATCAGTTAGCTCAATAGATGGATTTTCTAGATACCCTGGCCCACACTAAGGAATTACCCGCCTTGGCCGCTTTTGCCTTGGGCCTACTGACCGCTATTAGTCCCTGCCCACTGACGACCAATATTACGGCCACGGCTTATATTGCCAAATCTATAGAGGGACCAAAAGCTACGCTTTGGGCTGGTTTGGCCTATACCTTGGGCCGAAGCTTGGTCTATTTGCTGATTTTATTGGTTTTGGGCTTTGGCGCCAGCCAATTTGAGCTTGCGCTTTTCTTACAAACTAAGGGCGAACGCTTTTTAGGCCCCGTTTTACTCTTGCTGGGCTTGTTTATGCTGGGCTGGATCCCCCTGCCCAAATTGGGCCAAGCAGGCCTGGGCCAATGGGGACAAAAACTGGGTTTTAAGGGCTATAGTGGGGCCTTTGGCTTGGGCATTCTCTTCGCGCTGGCTTTTTGTCCCTATAGTGGTGCCCTTTTCTTTGGTGCCTTGGTTCCCCTAGCCTTACAAGAAGGAACCCAAGCCTGGCTGATGGGCCTCCTCTTTTCTATCGGAACCGCCCTGCCCGTCCTCTTTTTTGCTTACCTACTGGCCTTTTCGGCCCATAAGATGAGTCGCTATTTTAAGCAGATCCAAACCCTAGAACGCTATGTCCGCAAACTGACGGGCTTGCTCTTTTTGGCGGCTGGACTCTATTTTATCTATATTTTCTTTTTCGCTTAATCCCAAGCAAAGCGCCAAACAAAAAATCTTGCGCCCAGAAGTTGGCGCAAGGTTTTTTCTTATTGGCCCATGATCTAAGGCGCTTTAGTGCGCTAGCTCACTTAAAATCTATCGGGAGGTTCCATAATTTCTAGCTTTTTATTACCTTGATGCAAGCTTAATCTAAGATTAACACCCCCAGGATGTCCTCTTGTCGCTATAAAGCCCCAAAAGGACATCCCTTTTTTTGCGGGGACAAACTACTTCATTATTCAACCTACTTATTTTAAACTATGCATCCTTATACTATCATGACGATAGCTTGGGTGGCTAGCATCGCTTGGATCGCTTTTGTGATTCTGACGAACCGTAAGGCCCACCCCAAAGCTCTTTTCTACCTCTTCTTTGTGGAAATGTGGGAGCGCTTTTCTTACTACGGTATGCGTGCCCTCTTGGTCCTCTATATGACCAAAGGTATGCTCGAATATGATTATGACCAAGCCTATAGCGTTTATGGAGCCTATGGCTCTATGGTGTACGCTACTCCACTTATCGGGGGATTATTAGCCGAGCGCTTTATGGGCTACCGAAAAGCCATTATGTGGGGAGTCATCCTGATAATGATTGGCCACTTCCTCATGGCTTTTGAACATGAATATATTTTCCTCACCGCCCTCGCTATGCTGATTCTCGGTAATGGCTTCTTTAAACCGAATATCTCGAGTATGATCGGTAAGTTCTATTCTAGAACGGACCCCCGCCGAGATGGTGCCTTTACGCTCTTTTATATGGGAATCAATATCGGTGCTTTCCTTTCTGGCCTTACCTGTGGGGTGGTCGGAGAGATCGAAGGTTGGCACTGGGGCTTCTCTCTAGCTGGTGTAGGAATGCTTTTGGGCCTGATCATTTTCTGGATGGCCCAGCGCTCTGGAGTACTAGAAGATAAGGGGTATGCCCCTCATGAAGCCATTGAAGATGAAGTGGGCGATGAAGAGGTGCCCTCTTATACCCTAGAGGAAAATGCAAGCTCTCCAAAATTGCTAGGCCTTCCTGTCAATTGGGCGATTTATATTGTTAGTTTGCTGGTGGTGCCTCTCGTTTGGTTCCTCCTCCAAAGCCATGGCCTACTCGATGTTATTGTTTTGCTCATGGGATGCGGTATGATCGGCTACCTGATCTTTACTTCTTTGAGCTACGATAAGGTCCAAAGAGAACGCCTCTGGGTGGTCCTTACACTCTTCTTCTTTACCATTATTTTCTGGACCTTCTTCGAGCTAGCGGGTAGTGCGCTTACCGTATTTACCGATAATAATGTGGCCAAAACGAGCTTCCTGACGACCACCATGTTCCAGTCGCTCAACCCGCTTTATATCATGATGTTTGCCCCTGTTTTCTCCTTTATGTGGATTCAGTTGGCCAAGGCTAAAAAGGAACCCGCCGCTCCCGTGAAGTTCGGTATTGCCCTTGTTCTTTTGGGTGCCGGTTTCTTGGTCCTCAAACTCGGAGAAGGAATGGCCACTGCAGGGATGATCCCCGCTATATTTATGGCCCTTTTGTACCTTCTCCACACTTTGGGCGAATTGGCCCTCTCTCCCGTGGGCCTCTCGCTAGTCACTAAGCTTTCTCCCGCCAAAGTGGTGGGCTTTATCATGGGCTTCTGGCTGATGTCTACTTCTTTTGCGCATTTGGCTGGAGCCAAAATTGCCCAAATGACCAATGTAGATATGTCTGAGCTGATGGTGGAAACCGAACGCCTCGACCGCTTCAACAATAGCATGGAAAATGAAGATATCAAAACCGCCATGCTGGCCAATAAAGAGGTCTACAAAATGTATGTAGGTAGCTCTGAAGATACCACCAAAATGAAGGAGCTTGGCTTTACCGCCGAAGATGCCCTGAAAACACATTCTGTACAGGAGTTCGTTCTTAGCGATTTCTTCCTCGCAGAACTCAACAAAAATGGCGATAAGTACCATGCCGTTACTGTGGCCGATAAAGCCATTATGGAAGAGGCCGCCAAACAGGAAGAAGGCCTCTATAAAGAAGGCCTCATCAAAAAAGCAAAAATTAGCTTCCTCTCTACCGATGCTAGCCTCAAAACAAAAGAGCCTAAGCAGTTCCCCAAAGATCAAATCGAAGAGATGATGGCCGCTAGCCCCAATGCCGCTGTATCCAAAACTGTGGCCGAGGATACGCTAGTGATCTGTATCAACGTATTTATGATTCTTGGTTTTGTTGCCATTGGTGGCGGCGTATTCCTCATCCTCCTCTCTGGAGTGGTGAAACGCTGGATGCACGGGATCAACTAATTCCTAATCAATTTTCTCCTAAAAGGCCCTGAACTTCGGTTTTGGGCCTTTTTGTTTTTTAGGGGCCTCCTGCAGCAAAGCTGCAGGCGCTACGTTCCGCAGCTCGCTATTCGCTCGGCCCTGCGGCCTGACGGCCTTGGTCTGCGGCTGCGCCTCACTGCTGCACATCGCTAGGCCTGCGGCCCTTCGGGCCTGTAGGATGGATATATAGACCTGCGGGTTGAAACCCGCAGCCAGATTAGGTCCCAATTAGCAAGCTTTTAGCGGTCCCATGGCTTGCAGCTTAAAAGCCGCAAGACCTGAAAACTGAATGCTTTCGCCTATCTCCAATGAAGCAGGGGCTTTTAAGCCGCTGCGGCGAACAAAATGATGGCCCAACAAGATTGGCTGCGGCCTTTAGGCTGCAGAAACAGGATTTTGGTTTCCAATTGTTAAGGAGTTGTTAAAAATGAAAATAATGTAACAAAATCAAACAGGGCAAAAGTTCGGTCTGGAGGTAAACTAGTTCGGTCTGGAGGTAAACTAGTTCAGTCTGGAGGTAAACTAGTTCGGTCTGGAGGTAAACTAGTTCGGTTGGGAGACTGTTCAGAATTTTGTGTATTAGAATAAAATTTTGGTCTTTAGCTGGCTAGGGCTTGTCCCTAGGTGCAGGAAAGGGCAGACACAAAATTTTAAACAGTCTCTGCTTGTATTAGCATTCGTTATGGGCCGATGGTTTTAACCATCGGCTCATTTTTATTGCGCCTAGTATAGCCGCTTTGGTTGCTGTGGGTTTTAACCCAGAGGTATCCATATCATATAGGAGCTAGCAGGCGGCGAAGCCGCCGCAAACGGCCTAGGGGCCTGAAAGGGTGGCCGTCAGGCCAGACCGAAGCCCGAAGGGCTGAAGGGCCGAGCAGACCTGCGAGCCCTGAAAGGGCCCGGCCGCCAAAGGCGGCAGGCCCCAAAAAATCAATAAGAAAAGCCCCACTATCCAAGAATAGTAGGGCTTGCTAAATGTTGTTGATGGGCGCTTAATCGCCAAGGAAGGAGGTCAAGGGACTGCTGGCCTCGGCCCCCATGCGCTGCTCGGCTAGGCGGGCCTCAAAGGCCATGCGCCCCGCCATAACGCCCAATTTAAAGGCTTTGGCCATTTCTACCGGGTCCTGAGCGGCCGCAATAGCCGTATTGACCAAGACCGCATCGGCCCCCATTTCTAGGGCTTTGGCCGCATCAGAAGGGCTACCGATGCCCGCATCTACCACCACAGGCAGCTGGCTTTGCTCAATGATAATCTCTAGAAAATCAAGGGTTTTCAGGCCTTTATTGCTCCCAATGGGCGAGCCCAAAGGCATGACGGCAGCCACGCCCACCTCTTCCAAGCGCTTGCAAAGCACAGGGTCAGCATGGATGTAGGGCAGGACTACAAAGCCCAATTTGACGAGCTTTTCGGCGGCTTTGAGGGTCTCGATGGGATCGGGCATCAAGTATTTGGGATCGGGGTGAATTTCGAGTTTCAACCAGTTGGTCCCTAGGGCCTCTCTAGCCAATTGGGCCGCAAAAACGGCCTCCTCGGCCGTGCGTGCGCCAGAGGTATTCGGCAAAAGATGGATGTGCGGCGCATCAAGTTGGTCCACAATAGGGTCCTCCGATTTCTCCACATTCATCCGTTTGAGGGCCACCGTGACCAGCTCCGAACCAGAAGCCAAAAGGGCCTCCCGCATCAGGGCAGAAGAGGCAAACTTGCCTGTGCCCGTAAATAATCTTGAGTTAAATTCCTTATCGGCAATTTTTAATGTATCCATGCCTATCTTCATTTATACCCGCTAGGGGCCATTTCCAAAAGTTGATAAATTGTTTTGATTAGGGTCTTTTTGTCTGTCGTTTGGTTAATTAGGCCAGAAAGGGCCACCCCATGCAGGCCGGTCCGCAATAAGCCTTCTATATCGGCTAGTTTAATGCCGCCAATGCCGACAACGGGAATCTCCCAGCCTTTGCGCTCTAGTTGTTGCAGCCGTTCGCGATAGCCTTTCATGCCCAAAATAGGGCTTAATTTCTTTTTGGTGGGCGTAAATCGGAAGGGGCCCAGCCCAATATAATCGGCTCCAGCCAAATAAACTTCCCGAATATCTTCCCAGCTATTGGCGGTGCCGCCCAAAATAAAATCTGGGCCCAGTATGGCTCTAGCTTCCTCCAAGGGCATATCGCTACGGCCTAGGTGCAGGCCATCGGCGGCAACAGCTTGGGCCACCTCAATTTGGTCATTAATAATGAGTTGGGCCTGATGCTGATCGCAAAGGGCGCGGGCGGTTTTTCCAGCAGCCAAATAATCGGCGGTACTCACTTCTTTGAGGCGAAGTTGAACCCAGCGGCCACCTGCGGCCAAAAAATCTGCAATTTGGTCCAGATGTTCTTGTATTCGCTGCCCGCTACTCACATATTGTAAGGCGGCAATTTCTTTTTTACTCATCTTGATAGCTCCTGTGCCAACCGAGCAGAGAGGGCTGGCTGTTCATAAATTGAAGGTTGTAGTCTTTGGCTTTTCCAAAGGCTGTGGTTAGGGGCTGCCCTAGGGCCAAAAAGGCGGTTAGGGCAGAGGAAAGCACGCAACCTGTTCCATGCTTATCATAGGGCGCAATCATTTTTGGGGGCCATTGAGCGGCTAGCTCGCCCGCCAAAAAGAGTTGGTCCAATCCCTTAAGTTGGGGATCATGTCCCCCTTTGAGCAATAAAGCCGTTTGCTGGCTAATCGTTTGGGCCACGGCCAAGGGCGATTGCTTGGGCCAAAGGCGCTCTAGCTCTTGGCGATTGGGCATAAAAACATCCACTCGCTCAATCAGTGCTTTGAGGTCCTCAAAAGCATCGGCCTGCTGAAAGTCAAAACCCGCAGAGGCGCTAAGCACGGGGTCCCAAACCACTAGAGGCGGAGCGGCCAAGGCCGCTAGTTGGTCCAAAAGGCGACCCAAAAGGGCCAAATCTCCAATAATGCCGATTTTTACGGCCTTGGGCGTATAGCTTTGCAGCAAAAAGGCCAGTTGTCGCTCCACCCAATCGGCATCGGTCCAGCGCAAATCGGCAAAGCAGCCGGGCCGTTGTATGCTTTGGGCGCTACAAATCGAGAGGCCATAGACGCCCAGCTGTTCAAAGGTTTTGATATCGGCCAAAAGGCCCGCCCCCGCAGAGGGATCAAAACCCGCAATACTTAAGACAAAAGGGCCTGACATGCTGCGAGCATTTTAGCAAAATAGGCGGGGGCGGCCTCGCCTTTGAGCCAAACAGAGCCTAGGGCACCTACTTCTTCAAAGCCTTTTTCGGCAGCGGCGCCCAGGCTGTCCAAATCAATGCCGCCTAAGCCTACAAGGCTAAAATCATATTGCGCCTTGTAGCCGCTAATCGTCCAATCTTCTTTGGGGCCATAACCTTGCTTAGAGATAGAGCTAAAGACGGGACTCACAAAAATATAATCGAAATGATTGGGGGCCAATTCGTCTAAAGTAGCGCGTTCATGCACCGAGGAGCCTAGGGCCAAGCCTGCTTTTTGGAGCTTTTGGCGGAGCGCCAAGAGGGCTTCGGGGCTATAGCTGCGGCGGTGGGCCTCGCCCAAATGAATCCCCTGCACTTTATACTTATCGCAGAGTTTATAGTGGTCGTGCAAAATAATTTTGGGGTGATATTGGGCATCAATCTGGGCCAGAAAGTCCTCATATTGCTGGGCCGTAAAATTGGGTTTACGCAAATTGAGGCAGGCCAAGCCCTCGGCAAAAAGGGCATTGATAAGTTGTATTTCATCCGTCAAGAGCTCGGGATGTGTCAATAATCTGATCTTCATTTTTGCTATTTCAAAAGCCAAAGGCCCCATGTAGAGGCCTTTAACAATTAGATGAATAATTTGGGGCTGCCCCAGCCTTCGGCTGGGTCGGGCTGTTCGGCAGCTCGCAAGTCTGCTCGGCCCTGCGGCAGCAAAGCTGCCTTGGTCTGCGGCTGCGCCGCACTGCCTACCATCCCTCAGCCAGTCGCTGCGCTCCTTTTCTGCGGGCGAGGCCCGCAGTAGGGGCGGGGAGCTATCTCTAGTGGTAGATTTTACTGCCTTTATTCAAGAATTCCTCTGATTTTTCGGCCATTCCTTTTTCTAGGGCGGTTTGGGCGTCTTCGTCTAGGCCAGCGGCATAGTCTCGGACCTCCTGCGTAATTTTCATCGAGCAGAATTTTGGACCACACATCGAGCAGAAGTGGGCAATTTTGGCGCCTTCTGCGGGTAGGGTTTCATCATGATAAGCGCGGGCGGTATCAGGATCTAGCGAAAGGTTGAATTGGTCATACCAACGGAACTCGAAGCGGGCTTTGCTTAGGGCATCATCGCGATATTGTGCGCCGGGATGTCCTTTGGCCAAATCGGCAGCATGGGCCGCTAACTTATAAGTGACTACTCCTGTTTTTACGTCTTCTTTATTAGGAAGGCCCAAATGTTCTTTGGGCGTCACATAACAAAGCATGGCCGTACCGTACCAGCCAATCATGGCGGCACCGATGCCTGAGGTAATATGATCGTAACCGGGAGCAATATCGGTAGTCAATGGGCCAAGGGTATAGAAAGGCGCTTCGCCGCAATGCTTGAGCTGTTTGTCCATATTCTCCTTAATCATGTGCATAGGAATATGGCCGGGCCCTTCAATGATGGTTTGTACATCATGTTTCCAGGCAATTTTGGTCAATTCGCCAAGGGTTTCTAGCTCAGCAAATTGGGCTTCATCATTGGCATCGGCAATAGAGCCGGGGCGGAGGCCATCGCCTAGAGAGAAGGCCACATCATAAGCCTTCATAATTTCGCAGATATCCTCAAAGTGGGTGTAGAGGAAATTCTCTTTATGGTGGGCCAGGCACCATTTGGCCATAATGGAGCCGCCACGAGAAACGATACCCGTTACTCTTTTGGCGGTGAGGTGAATATAAGCGAGGCGGACACCGGCATGGATGGTAAAATAATCTACGCCCTGTTCGGCCTGTTCGATGAGGGTATCTCTAAAGATTTCCCAAGTCAGGTCTTCGGCAACGCCATTAACTTTTTCTAGCGCTTGGTAGATGGGCACGGTCCCGATAGGCACGGGAGAGTTACGGAGAATCCATTCGCGGGTTTCGTGAATATTTTGGCCTGTAGAGAGGTCCATAATCGTATCGGCACCCCAGCGGCAGGCCCAAACGGCTTTTTCTACTTCCTCTGCGATGCTAGAGGTTACGGCAGAGTTACCGATATTTGCGTTGATTTTGACCAAGAAATTGCGGCCAATAATCATGGGTTCTGATTCGGGGTGATTGATATTAGAGGGGATAACGGCACGGCCGCGGGCCACCTCTTCACGGACAAATTCTGGGGTAATAAAGCCTTGAGGAATATTAGCGCCAAAGCTATGTCCGGGATGTTGTTGGCCAAAGTCGATCCCTTGCTGCATTAGTTCGGCTCTTCTTTGGTTTTCGCGGATAGCGATATACTCCATTTCTGGAGTGATGATTCCTTTTTTGGCGTAGTGCATTTGCGAAACGTTCTGGCCTTTTTTGGCGCGGAGCGGTTTGCGCAGATTGGGAAACCGGAGCCAGTCGATATCGCTTTTAGCGAGGCGTTCTTGGCCATAATTAGAAGAAATGCCCTCTAGTTCCTCTACATCTTGGCGGTCGAGAATCCATTGTTGGCGGAGGGGCTCTAGGCCTTTATTGATATCGATATCTACATTTGGGTCGGTATAGGGGCCGCTAGTATCATAGACCGTAACGGGGGGATTTTCTTCTAGTTCGCCGGTAGCTTGAATCTTGGTAGGCGAGAGGCTAATTTCTCTCATGGCCACCTTAATTTGAGGGTGGATACGGCCGGGAACATAAATTTTCTTAGAGCTAGGGAAGGGGGTTCTGGTAATTCCTTCCTGCTGAGGCAATTTATCTTTTCTCATGATATATAATTTTTTGCATAGCAAATTGGGGCTAACCGCCTTGGGTAGCCGTAATGAGTAAAACTTGGTCTTGATTTTTAAGGAAAGTGTTGGCCCAGAGGGCTTTGGGAATGACCTCTTGGTTGAGGGCCAGGGCTAGGCCGCCTTCTTCCTCTTTCTTTAATTGTTGGAGGAGTTGGAAGAGGCTATAATTTTGGGGGCAGCTCATGGCTTGGCCATTGAGGAAAATTTGGATAGCGTTTGGCATAGATGAGAGGAGCTTAGGCGGCTCTTTGATGGCATAGGTATGGCTATCCTGAAGCGAGAGGACGGCACTTTTCCCTACGGCAGTACGAGCTGCATCAGGTGATAAGGGTCTATTCTCAGTTTAGTTTTTGCTTAATGGCTAGGCGTTATTGGCCTAGCGATGTGGAGGGGGGGCCGTAGGCCAGACCGAAGCGCTGTAAGCGCTGAAGGGCCGAGCAGAGAGCGAGCCCCGGAACGACAATAAGGCCTTTAGGCCGCAGTTCGACGACCAAAGGGAGTAACCGCCCGCCGAAGGCGGGAGGCCCCAAATAAAAACTAAACACCCCTAAAGTGGATGTAATCTTGTCAAAGTTAAGGAACTTTTGAGGCAAAAGTTTAGGGGAATGGGCAAAAAAAAGGCCCAGTCTCTATAAAAGAAGCTGAGCCAGACCGATTTCCCCTCCTAGACTAGTCGTCCGGTCCAAACAACTAGCTAAAATTTATGCGGACTAGTGCGGTAATTTGGCACGCAGGGCGCCATAAAGGTAAGTACCGACTAGAGCAGATGCGATAATGATGAGTACGGCCCAGTAGCCTTGGCCTAGTAGGGTATACATGGGGCCGGGGCAGGCGCCGGTCATAGACCAGCCGAGGCCGAAAATAATACCACCGATGAGGTAGCGTGGAATAGACATATTTTTGGGGTGGAACTTAATTTCTTCGCCCTTGAAGGTTTGCAGCTTGAGTGCTTTAATCAGGGCCGTAGTGATAATTCCGAGTACCACGGCGGTACCGATGATACCGTACATATGGAAATTATCGAAGAGGAACATTTCTTGGATTCTGTACCAAGATACTGCTTCAGATTTGGTCATGACCATGCCAAAGAGGAGGCCTAGACCTAGATATTTTACAAATTTCATATTGTAGATAGATTTAGGCGCCAAATAGCAAAGGCAAGATAAAATAAGTCATTGTGAGGCCACCGATAAAGAAGCCAATCACAGCGATAAGAGAAGGGATTTGGAGTTGAGACAGGCCGCTAATAGCGTGTCCAGAGGTACAACCGCCGGCATAGCGGGCGCCAAATCCGATCAGTAGGCCACCAAAGATCAGGATAAATAGGCCTTTAGCGGAGAAAACAAAGTTGGGATCATTAATTTCTTGGGGCAAGAGATCGGTTTTTCCGTTGGTTGCTGTGGGGGCAGAGAAACCGATACTTTCTACGTACTCAATCGTCTTGGCACCTAGTTCCATAGGTTCATCGCCAGAGAGAAACTGCATAGAGATAAAACCTCCGATAGCGGCACCGATAACGAAGAGCATATTCCAGCCCTGGCTACCTTTCCAGTCAAAATCGAAGAAAGAGACGCTTTTGCCGGCGCCCATAGCAGAGCAGGCGGCGCGCATACTAGCGGAAACGCCAAATGATTTACCGTTAAAAACGAGCAGTTGCATAACCAGAACGATCAGTGCCCCGGAGACATACCAAGGCCAAGGTTGAGACAACATGTCTGTAACTTCTTGCGCAAATAAGAACATGATGAATTGAAATTTAGGTAGAAAAAGGCGCTGAACCAGCTAGCTCCCTAGCTGGTTAGCGCATTTTAATTAAGATAGAAGACTATCGACTTGTTTTAATTGGGTGTACTCTAAAGGGTGTTGTCTAGAGTAGGGTAGAAGGGCAAACGTAGTCACTCTTAGGAGCGTCGGTTTCGCTAATAGCTTTGAAACCACCGGCTACGTTGATGATATTTTCGAAGCCCATATTTTGTAGAACGGCAGAAGCAATCATTGAGCGGTAGCCACCAGCACAGTGTACATAGTAAGTGGCTTTTTTGTCAAGGTCTTCTACTTTTTTGGCCATTTCGGCTAGGGGGTAGCTAGTCGCTACGAGCAAGTGCTCAGAGATAAACTCTCCTTCATTGCGAACATCGATAACTTTTACGTCATCGCCTTTAGCGATAGCTTCGGCAAGGGCGGTGGCAGAAACTGTATTTACAATAGTTACTTCTTCGCCAGCGGCTGTCCAAGCATCGATACCTCCTTTTAGGAAACCGACAACATTATCGTAGCCAACGCGGGCTAGGCGAGTAACGGCTTCTTCTTCACGGCCTTCTTGAACGATAAGCAAGATGGGACGTTTGAGGTTTTCGATCATAGCGCCAACCCAAGGGGCAAAGCTCCCGTCGAGACCGATATTGATAGCGCCTGCGATATAGCCTTTTTCGAAAGTATCTTGGTGGCGAGTATCGAGGATGAGAGTACCTTTAGCCATTTCTGCTTTGAAGGCGGCTACATCTAGAGGAGTAGTTCCTTGAGCGAGGGCCTCATCAAAGCTATTGTAGCCAGCTTTGTTCATCATGGCATTGTGGCCAAAGTACTGAGGAGGCGTAGCCAAACCAGAAGTTACTTTTACGATGAACTCTTCGCGGCTCATAGGCTGAAGGGCGTAGTTGAATTCTTTTTGGTTGCCCAAAGTAGCATAAGTTTCTTTAGACATATTCTTACCACAAGCAGAACCAGCGCCATGACCAGGATAAACAGTGAGGTCGTCGTTTAGAGGCATGATTTTGTTGTGTAGAGAGTCGTAGAGCATACCAGCCAAGTCATCCATAGTAACATCAGACTTGATGGCTAGGTCAGGGCGTCCAACATCTCCAATGAAGAGTGTATCGCCAGTAAAGATAGCCAGTTGTTCGTCTTCTTCATTGAGTAGGAGGAAGCAGCTAGACTCTTGAGTGTGGCCGGGGGTGTGCAATACTTTGATGCGCAACTTTCCGAGTTTCAACTCTTCGTTATCTTTAGCTACATAAGCGTCGTAACCTGTTTGAGCGGTTGGTCCAAAAACGATTTGGGCGCCAGATTTCTTAGCTAAATCGATATGTCCCGAAACGAAGTCGGCATGAAAGTGAGTTTCCAAGATGTACTTGATCTTTGCACCACGCTCTTCTGCCATTTCCATATAAGGAGCAGTTTCGCGAAGAGGATCAATGATAGCGGCTTCGCCCTCAGATTCGATGTAGTAAGCGCCATGTGCAAGGCATCCGGTATACAGCTGTTCAACTTTCATAATGCTTATATTTTTAAGTGTGATGTTTAGTAAATTGTTGTTGATACAAAGATAAGGCGGTTCTAAAAGATTGTTTGTGACTTTTGTGACAAGCTGAAATTTTATTTTATAAACTTGCCGTTTCCTTTCTTGTTCATTACAAAAGTACGGCGGCTTATCGTATATCTTTGTGACCAAATTGACAAAAGCGATTTTTTTATTTTGCTTTTCTTGAACTAGCCCTTTTGGCTAGTTGTCTGTGACAAATATCCGAGATAAAATGCATTGATGTAGTAACATCAATCACAGTGGCAACAGTTAACCTTATTTTAACAAAAAGGGCCCTGAGCGCAACTGCTGCGCTCAGGGCCCTTGGCCTATTGTATAGCTGTGTTATTTGCCCTAACTTATTGGTAGCAAACCAAAAAACAGACTATTGAACAATCCAGTTATACACGAACAATGGTTAACTACAATTAGTAAGTTAACTGCCGAACATTATCCCCACTGGGTCCTCTTCCAAAACGGAAGTTGCGTCATATTAGAAGCCGAAAAGGAAGACCCCACTACAGATGATTTGGCCGAAATGGCTATAGAAGTACTTAAAGAACAAGCTTCTAGGCCAGTTTTATCCGTACACGCCTACCCCGAAGGCCAACTTATTGCCCTAGATGAACAAAGCTGGTTGTTGCCTGCAGGAGAAGGACTGTATACCGTTTTGAAGTTGGGCGAGTTTCAAGAAGAAGCCCCCTCAGAATTTGCCATTTGGGTAAAGGCCAGACAAAAACAGCGCTTAGACTTAGAACAAGCGACTATTATATATGTCAATTGTTCGCAAAAGAACCGCTATTGCTCTTAAAGCCAACTTTGCCTTTATATTAAGTTTTTGACCTACTGCGCCGCTACCGCCAAAGCAGGAGCCGCCGCATGATGACTTTCCAAACTAATAATGCTAGGAATCATACAATCCTGCAAAGGCAATTCCTGAATCAAACGCATCACCTCAATCGCAGAACTCGCCTTTACTATGGCCCAAGAACGCAAAGCGTTGGCCGAATAAGAAAAAGACTGAATCCGCCCCTGGGCCATCAATTCCTCTACTTTTGCATGATGTTCTGCAGAACGAGCCTCTACATGGGCCTGCATCTCTGCAGGTACCTCAAATTCTAGCATGTAATAATTTTCCATAAGCTGTTTTTTGTTAGTTTTAATTGGAAGTATCGCAATAACTCGATATTTCCAAATTTATTAAGCCTGATTTAACCAATTGTTTAAATTTAGGCAAAATACCTAAAGGTTCTGTTAACATTAGATGAAGTTAAAACCACTACAGCAAAAGACCTAGGTAGAACCAAATAGCCAGCTGTTAAAGTCTGCTGTTTTGAATTTATCTAAATAATTAGCTTAGAGTTTAAATTATTTGCGTAAATAGTTGTCACTGTACACGCAAAAAGTTAAATTTGTTCTAGAACTCCCTGTCGAGTTCATTTATAATAGCTTTAGGGCATTAACTTTTTGCTTATGAATTCTGTAGTAACCGAACGCTTTATCCATTGTCATGACCAACTCAAAAAAGAGCAACGCATCCGCTCTAGCCGACAATTTGCCCTCTCTCTCGATTATCTGCCCCAAAGCCTAAGCGAAATCCTCAAAAAACGCCGAGATGTAACTATCGAATTGCTCCGAAAAGCAATCGATGCCTATAAGCTAAATCCCGTTTACCTTTTTTCTGGAGAAGGCCCGCTCTTTATGACCGAAGACGCACAAGCTAATCTTAAGGTCCTTACCGTAGTGACCGATTCTCATAATGATGAACGCATTGTGCATGTGCCCGTGCCCGCTCAAGCTGGCTATGCCTCAGAGTCTAAAGACCCCACTTTTATTCAGGAGCTACCCAATTATACCCTGCCCGATTATAAGTATAAGGTGGGCACTCACCGCTCTTTCGATCTCTCTGGAGATAGTATGGAACCCACGCTTTTTGAAGGCGATAAGGTGGTCTGTAGCTACCTAGAACCTAGCCTCTGGGCCTCTTCTCTCAAAGATAATTATGTCTATGTGGTGGTCACTAAGGGCGATGTCCTCATCAAACGCGTACACAATCATATCAAAGCCGAGCAAAAACTGCTGCTCCTCTCCGATAATACTTATTATGAACCCTTCGAAATGAGCGTGAAGGATATTCAAGAAATTTGGTATGTCCGAGCCAAAATTTCTCCCTTTTTACCCTCTCCCTCCAATATCAATAATATGCTCCGCTCAGAAATGGAGGAGCTCCGCAAAATGGTCCAAAACCAATCGAATATTATCCAGAATCTATATAATACTATAGAAACTCTTGTAGAACAGACCAAGAAGGAGTAATTTTTTTTGGGGCTGCCCCAGCCTGCGGCTGGGTCGGGCTCTGCCGCAGCTCGCAGGTCTGCTCGGCCCTGCGGGCTTTTTCGCTTCGCTGCAAAAGCCCTGGGTCTGGCGCTGCGCGCCACTGCTATCCATCCCTCAGCCGATTTTTCGGGTTGAAACCCAAAAATGGCCAGCGGCTTTGAGCCGCCGCCATGCAATAGGCCCAAAGGGCCGCAAAGGCGCGCAGCGCCTGGCCTAGCGATGTGAAAGGGTGGCCGAAGGCCAGACCAAGGCCGTTAGGCCGCAGGGCCGAGCAGACCTGCGAGCCCTGAAACGTAGCGCCGCAGCTTTGCTGCGGAGGCCCCAAAACAGCAGTAGATAGATATCTAGCCATCCAGTCCAGAAGGGAAGGGGTGGACTTTTTTTGCCCCCAAACCAACAAAAAATCCCCGCCTACTCAGAAAAGCAGGGGGGAGTAAAAAGGACCAAAGGCCCA
The DNA here is from genome assembly GCF_027594745.1 of Saprospira grandis. NCBI lineage: Bacteria > Pseudomonadati > Bacteroidota > Saprospiria > Saprospirales > Saprospiraceae > Saprospira > Saprospira grandis. The sequence continues at coordinate 1,405,593 of NZ_CP110854.1, read as the reverse complement.
TTAGAAATATAAATCAAAGATCACCAAAGCCCCAAAAATAGTAGAGGCAATTCCATTGGTCGTAAAAAAGGCCAAATTAACCTTAGATAAATCATTTGGCTTGACCAAAAAATGCTGATAGGCCAATAAACCAATAAATAAAGCTACCGCAATCCAATAATAAAGCCCAAAGAACTCTGTTGCTTGTATGCCCGGATAAATTACCAAAAGGGCCGTTAGTCCATGCAAGACATTAGATACCATTAAGGCCCGCTTTTTTCCCAAAGCCGCCGGAATCGAATTTAAGCCCAAAGAACGATCAAACTCCTCATCCTGCAACGCATATATAATGTCAAAACCCGAAACCCAAAACAAAACCACAAAAGAATAAATAATCGGCAATAAGGCAAACTGATTACTCACCGCTATATAGGCCCCAATTGGCGCCAAAGCCAAACCTACCCCCAAAACAAAGTGACAAAGAGCCGTAAATCGCTTGGTATAAGAATAACCCAAAACCACCAATAAGGCAATGGGCGAGAGCAAAAAACAAAGCCAATTGATAAAATAAGTGGTGGCCACAAATAAGGCACAGTTAATCAATACAAAAAATAAGGCATTGCGAGCCGAAATTACCCCAGCCGGAATCTCCCGAGTGACCGTCCGCGGATTCCGCCGATCAATGTCCCGATCCGCATAACGATTAAAGGCCATAGCCGCCGAACGCGCAAAGACCATACACAAAAGAACTAAGGCAAATAAACGCCAGTTTAATTCTCCATTGCCCTCTACAGTGGCCAAGAAAAAGCCAATCATCGCAAAGGGAAGAGCAAAAATCGTATGGCTAAATTTAATTAAAGAAAGGTAGTTTTTCATCATGTATACACTTGCAATTGAGGCCCCAAATAGAGCCGCCAAAGACTCAAAAATAAAGTTTGCAATTATACAAATAATAATCCTTTAGGTTGCGGCCCTCAGTAGATATATATAGGAGCAAAAAAAAAGCCTTCCAATTACTGGAAGGCTTTAAGTTGTTGCAGAGACAGGACTCGAACCTGCGACCTTCGGGTTATGAGCCCGACGAGCTACCACTGCTCCACTCTGCATTGCAAATATACGGCAAGAATCTCATTTTCCAAGCTTTTAATGCCTTTTTATTTGGTTTTCTTGCTAACTGATTGATTATCTGAGGAAGTAAGTTTGTAATTCTCTAAAATAAACTTTATGCTTTCTTCGCCCTAAGCCGAATTCTTCGCTTCCCCCCTTTCTAAAAAAGCCAAAGCCTCAAGTATTCCCCCCCCTAAAAGTCTGCTCAATTCCTTAATTTGTGACCCTTGACCAGAACACTCTCTTATGAAAATAATGTATACCCTTGCCCCACTGTTTTTTCTCTCGCTTTTCGCCTGCCAAAAAGAAAAACATCCCCCATTTAGCCAAGTCCCCATCTATCAAGAAAATCTAAGCGGTTTTGAAGCCCTCAAAGATAGCCTAAGGGCCATTTGCCAAAATCCTAAGGGCCAAATGGGCATCTATGTCTATGATGCCCAACTCGATAAAAGTTTCTCGATCGCTGGAGATACTCTTTTCCCCCTCGCTAGTGTCTATAAACTCCCTATTGTGGCTAGTTTGCTAGCCGCCCAAGAGGCCGGCAAACTCTCCCTCTTCGATTCTATTCGCCTCAACCTAGAAGATCGCCGCCACTCAGGCTGTTTTATGGATTGGGATACTACGGGCAAAACCAATTTCGCCCCCAAAATTGAAGATTTGGCCCTCTACATGATGCGATATAGCGATAATTGTGCTACCGATGCCTTGCTCCGCCAATTGGGTGGACCAGAGTTTGTACAGGCCCAACTCAAAAGCTGGATGGTCTCCGATATTAACATTAACCGCTATCTGATCGAGATTTTTATTGATCTAGCTAACCGAGAATTACCCGAGGACCAAAGCCTCTGGACCTATAGCCGAGCTACCCAAATTTTATCCACTTCTCCCTGGTCCGAACGTAAAGTCGCTAGACGTAAATTCCTCTGGGACCGCCGCGACCAAGGCTCCCCAAAAGCTTTTGTCCAACTCCTCAAAGGCCTAGATCAAGAACATTGGCTAAATGCAAACTCTAGCCAATGGCTTAGAGACTGCCTGCTCTCTTGCCGAACCGGCCGCTATTTCCTCCCAGAGGTTCTGCCCCCCAACCGCCAAGTAGCCCATAAAACTGGAAGCCTGCCCGGTATTTATAATGATGCCGGTTGGATAGAAAGAGAAGCCGGCCAACGCCCTATTTATTATGCCGTCTTCCTCAAAAATGCTTTCGATAAACCCAAAAAAGAACGGGCCCGTATTGCCGCAGCTATGAAGCAGTTACTGGCCTTCCAAGCCCTCGAAAAAACAGCCTTGGTTTTTAATTAAGGCCCGGATAGTTTCCATTAAAGTCCTGCCTAGCAGGGCTTTTTTATTGCTCCTGAGCCGCTTTTTTCGGCCGCCTAGCTCGAATCAATTTACGGAGCTCTCTCTCTACATAGTAGTATCGGCCAAATATCCCAAAGCTAATAGAAGCCGCTCCTATAATGGCCGAAACCTGCCGAAGCCAAAAAACAAGCTCCCGCAAATAAGGGAAAAAAGGATCTACCAGAAAAAGAGAAAATAAACTCACGCCCAACCAACTGGCCAAACTCAAGATGGCCCCCGCAAACCCCCAACGCAGCCAGCTCGGCCGCCGAAGCATTAAGTTGCGACGCAACCAAAGCAAATATTTGGGCTCATGAGGCCGCATGCCCACCAGGGCCTTGGCCCGCTTAAAAGAAGCTTCGTATTGGCCCAAATAAAAAAGGGCCCGCATAGCACTGAATAAAAAATGTAAGTAGACATCCCGCCCATCTACCTGCCGAATGTCTGCAATTATAGATTGCTCAATCAACCAATCCGCCTCTACAATATGCTGCCCATAGGCCTGAGCCGCAAATAAGGCATTGGCATAATAGCTCCGCAAACGGTAGTAGTCCGCAAAAGGCAATAGGGCCAATTCCGCTTTGTTCCGCTCATAGAAATGAAGCACAGCAAAGCTTTCTTTGTCCGCAATTAACTCAAATTCATTCAAAAGGGCCGCTGGCCCACTAAGAAAGCGCATCAAATTTGGTCTTTAAGGTCGTTTGGCTATTGGTAAAACCAAGGACTAGGCTCAGAATAAGGTGTGTCGGGCCAGATGAACTAAGGCCGCTGGGAATAAACTCAACAAAGGGATTTCTCTTCTTTGTGTTTGCTCCAAAAGGCTCTTTTAAGATAAGGGAGTTTGGGCAAAGGGACAAGGACTTTTACCACCAATGAAAAAAGACAAAACCCCCCCTTTTTGTTGCAGCAAATCAGCAAATAACTGCTCCAAAAATAAAGAAACTTAAGGCCAAAAGCCTCTTTTTTATGTTTTGGGGCCTCCCTGCGCCCTTCAGGGCGCAGGGCGCTACGTTTCAGGGCTCGCTGTTCGCTCGGCCCTGCGCTGGCTTTGCCAGCTGGGTCTGCGGCTGCGCCGCCCCCTTTCACATCGCTAGGCCTGCGGCCCCTTCGGGGCCTGTAGTGCGCAGGGACCAATGGGCCAGCACTCACTGTTGGCCGCCCTTATTGTTCTACCAATAGCTGCTCAATCAATTGGGCCAATTCTTCTCGATATTCTTCGTAGTAGTCTCCTGTTCCAGGACCATTAAAGCCCGTATGGATCTTCCGTACGTTCCCCTGACGATCTATAATAATGGCCGTGGGAAAAGATAAGATATGGTTGAGCATGGGCAAACTCTTGGCCGCCGCTTTCTTATCTGCTGGCCCCGCCAAAACCATAGGGTAGCTAATGCCTAAGTCCGTCCGTAAGCGCTTTTCTATTTGCTTGAAGTTGTCCATATCTTTAGGCAACTCATAACTTAGGGCAATGACTTCTAGGCCCTCTTTCCGATAACGTCTGTAGTACTCTTCTAACAATCGGCTTTCATCCATGCAGTTGGGACACCAACTGCCCATAATCTGAACAATAACAACTTTGCCCTCAAAGCGCTCATCTGCCAAACTTAAACTATCCCCCTGCGAGTTGGGAAAGCTAAAGCTTATTTTCTCATAGCCTTCCTTCAAAAAAGAGAGGCTGTCCATGGGGCGGAGCTGGGCCTTGGGGTTGGGCTGCGCCCGCCAGTAGGTAGACCAATGCTTGCCCGAGTAGAACTGCCCCCATAAACTGCCATCGCCCTGCCGCTGGGCAGTAAATAAGAAGGCATGCGCCCCATCAAAGGCAGAAAGTTGCAAGCGCTCGCGCTTAAATTCTCCAGCCAAATAACGATAGTCGCCCGTTTCGGTCATAAAGCTACCTTTTAGAATAGAAGTTTGAGGGTCGAGCTCAAATAAGGCTACTCCAGGATAGCTATTGGCACTGTCTTGAGGAGAAAACTGTACGGCCCACTTTTTAGCTAAGCTGCTTTGGGCTGCTGTTTTTGGTCCAAAGCGAAAAGCTTGGCCGCCTTCGGCCCTAAACGGAAGACGATAGTCTTCTTTCTGGCTGTTTACCCACTCTCCCCGCAATTGATGCCTATTCAATTGCTTGATGTTGAAGTAGGTCCCAAAAGCAGGCAGGGTCCAACGCATACTGTCTGGCCCTAAGGAATCTACTTGCAAGAGAATCCGCTCCTCTCCATTGATGATTTCCCAAGACTGCCCATCATAAGCCAACTCAAAGGGGAGTTCCAAACTGTCATTGAGGCGCAAAAGCCCCCGCCAAGCTCCTCGCTCTAAACTTTTGTCTTTAATAGGGGCCAATGGCCCTTGTTCCGATTGACAAGCCATTAAAATCAAGAAAGAAAATAGACTAGCTAATATAGTATAGCGCATATAAAGACTGCTTTTATTGGGTTACCGAAAAAATATAAGGACAATATGATTGCATTGGAGCATTGGCTGGGGAAAAAAATGGCCAGATAGCATCCCTCAGGCCATTTGCTGGAAAAAAAACGCTCAGATAGCATCCCTCAGGCCATTTGCTGGAAAAAAAACGCTCTGGTGGATTTATTCTTAGCATTCGCTGGAAAAGAAATGCTGCATTTCAACTCTTTTGGAGCATTCGCTGGAAAAAAAACGCTCTGGTGGATTTATTCTTAGCATTCGCTGGAAAAGAAATACTGCATTTCAACTCTTTTGGCGCATTCGCTAGAAAAAAAATGCACTGAGGGATTATTCAGAAGGCTTGGCCTAAATCCAAAGCAATGAAAAGGGAAGAATACTAAGCTAGGGCGGCCAAGGCCCCACTGGCCGCAGGCCAGAACGGCTGAGGGATGGGCAGCAGCAGGGGCCGAGCGACCCGACCAACGGGAGCCGACGCAGCGAAGCAAGTAACAGCGAGCTGCGACAACCAGCCCCAAAGGGGCGCCAGTTCGATGACCAACGGGAATAAACAGCCCGACCCCGAGCAAAGCGACAACCAGCCCCAAAGGGGCGCCAGTTCGACAACCGAAGGGCGTAGCGGCAGCCCCAAACCCTAATCCTCTAGATAAACAAAGGCCTTTTCGAAGGCATCGATAATATAGTCGGGATCTTCTAGGCCAACATAATAACGCACAAAACTAAAGGGCAGGGGAGGAGGGGGCGCTGTGCCTAGATTATAAAAGCAGGCGGTAGGGACCTGCAAAGACTCAAAGCCTCCCCAAGAGACCGCCAGCAAAAAAGTGGGCATTAGGGCCTCCGAAAAGCGCTCCATTTGTTCGATACTCTTAGCTTTGAAGTTTACCGAGAATAAGCCGCCAAAGCCAGACATCTGTTTTTGGGCCAATTCATACTGCGGATGAGAGGGATGGCCAGGATAGAGGACATAATCCACCTTGGGATGCTGGGCCAGATAATCGACCACCTTTTTGGCATGCTCATTAGACTTTTGAATGCGCAAGGGCAGAGTGCGCAGCCCCCTAAGAAGCAGCCAAGCATCATTGGGCGAAATAGCGGGACCTAAGGCCATATAATCTAGCTCAAACATCTTTTGAATCAGGGCCTTGCTTCCGCAGACCACCCCCGCCACTACATCACTATGGCCATTGAGGTATTTGGTAGCCGAATGAACAACAAGATCAATGCCCAAGGCGATAGGGTTTTGGTAAATCGGGCTAGCATAACTATTATCGCAGATGGTCCGAATGCCGTGTTTTTTGGCCAAGGCCGCACAGGCCGCCAAATCTTGCAGCTCAAAAGTAAGCGAATTGGGCGATTCTAAGAAAAGAACCTTGGTGTTGGGGCGGATAGCCGCCTCTATTTCCTGCAAATTGCTAGCATCAATAAAATCATAGCTAATGCCAAAGCGGCTAAGGAACTTGCTAATCAATTTATAGGTCCAGGAATAAGGACTTTGTACCGAAAGCAGATGATCGCCCGCTTGGAGCTGCGAGATAATTGCCACTGCACAGGCGGCGCTCCCACTGCCAAAGACTAGGGCATCCTCGGCTTGTTCTAAGGCGGCTAATTTTTGGCGCAAAATGGCCACCGTGGGGTTATTGCCACGGCTGTAGACAAAATTGTCTAACTCGTTGAGAATCGCCGATCTAAAGTCGGCCAAGCTATTATAGGCAAAATTAGAAGACTGCATAATGGGCGGAATCACTGCATTGTAATAGTCTTCTCGCTCTTCTCCCAAATGCGTCAGCAAATAAGATGTATCCATATTATATTGATTTAAAAATTTATCCTTAATATTAGAAGCTAAGCTTTTAGCTATTTTTAGGGCTAGCTACAATACTACAATTATAATGAAAACAATACTTGCTTTTTTGGGCTTACTTTTGGCCCTTCCGCTTACTGCACAAGTTGGGATCAACATCTTGCAGCCAGATAGTAGCGCGGTTTTGCATCTAGAATCTACCGATAGAGGCTTTTTGCCTCCTCGGATGAGCCGCCAACAAAGAGATAATATCCAAAACCCCAAGCCGGGACTTACGGTCTATAATGCTACGGATAGCCTTATGGAGTACTTTAACGGCAACTGCTGGTTGGCCTTCAATCAGAGTAGTTGCGATGATTGCGCCTTTGATTTTAGCATGGATAATCCCGCTGGCCATATTGACCGAGTATATAGTAATCGAGATTCGGCCTTTTTGTATCTCCACCAACGCAATGGATTCTCCAATGACATCTCGGTCTATATTATCCCTAACTTGCCTGCGGGCATTAGCGCTAGTTTGGACCAATATGTAGTGAACGGAAGTGATACTATACAGCTTTCTGTAGAGGCCGATATCTTTGCGCCTCCTGGCATTTATCCTGTGATTGTGCAGGCCGTATGTGGAAATACTGTGGGCAACCAAGTCTTTGTGGTCGCCGTAGATAGTTGTATGGAGGTTTATATTAACTCGCCTCAAAGTGATTATGATTTGCAAGCGGCCAATGCTTTGCCAACGGCCGTACCTATCTGTGTACTGGCTACCATTGGTCCTGGGGTGGTCCTAGACAATCCTACGGCTCCTGCCGTCTTTACTACAGGTGGGCTACATCCCGACTCTAAGGTCGGCATTCTCAACCAAGGGACCCTCTTGGCCCGTGGTGGCGATGGCGGTGCTGGCGCAGGCGCTAGTGGTGGCGGTGCCGGAACTGGTTTTGATGGAACCCATGCGATTAGTCTGACCGTAGACACGGATTTGCGCAACCAAGGCCGTATCTATTCTGGTGGCGGCGGCGGTGGCTCTGTGGGCCTCATCCAACCCATCAATTTAGGCATCGGAACCTATAATTTGGGTATTGGTGCTGGCGGTGGCGGTGGTGCGGCTGATGGCGCTGGGGGCAACCTTGGGTCGGGCTTTGGCTATTATGAACCGGGCCAAAATGCAGGAACAGGAGCCTTTGCTCAGGGCGGTAGAGGCGGCGCCCTCAATAATCCCTATACCTTTAACCTCTTTGGGGCCGATTTTACCATTACCCCTAATGTCTATGGCGGCGATGGCGGTGGCTATGGCGAGGATGGGCAAGCGGGCTACCTCTTTGTCAATGTTTTGGTCCAAATTGGGGCTCCTATTGTCGGGACCATCACGCTTTACGACCAAGATTTTCCCGACCCACCCAACACTAATTTCCCAGTAGGGGGAACAGCGGGCTTTGCCGTTAAGCGCAACGGCCACAGCCTGCTCGGTAGCTTCATTGACGGCTACTATTTGTCTGGGGCCATGAAGGGCTACATTGGCAACTAATTTATTTTTAGGGGCCCTACTATAGATTTGGGGCTGCCCCGCCCTCTGGGCGGGTCGGGCCATTGCGCAGCTCGCAAGTCTGCTCGGCCCTGCAGCGGCCAAGCCGCTTTGGTCTGCCGCCTTTGGCGGCCCTGCTACAGCCCCTCAGCCTGCGGCGGCTTCGCCGCCTGTCTGCCGCAAAAAAAGGATTTAACCCTGAGCTAAATTTATATAAGGGGGGCTTTCTGGGTGTAATACCTAAATTAGCGGCCAAGCCTGAGCAGAAAACAATCTTGGCAAATTGTTTGCAACTTTTATACTTGCGCAAAATTACCGACTAGAAACTACTTAACTTAAATAGAGCTACTACTTATGCATAAGCTTTTCGGGGGATTGATTCTCCTACTCATAGGCCTACTCCCTTTACAGGGCCAAAACTTTGAAGGGGTCATTAAAATGGAGCAAGAAGGGGAAGCTGGTATGCGTTATCAGCTAAACTGGTACATCAAAAAGGACCAAATTGCCTTTGAGGTGCAAACCAAATCAGACCCGAACTCTCTAAAGATGCGTTTTGTGCCTCAGCCACAGAAAAACAACATGCTCATGGTCATTCAATCGGAGGAAGGGCAGAGCAAAAAAGAAATATCTTCTCGAGATATACAGGCCGACTTGGGCCTGAGCAATGCGGTGATTAAGAGCGAAAAGGTCCGAAAATCAGTAGAGTTTGGGCAGCTGTATACGCTCAATATCGAAACCGATAAATTTAATACAGAGGTCGAGCTGGTCAAGGAAATTGATGTGGACCTAAAAAAATATGCCGCCTACCTAAAGAATGATTATGGCATACAGGCCCTCATTCAGACTGGGGCAAAGGGCTTTCCCTTAAATTCTACTACCTATGATAAATATGGGAAGCTGATTTCTAAAACTAAGGTCCTTTCTATTGTTCGGCAGAAAGTAGACGATAAATACTTTCAGTAGCGGATGAGAAGAACTTTACATAATATAGGGGCTGGCCAGAAAATGGCTGGCCCTTTTTTGGTCTAGCAGGGCGCGCAGCGCCCGCAGGCTGAGGGGCTGTAGCAGGGCCGCCGCAGGCGGCAGACCAAAGCGGCTTTGCCGCTGCAGGGCCGAGCGAATAGCGAGCTGCGCAATGGCCCGACCCGAGCGAAGCGAGGGGCAGCCCCAAATTCCCTTCTAAACAGAAAAACAGAACAGCAAAAAGACAAGCTTTGCCTAAACCATCCGCCGATGAATGGCGTAAGAGAGTAAACCCAATTGTAGGCAAACCCAAAAAACGGGATAGCCCATTTTGACGGCATCAATAAAGTTTTGGCCCCCGCCAAAAGCGGGAAAAAAGTCAATGGTGATTAGGCTAAGCGGCACACACATAATGAACATAAGGGCTAGGCTGAGAATATGAAAACTAGGCGAACGGCCCACAAAGGCTCTAGCAGCCCAAAAGACAAAGCTCTCTAAAAAGACCAGAAGAAAGAGGGCCGAGCCCACCATAAAACCCGTATCGCCAAAATGAATTTTGCTATAGAGATTGGCAAAAGCTAAATAGGCCAGGCTATAACTTCCCCAACTACTGCCCCAAAGAATAAGAAAGATAGCCCAATATTTGTAGGTGGGTACCTTTTTGCCCCAAATAAAAAGCGGTAGCATATAAGTAGCGGCAATAATTCCGCATATAATTGGGGTTGTATAAAAAGGAACATGCAGCCAGTGCATACCTTTCCAGCCCACTAAAAAATTGAGTTCAAACTGCCAAAGCGACCAAGCCAAGCAAGCCAAAAGATAGCTTAGAAAAATGGCCAATTGGTCCTTGCTCTTCTGTAGATGTCTCCATGCTGACATAAACTATAGGGGGGGATTTGCGTTAAAGAATCGGTAAAAAAGAAGTAGCTACATCAAAAAGCTTGTATATTTAAAAAAAACAGTCCCTTTTCGCATCAAAAATAAGAATAACCTATGTTTTGTAATAAGACCAAGGCCCCTCTCTCGCTCTTAGAACAAGAAGAACAGCCTGCCTGTAGTGCTTTAGTAGAGGCTGGGCTTTGTTTTCGATTGAGTCGGAATATCTCTGATTTGAAGGTTGCCTGGCAAAGCTTGGCCCCCAAAGAAAACAAATTTTTACAATATGAGTATTTGCAGGCCCTAGAAGCCCATCCTCCTCAAGGTATGGGCTTTTGCTATTTGGTCTTTTATCGAGATAAGGAGGCAGTAGGTTTGGCCTATTATCAGACCTATTATTTGGACATGCAAGAAAGTGTGCAAAAGGAATTGGAAGGCGAGGGGCTCTTGGGGTCTTTGCGCAAGAAGTTGCAGCAGTTTTTTCTGCGTCAGGCAGTTTTTAATGTTCTCATTTGCGGAAATTTAAGTCTAACCGGCGAACATGGCTTTTATTTTAAGGAGGGACATGGCCCGAAACAATTGGCTTGGCTGCAAGAGGCCACAGACCGTCTGCAAACGGAGCTAGAGCTAAGCGAGCAGAAGAAGTATCAGCTACAGATGTTTAAGGATTTTGCCTTGGATGGAGTTACTGAGCAAAATTTACAGCCCATTTTGCAGCAAGAGGGCTATCATCGTTATCGGATTCAGCCGGGTATGTATATGCGTTTGCCTGCGCATTGGGATAGCTTTGAGGATTATTTGGCCGATATGTCTTCTAAGTATCGGGTGCGGGCCAAAAGAGCCGCCAAAAAGGGGAAAGATCTGGAGTGGAGAGCCTTGGAGCTAGAAGAAATCTTGGCCCAAGAAAAAGAAATTTATGCCCTCTACCGAAATATATCGGATAATGTAGACTTTAATGCCTATGCCTTTGATGAGCAGTATTTTTCGGCCCTCAAAAGAGAGTTGGGCGAAGATATGCAGCTGGTGGCTTGCTATTTAGAGGGCCGCTTGGTGGCTTTTTATACCGCGATCTTTTCGGGCCAAACCCTAGAAGCTCATTTCTTGGGCCTAGAGCATAGCCTGAACCGCTCGCATCAGTTGTATCTCAATATTTTGTATGCCTTGGTGCGTATGGGCATTTATCGAAAGGTAGAAAAAATTGACTTTGCCCGTACGGCTTTGGAGATTAAGAGTTCGGTGGGGGCGGTAGCGCAGGAGTTTGACTGCTACTTGCGTCATCGCAACCGCTTATCTAGCGAACTGATGAAATTGGTCTTTGACCATTTGAGCCCCAAAGAAGACTGGACGCCCCGTTCGCCCTTCAAAGATATGTCGATTGTAGAATAGAAAACTTATCTTGGGCCCAAAATTAGGCAAAGCAATGTGGAAGAAATGGCGGGCCAAGATTGGAACAGATAGTCCCTTGGGACGCTTTTTAATTAAGGCGGCAAGCTGGAGTTTTATCTTACAAATAGGTTTATCAGCCCTCACTTTTCTCAGTTCGGTCCTTTTGGCCCGTTTGGGGGGAGATGAGGGCTTTGGCATTTATAGTTTGGTCTTTAGTTGGCTGTTGATTTTGCAAGTAGCCGCCAATATGGGCTTAGATGATCTCCTGCTCAAAGAGCTGCCTATCTTTAAGGACCAAAAAGCCTGGGGCAAGCGAGATGCTCTGCTCGCTTGGGCCGAAAAACGGACCCTTTGGGCCAGTTTGCTCCTGATGATTGGCTTTTATCTTTTGCTTCGGTATACCAATATACCTGGCTTGAGCAATTATGCGGATTATTATTTTTGGGCCTTGCCTATTATTCCCGCCTATGCCTTTTTGCATCTTTGGCAATCGGCTTTGCGGGCCGAGGGACAGATGAGTTGGGGCCAATTGGGCGACCGAATTGTGCAGCCTTTGCTCTTCTTTGCCTTTTTGGCCCTGCTCTATCTCTTCGCTTATCCCATTAGCGATTTGGGCCTGATTGCCGGACGAAGCCTGAGCTTTGTGCTGGCCGCTGGCCTTGCTTTTTGGCTTTGGCGGCGCTATCGTCAAGCACAGCCCAAAGCCGATAATTGGCCAAAATTAGAGCTTCCCGCCTACAAAAAAGCTAGTTTTTATTTCAATTTGGGCTCCTTGCTCTATCTGCTCAATAGCCGAATAGATATTTTGTTTTTGGGCTTTTTTGAGCTGCCTCCCGAGCAGATCGCTTATTATAATGTGGCCCTGAAGTTCTCGGATATTGCCCTAATTCCCTATTTGGTGCTGACCACCGTCAGCTTGCCGACCTTTTCCTCTCTTTATCATCAAGGGAAATTAGAGGAGTTGGGCCGGCTATACCAAGGCAGCACGGCCCTGATTACCTTAGCGATTATGGCCGTTTTGGCTGTTTTTATTGCTTTTGGTCCTTACTTTTTACTCATTTATGGTCCCGAATATCAGCAGGGCTATACGGCCTTGCTTTGGCTCTGTTTGGGCAAGGGCATACATGTGTTGGTGGGCCCCGTGAGCCAGTTGCTGGCCTTGGTGGGCCAAGAAAAAATGGCCGCTTATCTCTTGGCGGTTTCCTTGGCCATCACGGCCATCCTCCAATACAGTTTGATTCCCGTTTTAGGCATTAATGGGGCAGCCATAGCGGCCTTTCTGGGCTTGACCGTCTTCGATCTTAGTCTGGCCTATTGGGCCTATCGCAAGTTGGGTTTTTGGCCGATTGCTTACTGGAATCGGAAGTAGGGGGAGGTTTTTTGGGGCCTCCGCTGCGGCTTCGCCTTGCGGCGCTACGCTTTGGGGCTCGCTGTTCGCTCGGCCCTGCGGCGGCTGCGCCGCCTGGGTCTGGCCTGACGGCCACCCCGCCGCATCGCTAGGCCAGTGGGGGCCGCTTTTGTTTGGCTCTAGCCGAAAAAGAGCTGGAGAAAGGCCCGCTCTAGAGCCAATTTTTTCTAGAAAATTGCTTTGAAAAAAAGGGAAAAGCACGAACTTCGTCCAAAATATAAACGCATGTCTATTCAAGATTTTGACCCTAGTGGCTTTGCCCTAAAGAACGATAACTTTATTGGCTTACCTTTTACGGAGGAGAGCGCTAATTTGGTCCTTTTGCCTGTTCCTTGGGAGGCAACGGTCTCTTATTCGGCTGGAACAGCAGAGGGGCCTGCTAATATCCTAGAGGCTTCTTATCAGCTAGATCTCTATTTGGCCGACTGCCCAGATGTCTATAAAATGGGCATTTATATGCGGCAGCCCGATGCGCAGATCTTGGCCCAAAGTCAGGCGGCCAGAAGCTTGGCCAGTCGTCATATAGATGCTTTAGAAGCTGGCGAAGGCGGCGATGAAGCCGCTCGCTTGGCCGTAAACTCTGCTTGCGAAAAACTAGAAAACTGGGTCTATCAGCAGGCTAAGGATTTGCTAGAGCAGGGCAAATATGTGGGCCTATTGGGGGGCGATCATTCTACGCCCTTGGGTTATTTGCGGGCCTTGGCCGAGCGGCATGAAGAGGGCTTTGCCATTTTGCAAATAGATGCCCATTGCGATTTGCGAGAAGCTTATGAGGGCTTTACTTACTCTCATGCCTCTATTTTCTATAATGCTTTGGAGCAGATGCCCAAGCTGTCTTTGGTCCAAATGGGCATCCGAGACTACTGCCATGAGGAGGTAGATTACATCCAGCAGCAAGGGCAGCGCATTCAGGTCCTCTTTGACCAAGATTTGGCCCGTGGAAAAATGCGGGGGCTAAGCTTTGAAGAATTGGTCTTGCCATTTATCGAAAGCTTGCCCCAGAAAATATACATCAGCTTTGATATAGACGGTCTACGTCCAGAACTTTGTCCCAATACAGGCACGCCAGTCGTGGGGGGCTTTGACCTGGCCGAGGTCAGCTATATTTTTGAGCTATTGGCCCAGGCGGGGAAAGAGCTCATTGGATTCGATCTCTGCGAGGTAGGTGCTGCTACGGAATGGGACGGCAACGTTGGGGCGCGGGTCTGTTATCAGTTGGCGGCCCTCTTGGCCCGTACGCAGGCTTTGGTCTAGTTTCTCATAGGCTTTGCGTTTGCCCTTGAGGCGCAGCACTGCTTGAATTCTCAGGCGGACGGTATCGCTTTTGGCGCTGGTTCTGAGCAGCAGGGGCAAACTTTGAGGCACTTCTTTCAAGTAGATCGATCTGGGGAGGCTATAGACGGGGCTATAATAATTGGGGGAAATAAAATAATCGCGTTTAAGGATGCAGCGCTTCCACCAACCGGCGGGAGTAATTCCCTTTTTGTGGTAGCGTTTCAGGCATTTTTCTTTAGCGGGATCTTTGAGGATGGCCCATTCGATGCCATAGGGCAGTTGTTGGCCTGCGGGGCGATTAAAAATTTGATCGCCTTGGGCCCATTGTAGGACTGGGCGGAGTTCGGAGAGATGGGCTAGGCTATCGGCTTCAAACTGCGCTTGTCCACTGCTTTCTGCATAAATATAAAATAGCAGTTGGGCCGATTTAATCGACTCGAACTGTGTCCAGAACTCAGGCGTTAAGGGCAGTTCTATTTGTTTGCTGTGGCTGCGCTTCTGTTTTTGGTCTAAGAGTACCTCTTGGTCCAAAATAATTTTATTGACGGTAGTGATAGGGGCTTGGGCCCAAAGGCCAGTACTAAAAGCCATAAAAAGCAAGAAGATAGCTCTAGACATCTCTAGGGATTTTGTATTTTGTTGGAAGTATATTTTACGTTGGCAAGGCGGCGAAGCCGCCTTTGGCCCAAGGGGCCAATTGGCCTAGCGATGCGGCGGGGTGGCCGTCAGGCCAGACCCAGGCGGCGCAGGGCCGAGCAGACCTGCGAGCCCCAAAGCGTAGCGCCCGCCGAAGGCGGGAGGCCCCAAATCGCCCCAAAAATACGAAAGAAAGACAATCAAATTAGATAGACCATGATGAAGCGACAAAATACTTTTTTACTTTGGCTTTTGCCCCTATTTTTTGGCCTTTACAGTTGTGCTAACGTCTCGGAGCCGCAGGAGGGCGAGAAAGAGCAAGTAGAGGCGGAGCCCAAACGCCCTAAAATGAGTAGTTTTAAATTTAGAGAGATTGATATACAGGGCCATAGAGGCTGCCGTGGCTTGATGCCTGAAAATAGCATTCCGGCCTTTATGAAAGCCTTAGAGTTGGGCGTTCGGACCTTAGAATTGGATGTGGTGGTGACCCAAGACAGCCAAGTAGTTGTTTCGCATGAGCCTTGGGTCTCGCATCTGTTGGCCAATAAATTGGATGGGAATCCCATTGGACCAAATGAAGAGCGGCGTTTTAATATCTACAAAATGCCTTATTCGGAGCTGATTAAATATGATTGTGGGAGTTTGCCTCATCCGTATTTTCCGACTCAGCAGAAGATGAAAGTCATCAAGCCTCGTTTGTTGGATGTGGTCAAATCGGTAAATTTATTTGAGATGAAGGCCGAATTAGAAAAGCCCATACATTATAATATAGAAATTAAGCGATTGCCAGAATATGATGGCCGTTATTGTCCGCCAGTAGAAGAATTTGTAGATTTGGTTTTGGCGGCTATAGATAGTGCGGGTATAGCGGGGCATACGAATATTCAGGCTTTTGATTGGGAAACCCTGCGTTTGGTCCGTCAGAAGCGGCCCAAAATGCCCATATCTATGTTGGTAGAAGAGACGGATGACCCGCAAAAAGATCTGGATGAGCTAGGCTTTACGCCAGAGATTTACAGTTGTCATTTTTCTATGGTCAATGATACTTTGGTAGATTGGGTAAAGGGCCATAAGATGCAGCTCATTCCTTGGACCGTTAATGAAACGGCAGATATAGAAGCCATGTTGGCCTATCCCTTAGACGGGATTATTAGCGATTATCCAAATCGAGTGATGGATGTATTGATGCAGTAGGTAAATTTTAATCGATATATTTCTTCAACAAAACGGCAGTGCCCAGCCCCAAACCCGCCGAACTTGCCCCAATAGCGTATTTGGCCTTGGGCCGACGGGCCAAAGCATGGGCCAAAGAGACCAAAATTCGGGCGCCCCCCATGCCCAAAGGGTTGCCCATACTCAGGCTGCCGCCATAGGGATTGAGCTGATCGGGCCGAAGGTTTAGGGTCTTTTGGGCCAAAACGCCTTGAAGCGCAAAAGACTCGGCAAACTCAAAAAAATCAATCTCATTAGCCGAGAGTCCCTGCTGCCGAAGCAATTGCTGAACGGCCATAATTTGCGCCTCCGCCATATCTTCGGGAGGCAAGGCCATGCTCGTCCAGCCCACAACCTGGGCCAGTGGTTGCCCCCCTTCTCGCTCCAAATAAGGGCCCTGAGCCAAGAGTAAAAAGGCTGCCCCATCGCCCAAACGAGCCGAATTCCCCAGGCTAATAAATTGGCCATTTTTGACCAAAGGCGGCAGTTTGGCCAAAAGAGCAGCCGTTAGCGCCCTCGGCTGCTCGTTTCGATCTAAGAGCAGCTCTCCCGATCGATTATAGACCGAAACCAGCTCCCGATCAAAGGCGCCCGCCGCTTGGGCCGCCAAAAAACGAGCTCGACTCGCTTGGCTGTAGGCATCTTGTTCGGCCCGACTAACGCCTCTTTTTTGGGCCAAACGCTCTGCAGTTTCTGGCATACTCAAGGGCGCATAAGCTGAGGGCAAATGGGGGTTGACCATCCGCCAACCTATGCTGCTGTCTATCTCTTGCTCCTGATTCCGCAGACGAACAAAAGGGCTGCGACTCATGTTTTCTACGCCCCCAGCCAAGACCAATTCCTGCTCGCCCAAGGCCAAAGCCCGAAAAGCCTGAACGCAGGCATCTAAACCCGAATTACAAAGGCTATTGACCGTAATTCCCCAAATATGCGCCGGCCATTGGGCCAAAAAAATAAGCTGCCGAGCCAAATTGCGGTTGTCTTCTCCCGCCTGATTGGCCGCCCCTACATAAATGGCCGATAGATCCCTAGGCGAAAAATTGGGGAGCTCTTGCAGTACCGCTAGCCCCAAATCATCGGGCCGAATGCTAGCCAAAGCCCCATATAGGCGGCCAATAGGACTCCTCTTTGCTGCTAGGATATAGATGGGGGCAGACTTGTTCATTTAACTGAATTAATTAACTTTGTGGCCTGATTTTATCTGAAAAAAGCCGAATTATTATGATACAACGTATTCAAACTATTTACATGCTCTTGGCGGCCCTAGCGCTGGCCTTGCTCTTCGTTTTTCCCTTCGGTACGGCCCCCAGCACGGCTGAAGGCCCTTTGCAAGATGGCGATTATGACCTGATGGACCAATTCGTCCTGCTACTCCTAGCCCTCTTTCCCGCCCTGCTCAGCCTTGGTACAATCTTCCTCTTTAAAAATAGAAAATTGCAAATGCTGCTCAATAATTTGAGCTTGGCCAATTGCTTGATCCTGATGGGTTTAGCCTCTTATTGGAGCATGACCATTAGCGAGGAAGTAAAAGCTGGACTCGGCCTTTTTACCCCCGTTTTGGCCATGCTTTTCCTCTTTTTGGCCAACCGCGCAATCAATGCCGATGACCAACTCGTTAAGGATTCTGACCGACTCCGCTAGTTACATCCCGTCATAACGACCACGAACCTGCCCGTCATTCCCAGATTGACGGGCTTTTATGTCTATCACTACCCCCAAACCCAACATAATGATGTTCGGAATGGCAATAATCCAGAAGTTCGCCATCTTTTGCTGCTCCACTTCCCGCTCCTGTTTCTCCACCATCTGTCGACTATAATCGCTCATCTCTTCTTTCGGAATTTCACTGCCCGCTACCTCCGGCAGCTGCTCTTCTTGTACCCGATTAAAGGCCTGATTCGTGAAAACTGCCCCCAAAATACCCAAAATACAAGCCGCATACAAAAAGTAGGTCTTCATTTGAGGCTTCAAGAGCTTCATAATCAATAAACTAAGGGCCAAAAAGGTCAGGGCGTAAAAAATATAAACATAGGGAAGCACCTCCTTGAGGTTCACCAAATGACTGTTGTCTACAATCTGCGCATTTAGGTTAACCGTCAACAAAAGTAAAGCGCCTAAGCTCCAAATTTTCTTGCTGTTCATCTTCAAATTCTTTTTATTTTTGATTTGGGGCCTCCGCTGCGCGGCCCTCTATTCGCTATCGCTCATTGGGCCGCTTGCGGCGCTACGTTTCGGGGCTCGCTATTCGCTCGGCCCTGCGGCGGCAAAGCCGCCTTGGTCTGGCCTATCGGCCACCCCTGCACATCGCTAGGCCAAAAATAAGCGCAAATGGCCCCCAAAGAACTGCTAAGTACGCAATTCGGAAAAGAAAAGAAAAATATATAGTCTTTGTTTTGGCAAAGGGCCCTTTTGTTAGTAATTTGTTAGGGCCTATGCAATACCTTTACCTTGCTCCAAATTAAGCCTTATAAGTTATGTCTAAGGGAAATCAAAATTCTTCGCAAGAAAATCAACGCATTTACGAACAACTCTACCAAAGCCTCGAGGAATTTGAGGCCAATGAAGAGTTGCAGTCTGTTCAATCTGCGGGCGAACAACTCAATAGCCAAGCTAATGCGGTGGTCCAAACTGCGGCCGAAGGCTTTCATCAAGAAAGCACTCAAGAGGAGTTTAGCCAACCCCTAAACGAATCTGCCCATCCCCTCAATGAACAATTGTCTGCGGCTAGCCTCAATAATGGTATCGAAAAACTAGCCGAAGGGATTAGCTTGCAAGAAGGAGGAGAGGAAGAAGGCGCAGGCAAGGAAACAACAGCTACCGCCGAGGAAGGTCCAGAAATGCCGCCTCTAGGCGCCGCCTTCAATGAGGCCGAATTAGATGCCGAAATTGCCGCCACCCTAGGCCAAGAAGTCCCTAGCTTTAATGAAACAGAGCTGGATGCGGCTATAGAGGAAACCCTTGGCGAAGATAAGGCCGCTGCCGCAGCTGCAGAACTCAAGGCGGCCCTAGAAGAAACCCTGGCCGAAGGAGAAACAGAGGAGGGCAGTAGCGAAAATAGCAGCGAAAATACAGAGGCAAAGTCAGAGGAAATCGCTCGCCAAGCTAGCCAAATGAATACGGAGGTCAGCCCCGAAGAAGCTAAGGTGGGCGCAAAAACAGGAGCAAAAGGCGGAGATAAATCAACTGGAGAAACTAGCCCAACGGGCAATCCCCAAAATAAACAGCAAAACTCTGCCGCTGGAGGCGAAGCCCCCGCTAATGCAACTACAGGCGAGCAAAAAGGCGAGGAGGTTGGTGCCGCCTTTGCCGCCCGTATGAATATGGGGCCCGTGGCCCAAACTGCCGAGGAAAGTGCAGAGGCCCAAGAATTAGAAGCTGGCCGAGCCTTTGGTTTAGATGTTGGCCGCTCTGGCGGCCTGGGCAAAAAAGTCACTACCGATGAGTCTGGCAAAATGAATGTAACGCCCTTTGCGGAAGGCGAAACCGCAGATGCTTATGTGGCCGCCCAAAAAGAGGTGATGGCTAGCAAAAGCAAAAAGTACCAAACGGGCTTTTATCAGGGCTTTAACCAAGGCTATCCAGAAGGCCAAAAACTAAAGGTGGAGGCCGCCCAAATAGAAGAACAACAAAAAATGGCAACCGATCCCGAAGCCCAAGAAGGGACTAAGGATGGGACCGAATCTGCCGTTAAAAGTAATAGCAATAAGGCCGAGGATAAGGAAAGAGTAAAAGAAATTAAAGCGGCCATGAAAAGCCGCTCCAAAACCTATCAAGTCGCTTATTATCGCGCCTTTAATGCGGTCTATATGCAGGCCCGAGCCGCCGCTGTCAAAAAGTCAATGCCCGGCCCCGCAGAGCTGATGGAAAATCCCACTTACCGCAAAGGCTATGAACTGGGCTATAATATTGGTTTGGCCCAAGGCCAAGGCAAAGCCCCCGAAGGCATGAGCAAGGAGGAGGGCCAACAAGCCGCCACTTACGCCAAAGCCAATAAGGATAGCTCTGGTCAACCTATTGCGGAAGATCCCAAAAAGCTTTATTCTAGAGCCTTTTATCATGGCTTTAATGCCTCTTATATGAAGGGCAAAGAGACAAAGGTTCAGGCCGAAAAAGAAGAGCGCAAAAAAGATCCGCATTATGCAGTGGGCCATGTTTTAGGGACCCTAGCCGCTATGTCTTCTAAAGAAAAAGCGACACAGGTCCTCAAAGGAAGCCTCCCCCTCTCCGAATTGGGCGAGAATCTTCCCCCAGTCCCCGATTCGGCCAAAAAGTATTTTGCAGAAGGAAAGGATAAAGAACAAACCGCAGAGCAAAAGAAAAGCTTTGAGGTGGGCTATTATCACGCTTTTAATGCCTCTTATAATCAGTTTAAGCAGCAAAAGCTAGATAATGAACAAAAGGCCAAAACCAATAGTGTAGAGTATAAAAAAGGCCAAGATATTGGTAAAATTGCCGCCGCTGCTACCGTTAATCTCGATAAATATAAAAAGGAACTTAAGGCAACTGAAGATCCCGCTAAAAAAGAGGAACTAACGGCCAAAATTGAAAAAATTGAAGAGAACTTAGCCACAATTAAGGAGCAACTCAATGACGAAAATGTCAAAAAAGAGTTCAGTACAGGCTATTATCATGCTTTCAATACCAACTATAATGTCGAAAAGCAAAAGCTGGTCGATAAAGAGATGTCTGTAGCCGCCGATAGCCCTAAGGCAAAAGGCTATGAGGCCGGCCGACATATGGGCGGGCTCTTCTATCAGCACTATCAAGCAGCTATTGGCAAACCCGAGAAAAAAGCCGAGGTCGATGCTAAGGTCAAAGAGGCTTTTGCTAATGCAAAAGCAGAAGGGGAGGAGTTCGAAAAAGGATTTTATGTCGGCTATAATCAAACGGTCTATAGCGGAAATAATTCGGGCAAACAGGCCCAAACTAAAGAGGAGCGAGAAGAAGCGCAAACTATCCGAAATGCAAAGGAGGAGTTTGGCGCAACGGCTGGCGGTGTCGATTATGTCGAAAAAGGCCGGGAATATGGCTATGGCCTCTGGTTTAAATACGAGAGCGCTAGCGCTAAAGAACGCCCCAGCCAAACCCCAGAGGAAGCTTGGACCCAGAAAAAGGAAGGCCTCGCTAAGGTGATTGAGGAGGAAATGCAAGGAAAAGCAGATACCAAAAAGCTAGAAGCCGCCTTTGAAAAAGGCTATGAGGTGGGCAGTGCCGCAGGTGCTAGAGAAGGAAAACAGTATTTTGCTGGCTATGATGATGCCATGACCGGCAAACAAAAACAAGCCGGAGCCCAAGAGCATTACTATCAAGGCTATAATGCTGGTCGCCAAGCTAGCCAATATGATAATTTTAGAGGCCAAGCGCTCTCTCAAATGATTGATGGCTATGAAAATGATAGCGCTCAAGCCGCTTCTATTGGCCAGTCTAAGGAGTACCGTGAAGGCTATGATCTCGATTATGATAACTGGCTCTATATTGCCAAAATAGCCAGTGGCCAACGAACTGAAGAACTGAGCGGAAGCTTAAAGCTTTATGGCGATGAGGAAGCTCCCGAGGCCCAAACTGCAGAGGCCGCTAAAGCTCAAGCCAATGAGATTTTAGCCCAAAAAGCCGCCAAAATGCAGGCTGCATTGGCCAAAAAACGCAAAGAGCTAGAAGAGCAGGCCCCAAAAACAGCCGCCAATACTAAAAAAGGCGGTAGTAACGAAGATCCCCAAGCAGAGGTGGATCGCCAAATGACCGAAATCGAAAAAGGCTACCAGCAAGCATTAGAAGATGCTACCGCCAAGGTGGCCAAAGAAGATAATGCGGAAAAAGCCCGCCAAGATGGTCTGCTCTTTGGCTATCAGTCTTTGGAGGGCTATCCTCCGCTAGCAGGACAAGAAGAGGCGCTGGCCGCTGCCGCTGGCAAGGATGCAGAATATGCCCAAGCCGATAAGAATACGCTTGCCGCCTTTAATGCTGGTCGCGCAGAAGGCTATAAGATGGCCCAAATGCTGCAAGCTGGCCTGATCTCTACGGAAGAGGTGAGCCGAAAAATGCAAGGCGGTGGCCACGATAGAGGCTATCAGCTGGGCCAAGAAACTGCCCGAAAAGATATTGAAGCACATAAAAAGGCCTTGCTGAACGGCGAGAGCTTTGAAGCCACCAAAGAAACGGTCGCCGCAGAACTAGATGCCCCCACTCAAGAGGGCTTCTTAGAAGGTTACCAATATCTTTTTGATAAAGGAGAAGCCTATAATTTAGGTTATCAACAAGGCTATCTAGCCGCCACCAACGAAAAAGAAGGCGATAATTTTGAGGAACTAAGCTATACGCCCAAAGATCCTACTTTGTCTTATTCTTCTGAATTAGAAGGACAGTTCCACCTCGGCCGTACAAATGGTCGCCAAGATGGCCTGAACCAAACAATTAACGGAGAAACCAAAAAGTCAGGCTCTGTCCTTGACCAAAGAATAGAGGAGCTACGCAGTACCCTAGGCGATGCCTATGCCAGCGCCTATGAAAAAGGCTATGCCTATGGCCGAGATCAACGCCAAGCTAGCCCGAGCCAAATGGCCAACCTCCAAGGAGAGTTTGAAGCCAATGGTGTGCCTACTATGCTCGAAGACCTGAAAGCATTTGTACCCCAAATTATTCAGGCCGCTAAAGAGTCGGGCCAAGCTGCCGCCGAAGAATTAGAGGATAGCCAAATCCCAGAGTTGTTGGCCCAAATTGAAGGCCAAGCCCAAAGCCTTCTTAGCTTTGACCAAAATGCTACGCCCCTAGAAAATTATCAGGAACTAACCGCAGAATTGAGCAAACAGGCCGAAGGCTTACTCTCAGAACAGCTGTCTAATGAAGATAAACAGTTCTTGCGCAGCGCAATCGCCGAATGGGAAAAACAACTGCAAAACTTTAAAGAAGGCTATATCCGCGGAGCCAGAAAAGGTCTGGTAGAAGGGATCAATAATTCAGATACCGCCGAGGAAGGAGCCGCCCTAGCCGAAGCAACCGATTATCAAAAGCAATTGCTAGCCGCCGCTGGCAATGTTGGCCAAGATAAGTATGTTCTAGGCTATGAAAAAGCTCGTGAACTCCTCATCGATGACTCTTATAAAAGCCCAAATGCCTCTTCTGCCGAAATGGAGAAGGGCCGCTACCGCCTGGTTGGCGAGATGAGAAAGGCGTTAAATGAACTCATCAAAAAAGAGAAGTCCGAGGCTTTACAACAAACTTCTGCCTCAGAAGAGGATAAAGCCTTAGCCACAGAGGTGACTAATGCCTATAAAGACCTTGAACGCATTTTTGGTCAAGAACATCCTACCGCTTTGGCCCCAGGCCAAAACCAAAATGATTATATCGAGGACCAAGTTCTCGCCCTACAAACAGAATACGATAATTTTATTGCCGAACTAGATAAGGAGGGCAAACGTAGTCTCGATAAATCTATTCGCAAACAACTAAAAGCTAATTTTCAAGCGCTTTACCAAAGCCAAATCCAACCCTTTTTCCAACAATATAAGGAGGGCTTCCAAGCCGGATATACCGCCGGAATTCAAGAGGTCCTAGCCGGAAATACAGGCGTAGATGGCGTGGGCTCTGGTAATGCCGAATATAGCGCAGTAGAAAAAATACATGAGCAACTCGAAGCAGGTCTGATTGAAGATGGAGATGTGAATAGCCTTTCTTTACTCAACCAATACGATCCGGTACTAGACCTGCTTTTTGAGTACACCGATGTGGTGGCCCAAGATCAAGAGCTCTTCTATTCTGCAGAAGATGCAACCCTAGATCTCCAAGATCAAATTAAGGAGAAAACAATTGCCAAAGAAGGGCTAGAAGCCCGAGAAAATCAATTGTCCGCAGAGGAACAAAGCGAATTAGAAGAGATCCGAGCAGAATTAGACGAATTGCAGGAGGAACTCGAAATGGCCCAAGAGGAACATTTTGAAGCCTTCGAGGAACTCAATATGGTTTATGAAGGTATCGAGGACCAACTCGGCTTTACTAAGGGCGGTAGCTCCGAACCCAAAGCCCTACTCGATTATCTTAGCATGGCCAATGATGAATTTACCCTCCAAGGAAGCTATAGCTACCAAGATAGCCAACTCCAAATTCAAGGAAATGGCGCCTTCTATACCTCCGATAGTCAAGCCAATTGGCTCCACCAAGCAGCCGTGGAGTTCCAAATTGCCGACCTGAAGTTTAGCTCCAATTCTTTCGAGTACTTAGAAAGTAGCCGAGAGGTGAAGTTGCAAGCTGGACAGTTTTCGGTGCCCGTAGAAGATGGCGGCAATAGCCGAGATATTAGTGTCGATTTTGCTAGCCTAAGTCTTAAAGCTGGCGAAAGCCTAATTAACCAGTTAGAGGTCCAAATGGACCTAGGAGCAGGCCTCAACGGAGGCGGCCTAATGGAAAATGATTTGAACTAATTCCTGGCCCAAAAAAGACCTAAAAAAGCGCTAAGCCGTTGAGGCTTAGCGCTTTTTTATTAAAACTTGATGTCTCGAGCTACAAATTGTAGCTTTCTCCGACCCCGATAAAAATGCTCTTCTAACTGATAGCATAGGTGAAAGGGCTTGCGACTCTTGATTTGCTCAAAATGTTCCATAAAGTTATAGGCAATGCCTTCTTGCGGACTCCCTTGGCCCTGTCGCAAAAATAAACGCAAATGCTTTTGGTTGATGGCTTTGGAGTAGCCACTATCGCAAAGGTTTTTGCTCATGAAACAGGGATTTGGATTGCCCGGCCCAAAGGGCGCAAATTGCTTGAGCAGTTTCCAGAATTTTGGCCCAATTAAAGAAAAATCTAACTGCGCATCTATGGCAATGGCCTCGGGTTCTGGCCCTCTACTCATTTGCTGATAAAGCTGGGCTTCTAGGGCCGCCTCAAAAGCCGCCAATTCTTCTTTTTTGAGCTCTAAACCTAGGGCCCGACTATGTCCACCATATTGTAGCAATTGCGCCGAACAAGCCTCTACCGCAGGTAGTAATTCTTGGCCCTCGGGGCAACGCCCCGATCCCTGCCAGTTTCCCGCCTTATTTTGGCCCAAAAGAAGGCAGGGCCGCCCCCATTCTTTACTCAATCGACTGGCCAAAATGCCCAAAACGCCTAGGGGCCAATGGGGCTGTGCTAACAATAAAAGCGAACGCTCCATCCATTGCCCCTGCTCCTGTAAGATGCGCTGAATGTCCCGATAGACCTCTTCTTGCGCTCTTTTTCTAGCCTGATTTTGCAAAAATAAAAGCTCCAATTTCTTCTTTTGCGCTTTTTCTCCCTTGGCCAACAAACAATCGGCAGCGGTTTGGGCATGCCCCATCCGCCCCGGCGCATTGAGCAAGGGGACCAAACCAAAATAAAGGGCCTGCATATTATAGGGCCTGGGCCGCTCCAAACGCTGCTGAATCTGCTGCAAAATTTCTTCGCCTTCTTCCTCTAAAAAACGCAATCCATGATGGGCCAAAATTCGATTTTCGCCAGTCAATGGGGCTTGGTCTGCCGCCAAACTGAGCGCTACCCACTGCAAAAGCGGCCAAAGTGGCGCCTCGGGCCAATTTTCTTGCTCCACCAAGGCCTGAGCGAGCTTAAAGGCCAAGCCCGCAGCCGTAATTTCTGCATTCGGATAGTTGCAGTTGGCCTGCTTGGGATTGATCAAAGCGGCCGCTTTGGGCTGCTGCTGACGAGCCAATTCATGATGGTCCACAATAATCACATCAATGCCCAGCTTTTTGGCCAAAGCCAAGGCTTTATGGTCCCTACTGCCACAATCTAAAGCAATAATAAGGGAGCAATTGACGGCCTGCGCAAACTCTACCGCATAAACAGAAAGGCCATAGCCCTGCTCAAAACGATCGGGCAAAAGGTAGTCTAAGGGCAGCTTTTGGTCCAATATCCGATGCAAAATAACTAAGGCCGCCAGGCCGTCTACATCATAATCGGCAAAAAGTAGGGTTTTTTCTCCTCTAGCCAAGGCCTGCCCCAAACGAGCCAAGGCAGCAGGCAGACCCTCCAGCAAATTGGGAGCATGCAAATGGGCCAAATTGGGCCGAAAAAAGGCCTTGGCTTGCTCAAAATTATGCACCTCTCTTTGGACCAATAACTGGCAAAAAACAGGATGCACCTTCAGCGCCTCTTGTAGCTGCTGAGCGGTAGTGCTATTAAAAGACCGAAGTTTCCAAGCTTTCATTTTTCCTGCGCAAATTAAAAAAGGGTAAAGATTCTAGATGGGCTAAGGTAGAGCCCGGCATTTTGTGTAATTTAGCTAGGGTAGGGGAGTCGTTTTTTTGGGGGCTTCCCCTCCCTGCGGTCGGGTCGGGCTGTGTCGCAGCTCGCTGTTCGCTCGGCCCTGCAGTTTTTTTCGCTTTGCTTCAAAAAACTTGGGTCTGGCCCTGCGGGCCACTGCTTTCCATCCCTAAGCCAAGGCGCTTCGCGCCTTTCTGGACCAATTAGCGGCCGAAGCCGCCCCGCCCCGAGCTCCCCAAAAAAGATGAGCGGCCTACTGATGCGTAGGGGTGGCCGAAGGCCAGACCCAGGCGGCGCAGCCGCCGCAGGGCCGAGCAGACCTGCGAGCCCCGAAGCGTAAGGGCGGGCCAAAGGCCCGCAGGCCCCAAATCAAAAATACATTAGTCTACTTTAAAATTATAGAAAATGCGGTATTATCTAGCTTTACTATGGTGTTGCGCTAGTTTTTGGCAGCTTTCGGCCCAGGCAGACAGCAGTGCGGCCCGGGCAGCCGAAGAAGGCGCCCTCAAATTGGGCCTCAAAAACTTTGATGATGGCCCCCGACAAGGGCGGGCCGTTCGCCTTACCTTTTATAATGTCGAGAACCTTTTTGATACAGAAGATGACCCCAAAAAACGAGACGATGAGTTTACGCCAAGGGGCCTGAAGGGCTGGAGCTATTTCCGTTATAAACAGAAATTGAGCAATATTTATAAGGTGTTGACGGCCCTAGGGGGCTGGGGCGGCCCGCCCGAAATGGTGGGATTTTGTGAGCTAGAAAACCGAAAAGTATTGGAAGATCTGCTTCGTTTGACCCCTTTGCAGAAATTTCGCTATAAAATTGTGCATGAAGAATCGCCTGATCGGCGGGGAATTGATGTAGGCTTTATTTATCGCTCCGACAAATTTGAGGTCTTGCATCATGAGCCTATTCGGGTGGTTTTTCCATTTGATACGGCCGTTAAAACTCGGGATGTCCTTTATGTTTGCGGCAAAGTATTGGGGAGCAAAGACAGCCTGCACATTTTTGTCAATCACTGGCCTTCTCGAAGAGGGGGACAGGCGGCCAGCGAGCCCAAGCGGGTTTTTGTGGCCGGTTTGGTTCGGGCCAAAATAGATTCTATTTACAAGGCGAGCCCGGAGGCCAAGATAGCCGTTATGGGAGATTTTAACGATGAGGCCGAAAATATTTCATTGACCGAAGTTTTGCGTGCTGTGCCCGAAAAAGAAGATTTGGGGCCGGGCGATATGTATAATTATATGCATGCCCTTTCTAAGAATTGGCAATTGGGCTCGCATAAATTTAGAGGGCATTGGGGCACCTTAGACCATATGGTGGTGTCTACGCCTTTGGTTCAGGAAAGCCGAAAAGGGCGTTTGCGGGCTACTCCTTTGGGGGCACAAATTTTTTCTGCTCGTTTTTTACTAGAAGAAGATCGGGCGTATATGGGCTTGCAGCCTTTTCGGACCTATGGAGGGCCCAAGTTTTTGGGTGGATTTAGCGATCATTTGCCTATTTATGTAGACTTAATCTATGAGTAGGCCTTCTTTTTGTAGGAAACGTATAAAAAAACGAAAAGATGAAAAACTTCCTATTATTTTCTTTGAGCATGTTATTGAGCCTAGGGCTTTCTGCACAAATTGATGAGGTTTTATTGGGCCATTTTAAAGATTTTTCGGGCAGTTTAGAGGCCGAGCAACTAGAAAAAATCTGTAGTCAATCGGCGCAGGCCTTGCCTGCTTCAGAAGTGGCCAAATTGGGTTTGGGCTATATTCCTGCCGGGACCAATTACTTTCCTTTGGGGAAAATTGCCTTAAAAAAGGGCTGGGTATTGCTTTATGCCAGCAAAAAAGAGGCTGGAAAAATGATTACCGTAGATGCGGTTTCCTTTAAGAAAAAGGGCGCCAAAGTAGAGAGCTTGAGTTATCTCTTGCAAGTAGGTGAAGACTTTGGCCAAAACTTAGGGGGGCGCTTATCCTATAAAAACGAACTTTTGCGCTTCGAGCAAGAGTCTGTAGATAGCAAAACGGGCAAGCGTAGCGTTAAGACGAGCATCTACCAAAAAGACAAAAACCGTTTGGACTTTAAGGAGCGCTTTTAGCGAGAGCTTCATTTTGGACCAGAAAAAGCTCCTGCGAGATTCTCGCAGGAGCTTTTTGTTTTCTTGGGCCCTAAGAAAAGGGCATCATTTTAAAAATTCTTGGATCGCAGACTGTAACGAATGCAGTCTGGGGTAGTTAAGACTATAGAGAATCTGTTTTCCTTCTCGCACACAATTGACCAGTTCTGCTTGGCGAAGAATGCGCAAATGCTGAGAGGTAATTGATTGCTCGAGTTCTAAAGCATTATAAATACTATTGACATTGGTGCCTGGATGTTGGTCAATATAAGATAGAATATCCAGACGAAGGGCATGCGCCAAGGCGCGGATAGTTTGGTTTGCTTGATCTAGGTATTTCAAATTGAAGGGGTTCATATTTTCATTGAGAAAGGTAGATGCGGCCATAATGATGGTGGTTTTGGAAGAGTGGACAAACATTTATTGGAGGCCAACTAAGAGGGCTTTAATGCGATCTAGTTGTTCTTGATGGATGTGGTAATGAATAAACTTACCTTCTCTTTCGGCCACAACAATATTGGCTTTTCTAAGAATTGCCAAATGCTGAGAGGCCACAGATTGCTCAATTCTTAGCTTAACGTAGAGCTGGGTGACGGTCATCGGGCCATTGGCTAAAAGCAGCTGAACAATTTTTTGCCTAAGCTCATGATTAAGGGCACGAAGGTCTAAAACAATTTTGCGCAGGTCTTTAAACTGAAACTGAATCTCAGTTTCCTCATCAGAAAAATGATAACTTTTGTTGACTGGTGTAGGCATAGCAGTTTGTTTTGTGAGGGGGCATGGTCGTGGAGTTCTACTGCTGAAAATGCAACAGCATTTTCTATAAGTACAAAATTAAGATATTGTTTAAATGTTCAAAATAAAAAAGGCTGATTTTTAGCTTTTTGCAATAAGGTAGCCTATTTGTTAACATTTTGTCAATGTATTTTAACATTTAGGTAAAAAAAGAGCAGAACTACATTTCGTAGTTCTGCTCTTAGCTTAGGTAGTATACCTATATATGTGACAGTAGTTATTCAGCTTCTTCAGCTTCTACTTCTTCCACTACTTCTTCTGTAGCTTCTTCGTTTTGCTCGAAGCGAGCCTTGTAGATTTCGTCAAATTTGGCGGCATCTACAGTTTCTTCGGCTTTGCCAAAGAGGGGAAGGAGTGCATCAAATACTTTTTGTTCTTGTACTTGCTCTCCAAACTGACGAACAGTAGCCTCATCCTTCATCAAGTTCTCGATTTGGCTGTCCATGATGGGGTGGTAAGGAGGAATCTGGAAGTTGTACTGACGAGCGATAGCCATACGGATAGCATGCTCTACTTCTTCTTTGCTTACTTCTACATTGTGCTCGTTAGTGAGTTGATCGATGATCAAAGACCAACGTAGACGGCGCATAAAGTCGGCAAAGTTATCGTCATTTACTTCTTCTTGCTTTTCTTCACGGCTTTCTTCTAGCCATTTGCGCAAGAACTTCTCAGGAAGGTCAAAGTTGTTTTTCTCCATCAACTCCTCATAAACATAGCGGAAGAAGATGCTCTTAGCGGCTGGAGCAAATTGCTCGCTCACCATTTCAGCAAATTTGGCCTTAAATTCTTCTTCTGTTTTGATTTCATCCTCAGGGAAAAGCTCAGCAAAGAATTCCTCATTCAATTCGCGAGGAATCTGACGCTTTACTTTGAGTACTTCAACGGTTACTTCTACGTCTTCCTCTTCTGTTTCTACTTCGGGGAAGAACATCCCCATACGACGCTCAGCCGTGAGGGCGGTATCCAAATCAGACAATTTGCAAACGATGCTTCCACCTACCTCAATGGCTTTGAGTTGAGCTTGTACATCAGCAGTAGCTTTGTCCATAGCCACCATAGTCGACTCATTGGTCCAGGCTCCCTCATTGTTAGCCACTACTTTGATTTCCAAAAGATCGTTGTCTTGGATATCTGTAGCATCTTCGCTTAGGTCTTGGCTACGCTGCTTGCGCTGTGCCTCGATCTCTTCAGCTAGTTCTGTTTCGCTCATTTCTACTTTGTAGAAAGGAAAAGCGGTTTCTTCGCTAATGCCAACAATCTCTTGCTTGGGCATATAGCCAATCTCAATATCTAGTTGTACATCTACAGGTTTGTTGATGTTGGTTTCTAGGCTATTCTGAGGCATGGGGTTACCCAATACCTTGAGTTCTTTTTCTTGGATGAAAGCACGTACTTCTTGGTCCAAAAGCTTGTTCACCTCATCCCAAAGGATTTCGTTCCCAAACTTCTTACGCAATAGGCCCATAGGGGCTTTGCCGGGGCGGAAACCGGGCTGCTGAAAGTTTTTACGAACTTCCTTTAGCTTCTTATCCACCAAGCTCATGTATTCATTCTTGGCAATCTGCAGGTGCAGCACTACGGTCTGCTCCCCCTCATTAAACGTATGCGTTGCAACTGGCATCGTGTCTAGTCTTTAATAACTTAATAATCAAATCTTAATTTTAGGGATTTTCCCCAAAAGTGGCCCAAAGATACTGAAGTTGTCTTAATTCTAGGCATAGATTTAAGGCCGATCTTTGGTTTTGCACAAAAAAAAAGCGCAAATCCCATCAGAATTTGCACTTTCTAAATTGGTGCGGATGGAGGGACTCGAACCCACACACCTTGCGGCACTAGATCCTAAGTCTAGCGTGTCTACCAATTTCACCACATCCGCTTATCATTTTCGACGTTGCAAATATAAGGCAGCTTTTTGGATCTCGCAAATCTTTTTTCATTTTTAGCCGCTTTTTTTCTGAATTTATTTTTTACTCGCCTGTTAAGTTGTTTTTTATCAGCTGTTTAGGAGCGTAAAATTTTTTTATTTTTTTTGGGGCCCGCGGCCAGCTTTGCTGGCCGCCGCTATGCTGCGGGGCTCACAGGCCTGTTCGGCCCTTCGCTTTTTCGCTTTGCTCAAAAGCTCGGTCTGGCCTTCGGCCACCCCTCCGCAGCGCTGGGCCGCTCATCGGAGCGGTTTGGCTTGGGCGTTCTGCTTTGGCGGCTTGGCCCAAGCTTTCAACCTACAGCTAAAAAGGGCCGAAGGCCCGCAGGCTGAGGGGCTGTAGCAGGGCCGCCGAAGGCGGCAGACCAAGGAGCAAAGCGACGCAGGGCCGAGCAGACCTGCGAGCTGCGCAATGGCCCGACCCGACCGATAATTTATGAGGGTTTCAACCCTCATTTTGTGTAGCTTCGCAAAGCGATACCGCTTTGCGCTGGGTTTCAACCTAGCGGTAGGGGCAGCCCCAAATCCTCCTCCTAAGACAACTTACTATAATTGCTAGCAGGAACCCCTTCTTCATGCTTGGCCTCTAAAATCTCAAAAACATTCTTGCGAATAGTATGGGAGATATCGCTAGTAGGCAGATCGTTGCAATCTCGACCAAAAGGGTCTTGAATCTCTGCCGCCATGAGCTCCAGGCCCAAAAAAGCAAAGAGAATCAGCATCAGCACGGGCAGGCCCCAAAAACCAAAATTGGGCAAAATCACAAAGGGCAAAATCAGGGCATAGCAAACAATAAAGAGCCGCAGAAAAATCTCATAAGAAAAGGGAATGGGCGTTTTCTTGATGCGTTCGCAGGCCCCCAAAACATCGAGTAGGGCTTGGGTGTGCGGCTTAAAATTGAGCTGGTCCAGCTCCCGAATTTCGCCACGACGGTAGGCCTGCACCACCAACTGCTGAATTTGGGCCGAAATATAGGCGGGCAAATGCTGCTGCTCCGCATACAATTGCCGATCTCTAGCAGTCAATTCGATCAGCTCCTCTAGGCGCACGCCCTCCCGCAAATGCTCCTTAAAGGCCAGACAAAAATTGCTGATCAGCAGGGCCAAACGATGGCGAAGGGCCTTATTCTCTTCGGGAAAGCAAACCTGTCCCACAATGGCCAAGTTTCTACTGTGATTGACCAAGGCGCCCCATTGCTTGCGGCCCTCCCACCAACGGTCATAGGCCGTATTGGTCCGAAAAACCAAAAGGATGCTCAAAACCACCCCCAAAAAGGAGAAAATGCTGCTCAGTCCGTCTAATTTCAGGTATTTGGACCAATCGGCCCAGAGGAATAGGGCCGCCAAAGCCGCCACCGCCAAACCATAAAAAAAGACATAGCCTAGCAGCCGTCGAATGACCAGCGTGCGATTAAAATGGCGAATGTCTCTGAAGAAAGAGCCTGAAGGCTTGTAGATAATCATAGTTTATAGGCTTAGTTGTTCTATCGGCATTGTTCTTCCGCCGCAAATAATGGCCACAATATGCTTTGCAGCTTGAATTTCGGGCCAGTCTTGGACCAAGGCCGCTCGGACCAGCCCGCAGGCGGGCTCGGTCAAATGTCCTGTTTCGGCCAAGAGCTGCTTCACTCCCCAAAGGGCCAGCTCATCAGGCAAAACTCGACTATACACTTGGGGCGATTGGGCCGCCTCCCAAGCTGCTTGAGCCACTTTTTTTGCGCCCAAACTACTGGCTATGCCCTCAATTTTAGCCAACTCAATTTGTCGACCCGCCGCCAGCGATTGATGTAAGGAGGCCGTACCTTCCGTCTCTAGACAGCATACTTTTGTGGACCAATTCTGCTGCGCCAAGCCCTGCATCACGCCCTTAAAAAGGCCGCCACCTCCTACAGATAGCAAAATGAGATCGGGCGCTTGCGGCAATTGCTCGGCCAATTCCTCCACCAAACTGCTATGGCCTTCCCAAAGCATCGGATGATCGAAAGGGGGGGTATAGGCCGCCTGGGGCGCCTGGGCTAGTTCTAGGGCCAATGTTTGGGCCTCGGCCCAGCTTTCACCAGAGCGATAGACCTTAGCGCCAAGGTCTAGCAGCAACTGCTCGACAAAGAGGGAGCTGCTTAGGGGCAAAACTACCTCGGCCTTGAGCTGTAAGGCTTGGGCCGCATAAGCCACCGCCAAACCCGCATTACCTCCAGAGGCAATGACTAAAGACAAAACGCCTTGGGCCTTCAGCTGCTCGGCATAATGGCCAATACCCCGAATTTTAAAGGAGCCCGAAGGCTGCTGGCAGTCTAGTTTGTAGTAAATTTTTTGCCCCCTCCGCTGAGATAATCCCCATTGTTTTCGGCAGGCTGTTTTTTGATGTAATGCCATGATTTGGTTTTTATTGGGCCTTAATTTAAGGAAGTGATTCCATTTGGAGAAAGATAAAAAAGCAGCTAAATAACTCCATAGCCTATTTTTTCTCGTATTTTAAAAATCGCTTACCCCAAAAAACTTAAAATATACTCTCTTGTCTATAAAAATACTTTCCACACATAAGGCTCTGCCGCCTTATTCTAGATCTACAGCCGATATTTTACCCTATATCGATCTTTGGCTGCAGGCCAAGGGCCAAGACGAACGCTTTCGCCGTAAGGTGGAGCGTATTTTTCGCTATGCGCAGGTAGACCGTCGCTACTCCATTATGGACATCGAAGAGGTGTTTCAGCAAACCTCCTTTGAGGAAAAGAATGCCCGTTATGCCGAGGAATATACCCTACTGACGCAGCAAGCCGTAGAAGGGGCCCTCAAAAAAGCCAATTTGCAGCCTACCGATATCGATATAATCATTAGTGTGAGCTGTACGGGCATTATGATTCCCTCCATAGATGCCTACTTAATTAATGCGCTGAGAATGCGTCAAGATATTATGCGTTTGCCCGTAACAGAAATGGGCTGTGCGGGGGGAACCTCCGCTTTGATTTATGCCTACAATCTGCTTTTGGCCAATCCGGGCAAGCGGGCGGCTATTGTCGCTTTTGAGTCGCCTACGGCTACTTTTCAGCAGGATGATATGAGCATGGTCAATATGGTCAGTGCGGCCATTTTTGGCGATGGAGCGGTTTGTACCATTCTGGGCCCCTCCGAGGAGCTAAAACCCGCCATCATTGCAGGAGAAATGTATCATTTTTATGACGAAATTGATATGATGGGCTTCAAGCTGCGCAATACGGGCCTTCAAATGATTTTGGACAAGGAAGTGCCCAATAAAATTGAGCGGCATTTTAAGTCGGTCCTTTTTCCTTTTATTGAAAAGAATGGCTTGACGATCGAAGAGATTGAGCATTTGATTTTTCATCCCGGCGGCAAAAAGATTGTACAGATGGTAGAGGGCCTTTTTGCCGATTTGGGCAAAAATATCGAGGAGACCAAGGAGGTCTTGCGCCTTTATGGCAATATGTCTTCGGCCACGGTGCTCTATGTGCTCGAGCGCTATCTAGAAAAGGAGATTGCCGCAGGCGAAAAGGGCCTGATGCTCAGCTTTGGCCCAGGCTTTTCGGCTCAGCGGCTATTATTAAATTGGGAGTAGGCTTCGCCCCAGAAAATTAGTAAACCCATGTATAAGGAAAAAGAACTTTGGGGGCTCATTTTAGGGGGCTCTTCTGGATTAGGTTGGGCTGCGGCCCAAGTACTGGCCAAAAAAGGCATGTCGCTTTGCATTTATTATCGAGAAAGGCGAGCCGATGCCCGAGAGGCCCAGGCTCGTTTTCAGGCCTTGGCCCTAGAAACGGGCGTAAGCATTTTGCATTATAATGTGGATGCTACGCAGAAGGAGCAAATTGCCCGCTCTTTGGCCGAGCTCTCGAACCGCCTGCCTGCTGGGGCGCGTTTTCGGCTGTTGCTGCATAGTATTGCCAAGGGAAATCTCAAGGCTTTTTTAGGGCAGAATAATTTGACGAGTACTGATTTTCAGCTCACGGCCCAAAATATGGCTTATAGTATTGTCGATTGGGCGCAGGGATTAATTGCTCTAGGCCGCTTTGCCGAAGATGCCCGAGTTTTGGGCCTCAGTAGTGGCGGCAACCAGCGGGCTTGGTCCCATTATGCGGCTGTATCTGCCGCCAAAACGGCCCTAGAGGCCATCATCCGTTCTATGGCCCTAGAGTATGCGCCTCTGGGCATCCGAGCCAATATTGTACAGGCGGGCATGATGAATACTCGCTCTTTTCAACTGATTCCAGGCAGCGATGATTTGGCCCAATTTGCCAAAAGTCGAAACCCTTTGGGCC
The DNA here is from genome assembly GCF_027594745.1 of Saprospira grandis. Lineage (NCBI taxonomy): Bacteria > Pseudomonadati > Bacteroidota > Saprospiria > Saprospirales > Saprospiraceae > Saprospira > Saprospira grandis. The sequence goes on along the minus strand of NZ_CP110854.1, from coordinate 1,370,369 downwards.
GAATGACTAAGGCCGAAGATGTGGCCAAAGTTATCGAGCTGCTTTGCCGAGCAGAATCGGCCTGGATTAATGGCGCTATTATCCCCGTAGATGGGGGAGAACGATTGATTTAAGAAAAGATGAAAGAAAATTATCAAGATATTTTGGCCTTGCTTCCCTATGGTCCCAGTTTCTGCTTTGTAGATGAGTTGTTGGAGCTGAACGAGGAGGGCGTTATTGGCCAATACCGCTTTGCAGAGGATGCCCCTTTTTATGCGGACCATTTTCCCGAGGACCCCATTACGCCGGGGGTGCTGCTCTTGGAGTGCATGGCTCAAATTGGCCTGGTTTGCCTAGGCATTTATTTATTGAAAGAGGAGCTGCAGGAGGTGCCCAAAATTGCTTTTAGTAGCTCTAAGGTGAATTTCTACCAGCTCCATCGCCCTGGAGAGCTGCTGCGGGTAGAGGCCAAAAAGAAATTATTTCGTCTCCAACAGCTTCGAGTGACGGCCTCGGCCTATAATGAGGCTGGCGATTTGGTCGCTAAGGCCGAATTAGCGGGAATGTGGACCAAAAAAAATAGCCATGATGCAGGAAAATAGAGTCGTGATTACGGGTTTGGGGGTGGTGGCTCCCAACGCCTTGGGAAAGGCCGATTTTTTGGCCGCTTTGCAGTCGGGAAAGTCGGGAATTAGCTATCGTCCAGATTTGGAGGAGCTACAGTTTGCTTGTCGAGTCGCAGGCAGCCCTCCGCTGACCGAAGAGTACATTAATAGCTTCTTGACGCCCTTACAAAGGCGATATATTCAGGGCTCTGGCCTTTTGTATGGCTGTTTGGCGGGCCTAGAGGCTTGGCAGGATGCCGCCTTGCCAATTTCTGAAAAGGAAGAGGAACCCGATTGGGAGGCGGGCTGCATTTTTGGCGGCGGGCAGTCTAGTATTGAGGTGGTTCGAGAGGGAATTTATAAGGTGGATGCGGGCAAGGTCCGCCGCATTGGCTCTTCTTTGATTCAACAGACGATGGAGAGCAGCATCAGCGCTTATTTGGGCGGTTTTTTGGGCCTTGGCAATCAGTTGAGTTCTAATTCGGCGGCTTGCAGCACGGGCAGTGAGGCCATATTAATGGGCTATGATCGTATTCGGTCGGGACGAGCGGAGCGGATGCTGGTCGGTAGCTGCAACAGTTCTGGTCCATATATTTGGGCGGGTTTTGATTCGATGCGGGTGCTTTGCCGCAAGTTTAATGACCGCCCAGAGCAGGCTTCTCGCCCAATGAGCGAGCAGGCGGCGGGTTTTGTGCCGGGCAGCGGCGCTGGCGCATTGGTTTTAGAGAGTTTGGCCTCGGCTCAAGCCCGTGGCGCGCACATTTATGCCGAGCTAAAAGGGGGGCACTTAAATGCGGGCGGTCAGCGTCAGGGGGGCAGCATGACGGCTCCCAACATCAAGGCGATAGAGCGCTGTATTCGCTTGGCTTTGGCCGATGCGGGCATTGCTGCGCAGGAGCTAGACGCTATTTCGGGCCATCTGACGGCCACCATGGGCGATCCTGCCGAAATTGGGGCTTGGCTGCGGGCTTTGGGCCGCTCTGCCGATGATTTCCCTAAGATTAATAGCCTAAAATCCTTGATTGGTCATTGTTTATCTGCGGCGGGAGCTATTGAGTCGGTGGCGGTGGTCTTGCAATTGGTCCATGGCTTTTTGCACCCCAGCAAAAATGCCGAAGATCTTCATCCCGAGATTGCGGCCCAGATTTCTGCTGCCTGTATTCCCCTGCAAATGGAGGCGGCAGATTTGCGCTATATGGCCAAGGCGAGTTTTGGCTTTGGAGATGTGAATAGTTGTTTGCTTTTTGCCCGCTGGGAGGGGGAGTAGTTTCTTTTTTTGGGGCTGCCCCTTCGGCCCTTTGGGCCTTCGGGTCGGGCTGTGTCGCAGCTCGCAGGTCTGCTCGGCCCTGCGCCGCCAAAGGCGGCTGGGTCTGGCCCTTTGGGCCACTGCTATCCATCCCTCAGCCTGCGGGCCTTCGGCCCTTTTTAGCTGTAGCTGAACACCTACAGCAAGAGCGGTATTGCTTCGCCATCTTATAGGCATGAGGGTTTCAACCCTCATGCGTTGAATTTGGACCAAGTCTGCAGCAAGCTTGTTGCCCGCCTCCCTGAGGGATTCCTTAGGGAATCCCGCAGAGGGCTGGGTGGGCGGGGACATATTGGCGAATGAGGAGCGCAGCGACGAATACCGCTTAAAAGGAAAGGCCAAGCCGCCAAAGCAGAACGCCCAAACAAAACCGCTCCGATGAGCGGCCCAGCGCTGCGGAGGGGTGGCCGAAGGCCAGACCGAGCTTTTGAGCAAAGCGAAAAAGCGAAGGGCCGAACAGACCTGTGAGCCCCGCAGCATAGCGGCGGCCAGCAAAGCTGGCCGCGGGCCCCAAAAAACAATAATATAGGTGCTTAATAATTCTGCTCCCACTACTGTCCGCGACTCATTTAAGAACAAGAATTTTGTTTGCCATGAGCAATTGTGATTTAAAGTTTTTTTATTAAAAATGAAAAACTATTTTTTTAGCTTTATGGGATTATCTAACTAAAAATATTTGCATGGACAATATCGAGGGTTTAATCGAAGAGGAAAATATTGAAAGATCTGGAAGTCTCTTTTTATGCGAGGAGTTTGGAGGCGGGTGGTTAGACCTAATAACAGAGCAACAACTAGATAAAATTTCAAAAATGAATTGGTTGGAAACCATTTCACTTACCGTATATGAAGAAAATGAATCTATACTATATCTATTAGATCGACTGCCCCAAATAAAGTATTTGATACTTACAGGTTTTACTGAAATACCTTTAAGTAGGGCCTCATTTCCTTCAGAATTAGGTACTTTAGATATATCCCGTTTGGAGACAACAACCGAAGATATTAGCTTCGTAGAAGATCTAGGCACACTAAAAGAACTACATTTATCTTTTAGCAGAATAGATTTTAAAGCGATACAGCAGAGCGCTATAGAAAGCTTGTCTCTAAATTCTTCTGTGAAAAATTTTGAAGAAATTATCGAATTAGACAAACTCAAAGAATTAGAACTACGCTCCATCCCATCTCTGAAAGATTGGTACATCTGTCTCCCTGACACATTAGAGCGTTTTTCAGCTTCATGCTATATGTATGTAGATAGTATACCTTTTTTGGATCGCCTCCCTAATTTAAGAGAAATAGATTTATCTATAGGTGGAGGTGGTAGAATAAATCTGGATTTTTGTAGAGAAATACACCACCTTAGATTTTTGAAAAAGTTAAGCTGTTATAATATACCTTTATCTCTAATAAGGCTAGATAAACTCAATTTGAAGTCTTTAAGTTTGTTTGGGACGGTTAATAGAGATGGGACGACTAGTACAGATTTGTCTAATTTAAAATGCGAAAATTTAGAAAGATTAGAGATTTATGACTGTAGCCCCCTAGTTCTTGGCCCTTGTATATCCAAAAAGAAAGGGTTAAAGAAAATAATATTCCCATGTTAGATATTAGCGGCACAGTGAGCCCCGCAGCATAGCGGCGGCCAGCAAAGCTGGCCGCGGGCCCCAAAAAAAAATAATATAGGCCCACAAAAAAACGCCAGCTTTTATCGAGCTGGCGTTTTTTATTCCCCTTTTCAATTTGGCCTAAGCCTCCTCAAAAAAGTCTACATGTCCGTCAGAGAGGTTGTAGTAGGCCGAAAAGACCTTGAGCTCCCCATTCTGGATTTCATTTTGGATGATGCTGGAGTTGGCCGCTAGGGCTTCTGCCGTTAGTTCGGCATTTTTCTTAACCACTTCGTTCACATCTTGGCAGTTGGGGCAGGCCGAAAGCGCCGGCTGAATATAGTCCAACAAATGCTTGAGGTTATTGCTTTCTGCATCGCCCTCGGCCATGGCGGCCGTAACTGCTCCGCAGCTTTCGTGGCCCATGACCACAATCAAATTAACGTCTAGGTGGGCCACGGCATACTCAATACTCGCAATGGTAGAGGTATTGGCAATATTGCCCGCTACCCGAATCACAAAGAGCTCGCCCAGGCCAGTGTCAAAGGCAAGTTCGGGCACCACTCTAGAGTCGGCACAACTCAAAATAATCGCCCAAGGCGCCTGCCCTTTAGTAAGCTCTTGGCGGCGGTCCATGGCCTGTTTTTTTCCTTCTGCTTGTTCATTGACAAAGCGGTCGTTTCCTGCTTTCAATTTGGCCAAGGCCGCATCCCATAATAAGTTCTTAGACATCTTGATCTTGTTTTTTAGTGTAATGATTGTAGTTCTTTGAGCCAAAGCGCTTTTGCATGGCCTTAAATTCGGCCACTTCTACTCGGTTCATCCAACGAGCAATGTATCCTAAGAGGAGGAAGATGAGCAGCAAGTTGACTCCAATCCATTTTGCCTGATTAAAAAAGGAGGCCAAGGACCAAAGCCAAGCGGGAAGCCGAGGATAGCGCCAAAGCAACAATATAAAAGATATATTTTCTAAAAGATCAGTGATAGAGATCAAAAAAGGGAAAAAACAGAGCTGGTAAAGACTGCCCAAATAACGAGGAAATGAGTTTTGGAGCAGAAAAAGTAGCCAAGCCGAAAAAAACAATCCGTAAGCAAGGGGATAAATCAAGTCTAAACTCATGTATAAGTAGCTCTGATCTTGCCGATAAACAGGCCCCAGATGCGCTAAAAGAGGAATAATCTCTTGAGATTTGAGGCCAAACTGAGCATCCAGTAGCTGAATCTCCTCCCCAGAGGCCAATGGCCCCAGCGCAGCCTGCCAATGAGAAATGAGGTACTGAAAACTCAGGAAAATTAAGAGCAATAGGGCCGCCAAAGCCCATAATCTCTTAGGACGGCTCCAAGGAAGGAGGAAAAAGTAGGCGCGGGCCAAGAACTTGACCTTATTTTTCGAGCTATTCATATTGCTTCATTTATTTATAAATTCTCTTCCGTATATTTTCCGCAGACAAACAGAAAATAATTGATTTTTATGGCCCAAAATGGGCCTCAACAGCTAACAATTTATGCATTTGCTTACCGAAAAAGAACTAACATTAGCCGCATTGCATCAGCTTTGGGCTGAACATACAAAAATTGAATTAACGGACTCCCTTTGGACCAAAGTAAAGGCTTGCCGCGATTTTCTAGAGCAGAAGGTGGCAGCCTCAGAAGACTCTTTTTATGGCATCAATACGGGCTTTGGCTCCCTTTGCGATGTCAAAATTGGCAAGGAGGCCCTAAACGAACTGCAGCATAATTTGGTCCGCTCTCATGCTTTTGGTACGGGCGATTTGGTGCCCCAAGAGCTGGCCCGCCTCATGCTACTACTCAAAATACAGAATCTGGCCCAAGGGTTTTCTGGCGTTCGCCCTATTTTGCTCCAACGCCTCATTGATAGCTATAATGCAGACCTCATTCCCGTCATTTATCAACTCGGTAGCCTAGGCGCCTCTGGCGATTTGGCCCCCCTGGCCCACCTTTCTCTTCCCATTTTAGGCGAGGGAGAGGTCTATTTTAAAGGGGAACGCATGCCCTCGGCCCAAGCCCTAGAAAAATTGGGCTGGCAGCCTCTTGCTCTCGAAATGAAGGAGGGCCTAGCCCTGCTCAATGGTACGCAGTTTTCTTTGGCCTACGGGATTTATAGCTACTGGAAGGCAGAAAAACTTAGCCTTTGGGCCGATAGCATTGCCGCTATTTCTATTGATGGCTTTGGCGGTTTACTTAGCCCCTTTGATGAACGTCTGCATCTTATTCGCCCTCATAATGGCCAATTACAAACGGCCAAAAATATTAGAACTCTACTGGCCGATTCTCCCCTGATGAAGGCCGAAAAAGAGGTGGTGCAAGATCCCTATTCTTTCCGCTGCGTGCCTCAAGTGCATGGGGCCAGCAAAGATGCCCTACAATATGCCAAAAAGGTACTCACTACAGAGCTCAATAGCGTCACCGACAACCCCAATATCTTCCCCGAAACAGATGCGATTCTCTCTGGCGGAAATTTCCACGCCCAACCGCTTGCCCTTACGCTCGATTTTATGGCATTGGCCCTCTCCGAACTTGGAAGTATCTCGGAACGCCGTCTGTATCAACTCATTGGCGGAAAAAGAGGCCTGCCCGCTTTCCTTACTCCCAATTCGGGCCTGCACTCTGGCCTGATGATCGGCCAATATACCGCGGCCTCTATTGCTAGCCAAAATAAACAGCTCTGTACCCCCGCTTCTGTAGATTCTCTGGTCTCTTGCAATGGCCAAGAGGACCATGTGAGTATGGCCGCCAATGCAGGCACCAAACTTTATCGCTTGGTCCATAATCTAGAACGCCTTTTGGCTATTGAACTAATGGCGGCTATGCAAAGCCTAGAGTTTAGAACTCTAACTAGCTCTGCCGCTATCGAAAATTGCCGCCAAGCTTTCCGCCAAGTCGTGCCCGCCATTGAAGGCGATCGGGTGTTTGCCCAAGATCTAGCCAAGGCTATTGACTTTATTGCCAAAAAAGATAGCCCGCTTGCCCAATTAACCAATAATTAGAGCACTTCTGAAGAAAATGATCGAGGATAAGGGCGATTTTTTTGGGCCTCCGCCTCGCTTCGCTCGTCGGCGCTACGTTCCGCAGCTCGCTATTCGCTCGGCCCTGCGCCGCTTTCAGCGGCTGGGTCTGGCCTGACGGCCACTGCTGCACATCGCTAGGCCTGCGGCCCTTCGGGCCTTCTTGCCGCTTTCGCTATTATTGGCTGGCCTAATTCCTTGCTCAAGCTTTTATGCTCAATAATTTGATGGCTCAGAAAGGCCCCAAACTACAGTTTGGGGCCTTTTTTTATCCTTCTAAATAAAGGATCGCTTATTTTAGGGCCTAAGCGCCTTTTATTTTTTAATTAGGAGGGGTATAGGAAAATTAAAAGAGGAGCTTAGAATGCGCCACGGAGGTCTACGGACATCTCGGATTAGCTCCGTGGATTAGATAGAACAGCTAAAAAAAATACAGATGCTTTATCGTTGGACGACTATATACTTAATTCTTTTTGCCCTAACGGCTCCAATTGAACAGCCGCTATGGCCTGCCTACTCTAGATTTTGGGCCGAAGCATTTGAGCCCTTTTATAAGGCTTGCGGGGCGCTTTTAGGGATAGAAGGGGGCTACTATGTTTTAGCATCGGATAGTACCGGCTTTTATTTGCACCTCATTGTTTTGGCTGCGGAGGCGGCTTTACTATTAGTTTGGGACAAAAAAAACTGGAGTCAGCAGTTTCAGTCTTATTTACAATTGGGTATCGCCTATTACTTAGGTATGCAACTGGGGCGTTATGGTCTAGACAAACTGCTCAAACAGCAGTTCTTTTTGCCCGAGCCCAATACCTTATATCAGCCTTTAGGCTATATTGAGAAAGATCTAGCCTTTTGGTCGGTCATGGGCAGTTCTTGGACCTATAGTTTTTGGACCGGTATAGTAGAACTCTTAGCGGCATTAGCATTATTCTATCGTCCTAGTCGAGCATTGGGCGCTTTATTAGCGGCTGGGGTTATGGGGCAGGTTTTGCTCATCAACATCAGTTTTGACATTAATGTCAAGATATACTCGGCTGGGCTTTTATGGATGGCCTTATATCTTCTTTGGCCCAGATTAAAAGGGCTTTGGGTTTGGTCTAGCGGGCAGGCTTTGGCGGTAAAACAGTCCTTAGGGCCTAGTTTTCGCAAAGGGCAAAAAAGAGTGCTCAAAACAGCTCTCCTCCTATTGATCCTTCTGAATATTGCTTGGCCCTATCGGCATCGGCAGCATTGGAACGACGATTTGGAGCCTAGGCCGCCTTTGCATGGGGCCTATGCCCTAGAAGATGGCCAACAATTTTATATCCATCGTCGGGGCTACTGGATCATGCAGCAGGGGAGGAGGCAAAAGAGCTATCGCTTGCGCTATTTGCCCAAAGAGGGCCTTACCCTCTACGATTTGCAGAGCGATAGCCTTTGGGCTCGTTTATATTATCGCCAAACTAGTGACCAACTCTTCCTATTTGGAGAATGGGGAGGGCAAGAGGTTTCTTGGCGGGCCAATACCTTAATGTATAGGGAACTACCGCTTTTGCAGCCTGCAAAACATTGGCGGGTGGAAGATTGGCGGGAATAAAAAAGGCCCAACTCCTTATTGGAGTTGGGCCTTTGGCTTTGCATTCGGACCTACTTTTTGGGTAGGGTTTCTGTTTTTTCGCCAAAGTACTGGACAAAGCGCATAAAGTCGTTGCTCAGTTGTTGGTTATTGGTGGCTCGATAATAAGTATCGGCTAGGCCGCGTAGGGTTTGGTACATAAAGCGGTCCATTTCATTGACCTGCATCTCGAGGGTCCAGAGATCAATTTTGAGGGTATCTTTATGGGCCTTATCAAAGAGGGAGACCAGCATGGCCTTGCATTCTTCGGGGCCGTTTTGGCTATCGGAGGCTTCCCATTCAATTTTGACGGGGGTGCGATCGGCATTGAGGCCGACAGTCAATTGGATATTATTTTCTTGGACCACTTTGTTGGTATCTTTTCCCATGATTCACTTTTATTTTTGGAGGCCGAAATACTGGCCTTGAAAAACGGCTTGGGCGGGGCCCAACAGCCAAATATTTTTAATTTCTTCTTGGTAATCGAACTCTACGGCTAGTTCTCCGCCTTTGGCTCGGACCTCTATGCGTTGATGGCCTTTTGTTTTTGGGCCATGTTGTAGAAAATGAGCAATAGCGGCGGCGGTAACGCCGGTGCCACAGGCCAAAGTTTCATTTTCCACCCCTCTTTCGTAGGTGGCAATTTGGAGTTGTTTAGGGCCGAGGACTTCTACAAAATTGACATTTGCGCCTTTTTCTCCATAGGGAGCGGCATAGCGAATTTTTCGGCCTTCTTGGACCACATCGACGGCTTCGGATTGGGCGACAAACTCAATATGATGAGGAGAGCCCGTATCTAAAAAGCAGTGCGTATCGGCCAGGAGCAAATCCTTATAATCCTGCATTTCTAGGGCAATATAATTAGGCCCTAAGACCTTGGCCTGGTGCAGACCATCCACGGCCATAAAGCTACAGCTATTTTCAAAGAGGCCCAAATGATGGGCAAAGGCGACCAAAGCTCTTCCGCCATTGCCGCACATACTGCTGGGGGCGCCATCGGCATTAAAATAGACCATCTTAAAGTCTGTAGAAGCAGCTGTTTCTAAGAGCATAATGCCATCGGCCCCAATGCCAAACTGTCGGTGGCAGATGCGGGCAATTTCTTGGGCCGAAAAAGAAAACTGCCCATCTCGATTGTCAAAAATGACAAAATCATTGCCTGCTGCTTGATATTTATAGAAAGGAATGGCTGACATTTTAAAGCAATGTTAAAAAAGGATGAAAAAAGAAAGGCCTAGCTAGTTTGCTGTATCTTTTTGATGGTGCAAGCTATTTTGTTGGATATGTCGGGAGGGGGTGGCCTCAAACTGTTGTTTTTTGAGGTCAATTTTACCTGTCCAAACGCCATAGGCCGCAAAGGCAAAAACGGCTAATAGGAAAACAAGGCCGAAATAGGTAAACTTCCAGCCCCAAATATTGCCCATATATTCTTTTCTGTTCTTGCCAAAGACTTGGTCCAAGGCTGCTTCTCGCCGTTCTTTGCGGCTCATGCCCTCATAGGGGTTTGGTTTTTCTCTCATAGCTAAGTAGGCGTTTTAAATTGGGTGGAGCTAAGGGCGTTGTTTAGCGTTTGGGCTTTAACCGCTTTTAAAGGATGGCCGAAGGCCATCATGGCCTAGCGATGTGTAGGGGTGGCCCGCAGGGCCAGACCGAGCCAGCTTGCTGGCGAAGGGCCGAGCGAGTAGCGAGCCCCGGAACGTAGCGCCCTGAGCCCTTGAGGGCGAGGGGAGGCCCCAAAAAAAGCAGAAAAGACCTTTTGCACTAAACTTCTGGCAGTTTTTCTCTTCAAAGCTGCAAAAGTATGAACTTCAGTTAGGATTTTAAAGTTTAAAATCAGATCTTCTAAATCAGCATCTAATCTATATATAGCCTATGAGAAATGGAATTATCCTATTGGCGGTTTCGATCTTGAGTTCGGGATTGACCTTAGGGGTTTATAAAACCTGTCTAGAAAAAGAACGTCCTGCCGGCCAAGAAGTGATTGTGCGGGAATTTGTGCCTAAATACCAAGCGACTTATTATAATGATAGCCCTTATGGCAGTCCGTTGACGGATCGGCCCAAAGACTTTAAGGCGGCGGCCAATTTGGCTCGGCCTTCGGTGGTGCATATTCAGTCTAATGGGGGCAATGAGGAGTTATTTGACTTTGGTTCTGGGGCTTCGGGTTCTGGGGTGATTATTAGTAAGGACGGCTATATGCTGACGAACAACCATGTGGTGGAAGGGGCTCGGCAGGTAGAGGTGACCTTGAATGACCGCAGAAAATACAAGGCGAAGGTGATTGGGACCGATCCTTCTACGGATTTGGCCGTGATTAAGGTAGAAGAAGAGGAGTTGGATGGCCGCGAGTTGCCTGTTTTGGGCTTTGCCAATTCGGATCAGTTGCAGGTGGGCGAATGGGTTTTGGCCGTGGGCAATCCCTTTAATTTGACCTCTACGGTAACGGCGGGGATTGTGTCGGCCAAGGGCCGTAACATTGATATTTTGGAGGGGACTTACTCTATTGAGTCTTTTATTCAGACCGATGCGGCGGTGAATCCGGGCAATAGTGGTGGCGCTTTGATTGATGCAGAGGGCCGTTTGGTGGGGATTAACACCGCTATTATTACTCGTTCGGGCCGATATGAGGGTTACTCTTTTGCGGTGCCGGTCAATTTGGCGCGTAAAGTGGCTAAAGACCTGATTGAATATGGAGAGGTCCAAAGAGGATTTTTGGGCGTAACGATTCGAGATGTGAGCAATGAATTGGCCAAAGAAATGTCGCTTAACTCCTTGGATGGGGTCTATTTGGACCGAGTTAATGCGGGCAGTGCAGCCGAAGAAGGCGGCCTAAAATCAGGCGATATTATTACGCATGTAAATAATGTAAAGGTGAAGAGCTCGCCAGAATTGCAAGAGCAGGTGGGGCTTTTCCGTCCTGGGCAAGAGGTGGCCATCATCTATTTCCGAGATGGAAAATCTTATGAAACAAAGGTAGAGCTCAAGAATGCCTCTAATGGCAATAGCATTGAGGACAAGCCTCGTTCGGAGCGCTTCAGAAATGAGGAAACTGTATTGGAAGAGTTGGGTATTGATATTCGCCCCCTCAATAGCAAAGAGCGTCGCCGCTTGGATCTGGAGAAGGGCTTGATTGTGACTAAAATCCGTTCGGGCAGCCTAATGGAAAGTACCAATATGGACCGCGACTTCATCATTGAGACCGTAAATGGAGAAAAAGTAAAAACTGAAGAGGAATTTATTCAGGCCATTATTCAGGCCGAGGATGAAGTGAAGTTAGATGGTTTTTATGAGAACTTTAGTGGTGATTATAGCTACTTGTTTAATAAATAAACAGCTTATTTTTAAGTTATTACAGTTGGCCCAGCCTATTCATAGGCTGGGCCTTTTTTTTGTTAGGGAACTAACTTTTGGCTTTCTGGGGTATAAATTGCATAGAACTCTGTATAGAGTTTATATCTTCGGACAAATTCTCCACAAAATCTATAATATTTTATGCGTTATTTAATCATCCTCAGTTGTTTTATCCCTCAGCTCCTAGCGGCCCAATCTATACAATGGGCGGCTGTGGTTTTCGACAAATCTTCTGAACTGGCCTTGCCCAAACATAAGGGGCAGTATGTGGCCAAAGAAGTTGTGGGCCCGCCTTCCGTTATTGCAGAAAACTGTAAAGGAACGCCTTGCGCTTGGACGCCCAAGTCAAAGTCTAATGGAGATGGCGAGTTTATTAAAGTGGGCTATAAAACGCCTCAAAAGGTAAAGCAGATCACGGTTTCTGAGGCCTTCAACCCTGGTGCGATTGAAAAAATTGTGGCCTATGGCAGCAAGGGAGAGGTCCGCTTGATTTTTGAGCAAACGCCCGAATTGAGCAAAGAAAATAAAGATCGCAAGGGTAAATTGACCAAATTTGTATTGGAAGAACAGACGGATTTTCTGGTCTCTGCCATTCAGCTCCATCTCAATACCCGTATGGTTTACGGCTATAATCAGATCGATGCCATTGGAATTTCTGAAGAGGAGGTTGACTATCAGGTAGAGGTGCAAACTGTGGCTGGAGCGGATGAGGTAGATGATCCGGTCAATCTTGGGGCAAATATCAATAGCCCAACCGATGAATTGGCCCCCTTGATTTCTCCTGATGGCCAATTGCTTTATTATACCCGTCAGAATCATCCCGATAATCTAGGCGACAAAGGCAATCAGGATGTTTGGTGCGCAAAACTGGGCGAAGATGGGCAGTTTTTGCCCGCCGAAAATATTGGTGCGCCCATCAATAATGAGCGCAATAACTCGATCTGTTCGGTCACGCCCGATGGCCAAACCCTTTTGGTACTCAATGTCTATAAAAAAGATGGGGGCTCGGAGAAGGGGCTTTCTTTTTCGCATAAGGAGGGGGCCGACCGCTGGTCTTTTCCCGAGGCCTTAGAAATTGAAGACTACTACAACCACAATAAGTTTGGCGAGTATAGTCTGGCCAATGATGGCAAAACTTTGGTCTTGGCCATCGAGCGAGATGACTCGGAGGGGGCCAAGGATATTTATGTTTCTTTTAGAAATGAAGATGGCAGCTGGACTGCCCCCCTGCATACGGGAGAGGTCCTGAATACCGCTGCTTCTGAGCTGTCTCCTTATTTGGCGGCCGATGGCAAAACCCTTTATTTTGCTACTTCTGGTCGGCCAGGCTACGGGGAGGCGGATATGTTTATGAGCCGTCGTTTGGACGATAGCTGGACCAATTGGTCGGAGCCGCTCAACCTGGGCCCCAAACTCAATACCTCTGATTTTGATGCCTATTACTCTTTGCCTGCTTCTGGGGAGTACGCTTTTTTCTCTTCTAGTGAAAACTCTTTGGGCAAAACCGATATCATGAAAGTACAATTGCCCGAGTCGGCTCGTCCAGAGGCCGTATTATTGGTCCGTGGCCGAGTATTTAATGCCCTAGACAGCACGCCTTTGGCGGCCTCGGTGCAGTACGAAAGCTTGGGCAAAGAGGGGCCTTCTGGCATTGCCCGCTCCAATCCTCAAACGGGGGCCTATAGCTTGGTTTTGCCTTCAGGGACCAACTACGGATTTTTGGCCCAAAAGGAGAAGTTCCTCTCGGAAAGTAAATCGATTGATTTGCCCAAGGGCGGAGAATATAAAGAAGTGGTGGTAGACCTCTATTTGCACCCGATTCAGAAGGGGGCCAAGATTCGGCTCAACAATATTTTCTTTGATACCAATAAGTATAACCTCAAGGAAGAGGGCCAAAAAGAACTGGACCGCCTCTTGGCCCTAATGGCCCAATATCCAGAAATGAAGATTGAAATTGGGGGACATACCGACAGCCGAGGAAGCTTGGCCGCCAACCAAACGCTTTCTAATAATCGGGCAAAGGCCGTAGTGGACTACCTCCAAGAGCATGGGATTTCGGCTAAGCGCATGAAGGCTAAAGGCTATGGGGAAAATGATCCTGCGGCCAGCAATGAAACAGAAGAAGGCCGTGCCTTTAATCGCCGAATTGAATTGAAGGTATTGGAATTAGATTAAGGGGGTTTGGGGCTTCCCCTCCCTTTGGTCGGGTCGGGCTGTGGCGCAGCTCGCAGGTCTGCTCGGCCCTGCGGCGCTTTCAGCGCCTGGCTCTGGCCCTTCGGGCCACTGCTATCCATCCCTAAGCCAATTAGGGCCTTGCGGCCCTAGCGCTGACTAAACTTCGTTTAGCAGCGCTTTTTTTATTGGTCCAATTGCGGTAGACAGGCGGCGCAGCCGCCGCAAAGGAGCGCAGCGACTGGCCTAGGGGCCTGAAAGGGTGGCCGCAGGCCAGACCGAAGCCCGAAGGGCTGAAGGGCCGAGCAGACCTGCGAGCCCTGCAAGGGCCCGGCCGCCGCAGGCGGCAGGCCCCAAAAAAAACAGCAACCACTGCATCAGTAGCTGCTGTCCTAGTAGAAAGTAGGCTAGACTAAAACCTAGATAGAAAAGTGAATACTTTGGGTTTCTTTTTCGCTGCAATCATGGCCTTCACAAGCTTCAACCTCTAGGTGAAACTCGGTACCGGCGGGATAGCTAGAGAGGTCGATATCCTCTTCGATGTCTACGGTAGTGGCATGCTCATGCACCGTCATGGGGCCAAAAGGAGCGATATAACTGCTGTCGCCCTCGACTTGGAGATAGACATAAATATCGTGTAGGTCCTCATCGGAAGTAACTTGAACATGGATATGCGTTTGGCTGGGGTCGGCCACGGTCCCCTCATTGGCAGGAGAAAGGAAACTGATGCTTACTTCTGCATGATCGTGATCATGCTCATCCTCTTCTTCCTTTTCGCAAGAAGAAAAGCCAAAAAGAAGGACAAAAAGCAGTAGGGGCCAAGAATAAGAAAGTTTCATGATTGATGCTATTTTAGATATTAAAAGGAATACTTTGGATAATGGGTTGGGGGCAGCCATGCTCTAGGCAGCCCTTTACCTCTAGGCGAAATTGGCTACCGGCGGGAAAGGCCGAAAGGTCAATTTGCTCGTTAATCTCTAGGAGGTCGCCATCTCGGGGCGTTCTAGAAGGTGAAAAAGGAGCGATATAGCTGCTATCTCCGTCTAGGTAGAGAAAAACCTGCACCCCATGGATATTTTCTGGAGTAGAGACCTCTAGTTGGAAATTGGCGTTGGCGGGATCGGCTAGGGTTTCATTGGCCGAGGGGCTAATAAAACTGACCTGAAACTCTGTGATTTGGATGTCCTCCTCTTCCTTGCTACAGGCCGAAAAAGAAAAAAACAGGCCCAGCAAAAGCAAGAGAGATAAAGTTTTGTTCATGATAAATGGATTTCAACAACTGTTAATAAGGGCAAAGATAAATATAAATGCAACAATGTTGCAACAACTTAGCCAGAAAAGACTTAAGCTTTTGCTAAATCTTTGGTTTTGGGCTAATTGGGCAGAAGCTTAATTTTTTGTCTAAAAAAGATTAAATTTGTAAGGACCTCAAAGCGATAGCAGGCTTTGAGCATTTGTTTGGATAAGCCTTTTTTCATTCATATTAAATCATACACTTTATGAGAATTTATACGCTAATTGCGGCCTGTCTCTTTTTGAGCATTGCCGGCTTGAGGGCGCAGTGTACCCAGGTAGCTCCCTATTCGGAGAGCTTTGATGGGACGACAACGCCTACTTGTTGGACCGAAAGCGGCTCGGATACCTGGAAGTATAGTACAGGAGCTGCTTATGGGGCTGGTGGTACCTTAGACCATACTGGAAATGGCGGGAACTACGCCTGGATTGACGGTTCTGGGACTAGTGGACCCACTGTTGCAACAACTTTAGAGACGCCTTTGGTTGATATTTCGGGCCTAACGACCCCTACTTTGACTTATTGGGTTTTTAGTAATAATACCAATAACCCTGGAGATAACAACACCTTGATCATTGACTTTTTTGATGGGGCCAGTTGGAACAATGTGGATACTTTCCGTCAGGATAGCATTGACTGGGTGGAGTTTAAAGTTGACCTCTCTGTTTATACGATTACGGGTAATGTACAGGCACGCTTTACGGTAGTAGAAGATTGTCCTACTGATGCTTTTTACAATGACATCTTGCTAGATGACATTAGCTTTGCCAACTTGCCCACTTGTTTGACTGCAGCCAATATGACTGCTTCTAATGTTATGCCTACTGCTGTGGATTTGGATTGGACCGACAATAATGCGGTTTCTGCAGGTTCTTATATCGTAGAGTATGGCCCTACGGGCTTTACTCAAGGTGCAGGAACTATGGTATCGGCCATAACTACTCCATTTAATCTAACTGGACTAATGGCTGCTACGGACTATGATGTCTATGTGCGCCCATTCTGTGGGGTAGGTGATACTGCAGCTTATACAGCTCCTTTGAGCTTTACAACAGCTTGTAATACCTTTGTCGCTCCTTATCTAGAAACCTTTGATGGTTCTGCTACGCCTAACTGCTGGACCGAGAGTGGTTCTGAGGCTTGGAAGTATAGTACGGCTGCAGGTTATGCCGCTGGAAATGCTGGCGACCATACTGGAAATGCTGGAAATTATGCTTGGATTGATGGTTCTACTCCAACTGGAGCTAGCCAAATCTCTACTCTAGAGACGCCTCAGGTAGATATTACGGCCTTGACTCGCCCAGGCCTTATTTTTTGGGTATACTCTAACAATACCACCAACCCCGGCGATAACAATACTTTGATTATTGATATCTATGATGGGGCCAACTGGACCACTGTAGACACTATCCGCCAAGATTTTCCAAACTGGCATGAGGTGATGGTCGACTTGAGTGTCTTTACGATTACTGGCCCTGTACAGGCCCGCTTTACTGTAGTCGAAGATGCTGGAACGGCTTTCTACAACGATATCCTAATTGATGATGTAGCCTTTGATGACTTGCCTACTTGTTTGGCCGTTTCTGGCCTAGCCGCTAGCAATATTACCGCCACTTCTGCCGACTTGAACTGGACGGGAACTGGCTCTAACTTCCAAGTAGAAGTAGTCATGGCTGGAAATACCCCCACAGGAACTACTGCCGTAATCAATACCAACAGTAGCAACCAAACGGGTCTTATGGATAATACAACTTATGAGGCTTATGTCCGTGAAGTTTGTGCCCCTGGCGATACTTCTGCCTGGAGCATGATTAGCTTTACAACCCTTTGTGCGGTCAATGGAGATACGCCCACAGATCCTATTATGGTATCTACGGCTACTTTTAATGATACAAGCAGTACCGCTAGCTGTTATACCGACTTTATCGCCAACTCTTCTGCCGATGTTTGGTATCAACTGATTATCACTGATCCTTGTGTGACCACTATTGACGCCTCACTTTGTGGCTCTAGCTACGATACTTATCTCCGTATCTATGATGCTGGAATCAGCCAGATTGCGGGCAATGACGATAACTGTGGCACGCGCTCAGAAATTTTGGGCACGCCTGTTAATTACCTCGACACCATTTATGTAATGGTAGAAGGTTACAGTACAAACACAGGGGCTTATGTCCTAAATATCACTCAAAATGCGGAGAGCCCCTCCGCTGATATTAGCTATCCTTTTGCATCTTATTGCCAAAACTCTGGACAAGTTGCTGTGACTAACAATGGTGACCTTGGCGGTACTTATATGAGCACTGCAGGCCTTAATATTGATAGCCTAACTGGTGAGATTTCTGCTGGTGCTTCTGCAATTGGAGCCTATAGCGTTATTTATGGTGTTGGTCCAAACATGAGCTGTATGGATTATGACACTGTTGCTGTAGCTATTGCAGATGCCGACACCGCTGACATTAGCTACCCTATGGCTAATTATTGCTTTGGTGCGGGTACTGTTACGCCTACTATCGCAGCTACCCAAGGCGGTAGCTTTAGCAGCCCCTCTAATGTAGTTGATCTCGATCCTACTACTGGTGCAATCAATGTAGATAACTCTAGTGCTGGTCTTCACGCTATCGTCTATACTACGCCCAACGCTTGTGCCGATCTCGATACTTTTGTCATCAATATCGATGCGGCCGATACCGCAGATATTAGCTATGCCATGAGCAGCTACTGCCTAGATGGAACAAACCCCATTGCGCAAATCAATGCCAGCAATAACGGTTTGTTTAGCTCTACGCCTGGTATCGCTATCGAGAGCTTTGGCGGTACAATTGACCTCGCCAATAGCCAAGCGGGTGCTTATGTGATTTCTTATACTACACAAGGGAATTGCCCCGATGTAGATACCGTTATGCTCGTACTTAATGCTCGTGATGATGCTAGCTTTGTCTATGATACCACAACTTTCTGCCTAGGAACTCAAGCTACCACTTTGCCAACTACAATGGTTTCAGGCGGAACCTTCAGTAGTAGTACAGGCCTAGTTCTTGATCCTAATACTGGAACAATTGACTTTGATAATAGCCCAATCAATGCTAACCACAGTGTTACTTATACTACAGCTGGTGCTTGTAGCAACAGCGCTAGCATTAACATTGCTTTCATTGACTGTAGCACCAGCATTACCACTTGGAATGAGCAAAACATTAAGCTCTTCCCCAACCCCAACAACGGTCAGTTCCAACTCCAATTGGAGCAAGCCCTAGAAGGCGAGCAGCAGATTCGCATCTTCAATGCTTTGGGCCAAGTGGTTTGGACGCAAACCGCAAGCATCCAACAACAATACAACTTTAACCTCAACGATTTGCCCGCTGGCCAATATATCCTTCAACTAGAAGGTAAGGATGGCCGCCTACAATTGCCTTTCGTTTTGGCCAAATAGTTTAATTAGCTTTTGCTAAACCCTTTAAAGGTCCAGTACTTCGGTGCTGGACCTTTTCTTTTTTTGGGGCTGCCCCAGCCTTTGGCTGGGTCGGGCTGTTTCGCAGCTCGCTGTTCGCTCGGCCCTGCGCCGCCTTCAGCGGCTGGGTCTGGCCTTCGGCCACTGCTGTCCATCCCTCAGCCGCGGGCCTTCGGCCCTTTTAACTGTAGGTTGAAACCTACAGCCAGATGGTATTGCTTCGCAATGATATATGGATGAGGGTTAAAACCCTCATGAATTGAACTTAGGTTGAAACCTACAGCCAGATGGTATTGCTTCGCAATGATATATGGATGAGGGTTAAAACCCTCATGGATTGAACTTAGGTTGAAACCTACAGCAACAATGGTATTGCTTCGCAATGATATATAAATGAGCTTACTGCAGCCTAAAGGCCGCAGCCAATCTTGTTGGTCCTCATTTTTCTTGCCGCAGGAGCTTAAAAGCCCCTGCTTCTAATTTTATGGCGGGCTGCTGTTTTCAGGCCCAGCAGCTTTTGGGGGTAGGAATGACCGAAGGTCCAAAAGAGCAAAGCCCCAAACGGGAAGTTTGGGGCTTTGCTTAAAAAATTTATTTGGCAAGAGGCTTTAGCTTAGCTGTTTTTATTTGATTAGAAGGAGTTAGATCTTCCGCTCTCTATTCTTGTATGATTTTTTGAAGAGGATGATTGTGAGTGCCAAATGCCCCAGGAACTACGGCTCTTTTGAATTGGGCATCAAAAGAAAGCCAAGCTTCCGCACTTTCTTTAGGGAATTCCTTGGGAATCATAGCTAATAGTGCGGGATTATTGATTAGGCTTTCTGCTACTTCAGCGTTTAATTCACTTAAACTAAGTGATTCAGATTTTAAGTTCTTGATATGCGTTAGTAGCAGTTGCCCCAAGAAATCATTAGGGTCTGCATTCATTCCACTCAAAAGAGACTTCAACAGTTGAATATCAACTTTTGTACCTCTGGGCTCTTCGCCAAGATAAGGAAGTAAATCTAACTGCTTTAGCCGTTTAGCTTCTACTGCTTCAAAAATTTCTCTAAGGGACTGTACTCTGCAGTTGGAGAAAAAGTCACAGGAAATAAATGCTTTTAGTTCCTCTAGGCTTCCTTCCTGCTCTAAGCGTTCCAAAGACTGAAGTAAAGAATTTTTGATGGTCGCTACTTTCACATATTTGTCTGTATAATAATCATTGGCCACTACTTGAGGAAAATAGCTGGGGGCTAAACAATCTGCAAGGTTAATGCTGTCATTCCATGTTAAATATTCCTCATCCTTCCATCTATTGATGCTATTTTTTTCCTCTTGTATTTTAAGGACTATATTCTTTTTCTCTTCCAGCTCCTCCTTCGTCAAAAAGTCATCCTTGGCTAGGGCTTGGTCCAAAATGCTTTCTAGTTGCTGATAGCTAATTTTCTTTAGTAAATTCTTTTCTTTGATACTAAAGGTATTGAACCAGTTCGCCTTGATTTGATCTTCTTGGCTGTATTTCTCTAAAATGGCCAAAAAGGCCGCTAGAAAGTCTTCAACATTGGTATCAATAGGAATCGCTTTAACCTCCTTATTGAGTTGTTTACTGAGTGGACCTGGAATCTGTTTGAAGAATTGAGCTAATTGGGCTTGAAAAATACTCAGTGGCGTACTCTCTAGTTTAGGCGATTTACCAATTCTTGATTTAAGTACTTCAGATGCATTCTTAAAGAAATCTGCTAATAATTTTCTATACTGCTCCTTCGGAATATCCTCCTGCTGAGCGCCTAGAAAACTGGCAATAATAGTCTCTAAGGCTGTTTTTTCCTTGGCCAGCTGTTTTTTATACTGCCCCAAAACTTTTTTGGCCTTTGTTTGGGCTGCTTTAAAGGATTGATATTCTGGGTCTTCAGGGCTGAGTTGAGCGAGCAGTTCGCTCAGGCTTTTATACTGCAAATAGCTTTCGTTAAAAAGAGCTTGCTCTTGTTGGTAACTGTTTTTTGCCGCAATAATTTCCTTTTTGCTTCGCATTTTACTGGGATTAAGTATCCCAATGAAGAGGATAAGGATGCTAGCTAATGCTTTCATATTATTTTGATTTTGTGTTTTTAGCTTATGTCTAAGTAATATATAGTTTATTTACTCCTTTTTGAGTGAACTAGTGAACTAAAATTTTTACCAAAGGATGGCCGAAGCGCAGGACTTCCATTTGGCCTAGCGATGTGCAGCAGTGCGGCGAAGCCGCAGACCCAGGCCGTCAGGCCGCAGGGCCGAGCGAACAGCGAGCTGCGAAACGTAGCGCCGACGACCGAAGGGAGGCGGAGGCCCCAAAATAGCAGCGAGCTGCGCAACGACAACAAGCCCTTTAGGGCGCAGTTCGACGACCAAAGGGAGTAACCGCCGCAAGGCCGCAGGCCGCAGCGGAGGCCCCAAAAAATTATTATTCCAAAGAAAAAGGCTATTTTTGCGGCGACTAAAAGAAAAGAATCATGCTGAACCTTCAGAATATATATGTACAATATGGCGATCGCCGATTGTTGGACCAGGTTTCCTTTACGGTGCGAGAAAAAGACCGCATTGGTCTGACGGGCCGAAATGGAGCGGGGAAATCGACTATGCTTAAGATTATTGCTGGGCAAATTGCGCCCATGCAAGGCAATATTGCCGCTCCTAAAGATCTAACCATCGGGTTTTTGCATCAAGATATGCTCTTGCCCAAGGGCAAAACGGTGTTGGAAGAGGCCATGACGGCCTTTGCCAAGGCGCAGGCCATGGAAAAACGCCTAGAAGAGATTCAGCAAGAAATGGAGGAGCGGACCGATTATAGCAGCGATGGCTATATGGAGCTGATTCATGAATTATCGGAATTAAACGACCGTCTGGCCTTGATTGGCGGCCAAAGTTTGCAAGCCGAAGCCGAGAAAATCTTGATGGGCTTGGGCTTTTCGGTTACTGATTTTGATCGACAAACCACCACCTTTAGCGGGGGCTGGCAAATGCGAATTGAGCTGGCCAAAATTCTGTTGCAGCGGCCACAGCTCTTGCTTTTGGATGAGCCGACCAACCACTTGGATATTGAATCTATCATTTGGCTCGAACAGTTTTTGCAGCCTTATGAAGGGGCCGTGATTGTGATTTCTCACGATAAAGCCTTTTTGGATAAGGTGACGCAGCGCACCATTGAGATTGAGTTGGGCAAAGTGCATGATTATAAAGCCAACTACTCTCGATATTTAGAATTGCGAGAAGAGCGACAGGCCCAAATGCAGTCGGCTTTTCAGCAGCAGCAAAAAGAAATTGCCCGCAAAGAGGCCTTAGTCGATAAATTTAGAGCCAAGGCCAATAAGGCCAAAATGGCCCAATCGCTCATCAAGGAATTGGACCGCATGCAGCGGATCGAGCTAGAAGATGGGGATAGCAGCCGGATGCGCCTGCAGTTTCCGCCCGCACCTCGTTCTGGCGAAAGAGTGGCCATTGTAAAGGGCCTAAGCAAAAGCTATGGCGATAATTTGATCTTGAATGAAGTAGATTTGACCATCATCCGAGGCGAACGCCTGGCCTTTATGGGCAAAAACGGAGAGGGAAAATCGACCTTGGTAAAAATAATGGTGGGCCAGCAACTGCCCACGGGCGGAACAAGCGAATTGGGCCATAATGTCCATTTGGGCTATTATGCACAGAATCAGGCCGAAGCCCTAGACCCCAAAAAGACCGTTTTAGAAACCATAGAACAAGATGCCCCCTTTGAGTTGCGTCCCCGCCTACGGGCTATTTTGGGCTCCTTTCTCTTTAAGGGGGAGGATGTAGACAAAAAAGTATCGGTTTTATCGGGAGGAGAACGGGCGCGTCTAGCCATGGCCTGCTTGCTTTTGCACCCCATCAACTTATTGGTGCTGGATGAACCCACCAACCACCTCGATATGCTTTCTAAGGCCATTTTGAAAGAGGCCCTTTTGCATTATGATGGGACCTTGGTGGTGGTTTCTCACGATAGAGACTTTTTGGATGGCTTGACCGATAAAGTCATTGAATTTGACCAAAAGAAGCTCAAAACCTATTTGGGCGACTCTGAATACTTCCTAGAAAAACGCCAATACGGCAGCCTTCGAGATGTCTCTTTGGGCAAAACGGCCAACAGCAGCGGCAGCAGCAAAAAGGCCAAGCCCAAAAAAGACGAAAACGATCCTGCGGTCAAGCAGGCCCTCAAACAACTCAAAAGAAATATCCAGAATGCAGAGCGGCAACTTCAGCGCCTAGAAGAAGAGAAAAATAAGCTGGAAAAAATATTGGGCGATAGCAGCAAATTTGGAACCCCCGACTATGAAAAGGCCCTAGCCAAACATCAAGAAAATGAAGCGGCTACAGAAGAGGCCATGGAAAAATGGGAAGCCGCCGAATTGGCCCTAGAAGCCTTTTGGGAAGAGGACTAAAAATAAACCTATAATAGCTTGTAAAAGAAGCTTGAAAAGCTTATTTTTGCAGGCATTTTCCTTTTAGAGGAACTGTAAATTAATTTATTCACATTTTTAAACCGTCCCGGAAGGGAAACTTCCATAATTATGGAAAACGAAACTAATAATCAGGAGCTGGAGAACCAGCAAGAGCAAGTAGTAGTTGCTCACGACGATTTTGATTGGAACTCTAGCAAGTCTGGTGAATCAGCTTACTCTGCTGAAGAAATGGCCAAACTAACTGCCGAGTACGACGAAACTTTGAGCTCTGTAAAAGAGTACGAAATCGTTGGTGGTCGTGTAGTAGCTATCCAAGATGGCGATGTAGTTATCGACTTGAACTACAAGTCTGACGGATTGGTCCCTACTTCAGAATTCCGCGATATGCCCGAACTCGCTGTAGGCGATGTTGTTGAGGTATACGTAGAAACTCAAGAGGATAAGCGTGGACAGCTTGTTTTGTCTCGCCGCAAAGCGAAATTGCTTCGCGCTTGGGAAAGCATCGTTAACGCTTACAACGAAGGTACTGTCGTTAAAGGACATATCATCAGCAAGACGAAAGGTGGTATGATCGTAGACGTTCAGGGTCTAGAAACTTTCTTGCCCGGTTCTCAAATCGACATCAAGCCTATCGTTGATTATGATGCATACGTAGGTAAAACTATGGAGTTCAAGGTAGTGAAAATCAACGAAGCGATCAAAAACGCTGTTGTTTCTCACAAAGCGCTTATCGAAAGCGACTTGGAAGCTCAACGTCAAGAAATCATCTCTAAATTGGAGCGCGGTCAGGTCCTAGAAGGTACGGTAAAGAACCTTACGGACTTTGGTGCATTCCTCGATTTGGGTGGTGTAGATGGTCTTCTTTATATCACGGACATCTCTTGGGGCCGTATCAAGCACCCCAGCGATGTACTAGAGAATGGCCAGAAGCTCAACGTTGTTGTTCTTGACTTCAATGATGACAAAAAACGTATCTCTTTGGGCCTTAAGCAACTACAGCCCCACCCATGGGACGTATTGCCTGAAGACGTGCAGCCCGGTTCTACCGTTAAAGGCCGTATCGTAAACATCGAGGATTATGGTGCTTTCCTAGAAATCACTCCCGGTGTTGAAGGGCTTATCCACGTTTCTGAGGTATCTTGGAGCAGCCAGCCTATCAACTCTCGCGATTACTTCAAAGAAGGGACTATCCACGAAGCTAAAGTGGTGACTATCGACCGCGAAGAGCGCAAGATGTCTCTAAGCCTTAAGCAGCTTAGCGATGATCCTTGGGCAACTATCGAAGAGCGCTATCCCAAAAATAGCACGCACAAAGGTGAGGTCAAAAACCTTACTCCTTATGGCGTATTCTTGGAACTCGAAGAAGGTATCGGCGGTATGATCCATATCTCTGACCTTTCTTGGACTAAGCGCTATGGCCACCCTGCCGAGTTTACCAAAGTAGGGGAGACTCTAGATATCATGATCCTTGACATCGATGTAGAAAATCGCAAACTTTCTTTGGGCCACAAACAACTCGAAGAAAACCCTTGGGATACTTTCGAGAATGTTTTCCCTGTAGGCTCTGTGCATGAAGCCACTGTCCTCCGCCGTGACGACCGTGGTGCTATCGTTCAACTTCCTTACGGCCTAGAGGCTTTCGCTCCTCTCCGCCATGTGAAGAAAGAAGATGGTAGCCTCGCAGAAGTAGAGGAAACTTTGCTATTCAAAGTAATCGAGTTTAACCGCGATGATAAGCGTATCCTCGTGTCTCACTCTCGCTACTACAACGATAGCAAGAAAGATGCTGACCGCCAAGAACGCGATGACAAACGTCGCCAAAACCGCGAAGCACAAGATGAACTCCGCAAACAGCAAGATAAAGTAGAGCGTAGCACTATGGGTGACCTCAACGTTTTTGCCCAATTGCGTGAGCAAATCGAAAATCAAGAGAAAGATAATCAGGACGAAGAGTAAGATCTAACTCCTCATTCCGATTCATAATAAAGCCCCTAGCCTCTCAATGCAAATTGAGGGGCTATTTTGTTTTTTAACTTACTGCTGTTATTTTTGGGGCCTCCTGCCTTCGGCAGGCGCTACGCTACAGGGCTCGCAGGTCTGCTCGGCCCTTCGGCGCAAAGCGCCTCGGTCTGGCCTGACGGCCACCCTTTCGCATCGCTAGGCCATTGGCGCCCCAACCCAGCCCTTATTTTTGCCCACCACGCTAGAATACTTATTTGTTATGGACCAATTGATACTCGTTTTAGAAAGTAGCAGCCGAAAAACTTCGGTGGCACTGATTAAAAATGGCCACTGCTGGCTAGTAGAAGAAAGTGCTCTTGATACTGGTGACCCCGCCGCAGAACTTACGCTTTTTGTCCAAAAAATCTTGCAGCGAGCCAAACTCAAAGGAACAGATCTGGCCGCCATTGCCCTGAGCAAAGGCCCCGGCTCTTATACCGGCCTGCGCATTGCCTATTCTACCGCCAAAGGCTTGGCCTTTGCCTGGCAACGCCCCCTCTTGGCCCTCGATACCCTAGCCGCCTTGGCCTATGGCGCAAAATGGAACCAAAGCCTGCCCAAAAATAGCTTGCTGATCTGCCTAGAAGATGCCCGAAGAGGAAATGCCTATGCCGCTATCTATAATAGCCAACTAGAAGTTATTAAATCGCCCTTTTTTGTGTCACTCAAAGAATTAGACCTGACTATTTATCAACAAGAGCATAGACTGTATGTACTAGGCTCTGCGGCTATGAATTACCAGGAACTGATGTCACAAAATAAAATAGAAATAGATTTATTGCCCATCAAGGCGCCCTCCGCCCGCTTTTTTGAACAATTGGCCCAAAATGCCTACGAAAAACAAGCCTTTGCCGAACTCGCCTACTCCGAACCCTTCTATTTAAGGGCCCCACAGCTGACTAAGCCAAAAAATAATAAGTTTTTTAGCAAAAAATAGCCTGACTTTCTCTGAACTGCCAAAAAGCTCTGCCATAGAAAACTTTTAATAGCTAGGGCTAATGAAAAAGATTCATCAAAGCGGGCCGACGATTATTCGTCGGGCCGCTTTTTTTATGCGCTCAAGGCATTATTTTTGGGCCTAGTCTCCACAAATTACTTTCTTGGAGCAGAAGGCGGCAAAGCCGCCTTGGCCTAGCGATGTGCAGCAGTGGCCGCAGGCCAGACCTAGCCGGCTTGCTGGCGCAGGGCCGAGCGAATAGCGAGCTGCGAAACGTAGCGCCGACGACCAAAGGGAGGCGGAGGCCCCACAAAAACAGCAGCGAGCTGCGACAACAAGGACTTTAGTCCGCAGTTCGACGACCGAAGGGAGTAACCGCCGCAAGGCGAAGCCGCAGCGGAGGCCCCAAAATCATAAAACAGTTAAAAAACTGTATCTTGAGCTAAGAACTTATTAGAATGATTCTCTAGGAAAGACTCCTTTAAAATTAAATAGAACTTCATGCAACCAAAGCTGAAAAAACTGGTCTATGGCGGACTGCTGAGTCTTGCAAGTTTGCAGGGCATACAAGCGCAGCAAACAGCCGTCTATAAAGACCCCCAGGCCGCATATCATGCCGCCATCGAATTTTATGAACAAGCCCTTTATGGCAAGGCCGAAGATGAATTGGGCCAATTGCTCGCCCCCGATCAAGCCCTTTATGATGATTGGGAGTTGCCCGAATCCTACCGCCCCAAAGCAGAACTTTATGCCGCTCTGGCCGCCCTGCGCTTGGAACGGCCCGATGCCGAAAATAAACTTTTGGTCCTGATTAAGAAATATGAGCCTATGTCGGTGGCCGCTCAGGCCAAATTGGAGGTGGGCCGTTATTATTATGCCCAAAGAGATTATAAAAAGGCGATTAAATACCTCAGTAGCATCAATTTTAAAGACCTCAATGACCTGAGCAATGAGGAGCTGATTGAGGCCAAGTTCCAGTTGGCCTATTGCTATTTTGTGTCTAAGGACTTTAAGAAAGCCCAACCCGTTTTTGCCCAAATCAAAGGGACCAAAAGCGAGTATACTTTTTCCGCCAATTACTATTATGGCCTCTGCTCTTTCTTCCTCAAAGACTTTGATGCCGCCTTGGCCAGCTTTGAAATTGCCAATAAGTCGAGCCGCTACGAAAAGGTGGTCCCTACCTATATCACGCAGATCCATTTCATGAAAAAGGATTATGATAAAACAATTGCCTACGGAGAACCCTACACCAAAAGCAATACGGTGCGGGAACGTATGACGATTGTACAGGCGGTGGGCCAAGCCTATTACGAAAAGAAGAATTATAAAAAAGCGCTTCCTTATATGGAGGAATACGCCAGCAAGACGCCAAAAATGACAGAAGATATCTTCTATCAATTGGCTTATACCCAATATCGAGCTGGAAAATATGAGGATGCCGCCGGTAACTTTGAGCAAATTGCTCGATTAGATAATAAGTTGGGCCAAAATGCCCGCTACAATCTAGCCGATTGCCAACTCAAATTAGGCCGTAAAGAGGAGGCCCGCCTTTCGTTTAAGCAGGCCGCAGAAATGAAGCAGGACAAAGAACTGCAGATTGACGCTAAAATGAATTATGCCAAATTGTCTTATGAGTTGGGCCTAGACAATGACGCTATTTCGGCTTTTATGGAGCTACTCAATACAAAATACAGCAACGAGTCGCAAAACTTGATGAGCCAGCTCTTCCTCAATACTCGCGATTATGAAAAAGCCCTGAGCATCCTAAGAACTATCGACCGCAGTGAGCCCTCTCTCAAAGAGGCTTTCCAAAAGGTGGCTTATTTCCGTGGCGTGCAGCATTATAAGGCCAGCAATTTTACCAAGGCCGTAGAGCGCTTTAATGAGTCTCTGGGCTCTGCCGTGCATACCGAAACCACGGCCCTGGCCCATTTCTGGAAAGCCGAGGCGCTTTTCCAATTGGACCAATTTGATAAAAGTATTGATGAGTATAACCGCTTTACGACCGTAGCGGCTGCCGCTCCCCAATTACCCGCCAATTCCTCTAAAGGAACGGCCCATTATGGCCTAGGCTACAATTATCTTCGCAAAAATAGCTATGATAATGCCGTGGGCGAGTTCGTGAAGGCGGTCAAGTATATTGAGCCCCGCCTGAGCAAAATCAATGATCGACATGTCTCCAATTTTGTCTATCCCGATGCCCTCGGCCGGGCTGGCGACTGCTACCTCTATTTGGGCGGAACGAATAATTATACTGCTGCTGCTGGCTATTATGAACGCATTGTGGCCAATAATTTTCCCAATGAGGATTATGCCATGTATCAGCTGAGCCTGATCTATAGCTTGACCAATCAAGCCCAAAAGCAGCTGCGCACCCTAGCCGATTTGGTGGGCCAACATCCCAGTTCTATCTATGCAGATGATGCGCTTTATGCCATGGGGAGCACGCAGATTAACCAAAATGAATTCGATCAGGCCAAAGGAAGTTTTGACCAATTGATCGTGAAGTATCCCGATAGCGAGTATACCGCCAAAGCCCTCTATAAGTTGGGCGTGCTCTCTTATAGCCGCGATATGAACCGCGAAGCCCTCGATTATTTTAAGACGGTGGTGAGCAATAATGTCCAAACAGAGGAAGCCAAAGCGGCCCTCAACTTTATCCGAAAAATCTATATCGATCAAGGCGATCCCGACGGCTTTATGGCTTATGCCTCTACTTTGCAGGGCTATAATTTCTCCGATATGGCCGCAGATTCGCTCCTTTATGAATCAGCCGCCTCTTCTTTCGATCAGGAAAACTGGCCCGCCGCTGCCGATAATTACAGCAAATATCTCGATCGCTTTCCAAAAGGCCTCAATAGTATGTCGGCCCACCTCAACCGAGGAATTGCCTACTATAATCTCAAGGAGTATCCCAAGGCCCTAGGCGATTTTGCTTATGTGGCCGAGGCCAAGGACCCCAAAGCGCCCCCCGCTATGGCAGAGGAAGCCAACCTTTTGGCAGGCCGAATTTGTTACCATATTACGGAGGATTATGCCAAGGCCCTCACTTATTTTCAAGGCCTAGAACAGTTTGCTTCTAGCCCCGAAAACCGCTCGGAAGCTCGCCTATTCGGTATGCGCTCAGCCTATTATAGCCAAAATTATCAGGCGCTAAAGGGACTGGCCACCAACTTTCTCAAAGAACCCAATGCTAGCGCTGCCAATAAGGCCGAGGCCCATTTTTATCTGGCTAAGGCCCAACAAGCCGCTGGCGATAATGCCAAGGCGATGCAGTCTTATAAGGAGAGCCTCAAGCTGGTCGATGACGATATTAACGCCTCTGAAGCCCATTACCAAATTGCCAAAATTACTTATATCCAACGCGATTTGGATGGCGCTCTAGAGCTGGCTTTCCAAAACAATAAGCTGCTGGGCCAACACCTCAATTGGTTGGCGCGCAACTTTATCCTCATCGCCGATATCTATGCTGAACAAGGCAAACTAGATGCAGCCAAAGGTACCCTAGAAAGCCTTTTGGGCAACTTCAGCGGAGAAGCCGAAATTGTGAAGGAGGCCCAAGATAAATTGGCCCAAGTCAAGCAAGCCATTTCTTCTAATAGCCGCCTGCGCCGAAATGATGGCAATGGCGAACTAGAAATGATTGATTAAATCTTTCTTTTTTTGGGGCTGCCCCGCCCTGCGGGCGGGTCGGGCTGTGCCGCAGCTCGCAGGTCTGCTCGGCCCTTCAGCGCTAAAGCGCTTCGGTCTGGCCCTGCGGGCCACTGCTATCCATCCCTCAGCCGCGTCGCTGCGCTCCTTTGCGGCGGCTTCGCCGCCTGTCCTCTCCAAAATAGATCGTCTAAAGAAAAATCAAATGATAAAATATAGTAAATCTCTTTGTTTAGCTTTGGCTGTTGGGCTGTTTGCCCCCAGCCTAAAGGCCCAAATCAATGATGTAGGGACCGAGCTAGTCAAACCCTTTAAGGCCCAATTGGCCGAAAGTAAAAAGCAGGAGGCTCAGCCTCTTTTACCCAATTTGGATACTACCGCTGGCCAAAAATTGACTTATTTGGTCCCCGAACGGATCGTCTCGGTTAATTATCCAGAACCCAATATCCGCCCACTGGCTATGCCCGTGCCTAAGCCCCCCAAAAGTCTCAACTTTTATACAAAGGCAGGCATTGGTTTCCCACTTTCCCCCTTGCTAGAACTCTCTTACCACAATAGCAATAGCGATAAACTTCGCTTTGGGGCTACAGCCAAACACCATAGCAGCCAAGGTAACTTAGAGGACCAAGTTTTTGGCGAAACTTCGCTAAATCTACAGGGCGATTATTTTCTGTCTAATGGCCTTGCTGTTGGCGGCGCCCTAAATATGGACCTCAATAATTATCGCTATTATGGCTACCACCAACTGCTCGAAAATCTAGGCGATAGCCTTTATCCCTTCGCTCAAGATAGCTCTGGCCTAGCCGAAGATAGCCTCAAACAGCGCTACCTTACGGTAGGGGCCAATATTCATCTCTTCAATGCCAAAAGCAATAAACAAGAGATGAACTATAGAGCCGATCTGGACCTCTATAATACTACTTCTTATCATGGCGTTGGCGAGCTCAATATCCGTCCCCGCCTTGTTTTTGAAAAATGGTTGGGCAATAGCCGCAGCCCCCAACATCGCCTCTTTGCCAATGCCGAGCTGCTGTATAGCCGCTATACCACCACCGATAGCAGCCAAAGCCGCAGCCTGGCCCAATTGCATGCTGGAGCCGACCTCAATTTTGGCAACTTTAAGAGCCGTTTGGGCGCCCGCTTAGGAAGCAATGCCGGACAGTTCTTCGTTTTGCCCGATATCGAGCTTAGCTATGCCGTTTTAGGGGGCCAATTTATTCCCTATGCAGGTTGGTCGGGCAGTATCCGTGAAAATACGCTTATGCAGCTTTCTACTTATAATCCTTTCTTGGATACAGAGCGCCTGCATTGGGAACATACCCAAGAAAGCCGCTTTTATGGGGGCCTCAAAGGGAAGATTAAGCGCCTAGGCTACGACTTTAATGTCTCTTATGCCAATTTGAGCCAACAACCCCTTTTCTATAATACCGCAGAAAGTAATTATCTGAAATTTGGTCTGGCCTATGATACGCTCAGCCGCCTAACTGTGGCCGCAGATGTGGAGCTTCAAATTATGGAGGAACTCTACTTTAAGGGCGCTTTGGCCTTCAATAATTATAGCGGCGGAACAGCTGAAGTAGCTTATCATCTGCCTGTTTTGGAGTCTAGCTTTGGCCTGACCTACAAAAAAGGTAATCTAGAAGTTGGGGCCGATCTCTTTGTCAATGCGGGCGTGCCTTATCTTCCCGCTTTGGCTACCGAAAGCGAAACCCTTGGCGGCTTGTTTGATCTTAACCTCAATGCTACTTATTGGCTCGGAAAAGGAGAGCAACAACGCTTTGCTTTCTTTGTAGAAGGCAATAATTTGCTCAATAATAAATACCAACGTTGGTACCTCTATCAGCAATTGGGCATCAATGGAAAAATTGGTGTAATCGCTAAGTTCTAAGATGACTTAGGACCTGCCGCAAAGGGGCTGCTCGATATCGAGCAGCCCCTTTTGTTTTGGACCAACTAGGGCATCAAGCCTTTGATGAGGTATTTGATCTCTATCGAATAGGGGACAAAAAAAATCCCCTCCGAGGAGGGGATCGTCTAATATTCTACTAAGGTGCAAGGCCTTGTATTACTCTAGCGTTTGCAACAGCTCTTTGGCTTTTTCTTGATAGGGGCCTTGGGGCACCTTTTTCAGGTAGCTTTTGGCCAGTTCTTTTTGGTTTTCGCGTAGGGCCAAGAGGGCCTGATACCAACTGAGTTTTTCGGAAATATGGGGGGGCAGGCTAGGCAATTGGGCCAGCTCTTGCCAGTAGGACTTTGCGCTGTCTAGTTCTCCTTGCTCAAAAGCGATATGGCCCAGATAAAACTGGGTTTCTTCTTGGGCAAAGATAGAATTGGCCTTTTGGTAGGCCAGCAACTCTGTTTTGGCTTTGGTCCAATCCTTTTTTTCATAGGCATCGAGGCCAAGCTGCAACTGTCTGAGGGCTTCTTCATTTTGGCCAAAGCCTTGGGCGCCTAAAAGCAGTTGTAATTCTTTTTGGGTAGACTCTGCGCTAGCAATAGTGTATTCTTGAGACCAGCCGGGCAGGCTTTGCGACTTCTGCCACCAATAGCCCAGACTCACCAATAGAATGAGGCTAGCGGCAATACCCATAATTGGGCGCCAGCGGGGGAGGGGGCGCACCTTAATCTCTTCTTCCTTTTCTTCCTCTTGGGCAAAAAAGCCTTCTGCTTCTAATTCTTGGGCAATTTGGCCAATTTGTTTTTGGGCGGCTTGAGTCTGTAGGGCTTGTTCGATAGGTCGCTCAAAAAGGCCTTTCTCCTCAAGTTCTTGGGCCATTTTTTCTACGGCAGTTTGGCGGCCAAAAGCCTGAATAGCTTGGATAGCGATGCCATGGGCCTGCAGCTCGGCGGCATAGGCGGCATCTTTTTGGGCCAAGGCAAGGGTAGCGGCTCGCTCTTCGGCAGAGAGTTGGTTTTGCTGGAAAGCATCCAGCCATTCGGGGCTATGAAAATCCATAAATTTAGGCTTTGGGCTGGCCCAGCAGGCGCAGCAATTGTTTTTTGAGCTGTTTGATACAGCTATTTTTCTTCACCTTAGAGTAATTATCGGCAAAGCCCATAATTTGCTCAATTTCTCGATGCGACTTCTTCTCAAAATAGTAGAGCTCCAGCACTTTTTGGCAATCGGTATTCTTCATGCTGCTTAGGGCTTTCATGGCGGTCATGAGTAGGGGGTCGGCCTCTTCTTCTTCTAAAAAGTAGACCTCTTCTTGGACCAAATGGGGGAGGGGCTCTTGCAGCAGGCGTTCCTCATCTTGGAGGATGGGTTTTTTCTTTTGTTTGCGGAGCTGTTTGAGCCAGAGGTTTCGACAAACGGCATAGAGATAGGTTTTGGGTTGGCAACTGAGCTCGAAATCGGGCGTTTGCATTTTGGTCCAAAAAATCTCTAGGGCACGATTAAAAGTAGCTTTGGCATCGGCTTCTTGGGCGCCCTGTTGGAGCAAATAACTAGCACAATACCAATAGGCCTGTTCATAGAGGGCTTTATAGGCCCTTTGGTCTCCAGCCCGAAGGGCCGCAATTGAAATATCCATAAAAAAGAGGTTTCTGGGGGTAAGCTTGTGGGCTCAATGAGTAATACCCCAAAGGGGCTGATGGTTAGCCCTAAGGGCCTAAAAAATTACAAAAGTCTGTAGAAAGGGCCAAATCTGTTTGGATCTAGAAGGCTGGCCGAAGGCCAGCCTGGCCTAGCGATGTGCAGCAGTGGCCCGAAGGGCCAGACCCAGGCAGCTTTGCTGCCGCAGGGCCGAGCGAATAGCGAGCTGCGGAACGTAGCGCCTGCCGCAGGCAGGAGGCCCCAAAATCCCCAACTATTCAGTATACTGTGTATTCAAAGGATTAGCTTTATGAGGTTCTAACCTACAGAGATAATAAACAGATTTCCCAAATCCTAATCTATAATCGTAGCGACTAGTTTTCGGCGGCCGCCTTGGTTTCTGAACTCGCAAAGATAGAGGCCCTGCCAAGTACCTAGGGCGAGTTGGCCTTAAATAATGGGAATACTTAAACTTGTGCCCGTAAAAGCGGTTTTAATGTGGGCGGGCATATCGTCGGGGCCTTCTAGGGTATGCAAAAGGCCCTTTTGGTTTTCGGGGACCAGGCGATTAAAAATCGTTTCAAAATCCATACGAACATCGGGATCGGCATTCTCGTTAATGGTCAGGCCAGCCGAAGTATGTTGAATAAAAAGCTGTAGCAGTCCGTTTTGGGGCAGGGCAGGCAATTGTTGCAAAACCTCTGTGGTAATGAGGTGGAAGCCTCGGCTTTTGGCCCGAAGAGCAATAGAATGATGTTGAATAGACATAGAAAATCACAATTTTGAGCGCTAATAATCCTTATCTTCGCCCTGTAAAAAAATAACTAAGCAATATGTTTGATACGCCATGGCTCTATAACTTGGGTAAAGTTATTCACTTTATTGGGCTCATTAGCTGGTTTGCGGCCCTATTTTACCTGCCTCGTCTATTTATTTATCATACCGAGGCTTTGGAGCGGCCCGAGGCAGAGCGGGGAATTTTGACGGAGCAATACGCCATTATGCAGCGCCGATTGTATCATATTATTATGACGCCGGCCATGTTTATTACCTTTTTGGGGGGCAGCATGATGCTCATTTATTATGGTTGGGATTGGTTTGTGGCCAATATCTGGATGCACTGGAAGCTGGGATTTATTGTGCTTTTGCTTGGCTATCATTATTACAGCAAGGGCATTATGCAGCGTTTGGCCCGCAATGAATTTGTGATGAGTTCGGCCAAATTTAGGATGTACAATGAGATTGCCACCCTCTTGCTCTTGGCCATTGTTTTGTTGGCCGTTTATAAAAGTAGAACTGATTTTTTGATTGCCTTTTTGAGTTTGATTGCCTTTGGAATAAGCCTGATGATAGGCATTAAGGCCTATAAGCGCTATCGAGAGCAAAAGGGAGAAGTATAGTAAATTATGTCGTTTAAGATTTATACCAAAACTGGAGATAAAGGCACCACCGCACTTTGGGGCGGGGGCCGCCTACCCAAATACCATTTGAGAATTGAGGCCTATGGCAGCCTAGACGAGCTGAATGCGAACTTAGGATTGTTAAGAGATTTTTGCGAGCAGGAAGAACAGCGGCAGCAGCTTTTGAAGATTCAGGAGCGTTTGTTTAGCCTAGGGACCATCATGGCCACCGCCCCCGAAAAGGCCGAGAAGGTCAAGCAGCCCGATGTTTTGCCCGAGGATGTTTTGCAGCTCGAAAACTGGATGGATGCCATGGATGAACATTTGGCGCCCCTCAAAAATTTTGTTTTGCCAGGCGGGCACCCACAGGTGTCTCGGGCCAATATTGCCCGCACCGTTTGCCGCCGTGCCGAGCGCCTAGCCGTGGCCCTAAATGAAGAACAAGCCCTGCCTGCGGTGGTCTTGCAATACCTCAATCGCCTATCCGATTACCTCTTTATTTTTGGCCGCTTTGCCGCCCATTGCCATCAGGCGGAAGAAGTACTTTGGAAGCCAAGAGGCTGATTTTAAGAGAACTTTAGGGCCTTTTGGCCCTTTTTTTTATGGCAGAAGCGTTTATATAGGAAAGTCTAAGGAGTTTTGGGGCCTCCGCTGCGGCTTTGCCTTGCGGCGCTACGTTTCGCAGCTCGCAGGTCTGCTCGGCCCTGCGGCCTGACGGCCTGGGTCTGCGGCTGCGCCGCACTGCTGCACATCGCTAGGCCGGCGGGCCTTCGGCCCGCTCTGACAGCCAAACAAACTAAGGCAAACAATAATCATGATGAAAGCTACATACTTCTTTTTTTTGCTGCTCTTCTGTAGCCTCAGTCTTAGGGCCCAGCCCCTGAGCAAATCGGCCAAAGAACATATGGAAGATGCCGAATACTATTTTAATAATGCCAAATATGAGGCGGCTGCAGCTAGTCTAAAGCAAGCGATTAAGCAAAAGCCCAACTTTGCTGCGGCTCAGCGCTTGTTGGGGGTGGTGGCCAAAGAAACAGGCGATTATGAAACGGCAAGAATGGCCTATGAGCGGCTCTTTAAGCAAAATCCGCTTTTGTCTAGATCTGCCTATTTTGAGGCCGCCGAACTACAGATGAAGGCCTATAATTATAGTAAAGCCTTAGAGTACTTTGAGCTCTACAAATATGCAGACCCCAAAAACTATAGCATCAAAGAAGAGGGGGCTGCCCGCAACTATGATGCGTATTTGGACCGAAACATTAAGA
Organism: Saprospira grandis; assembly: GCF_027594745.1. Classification (NCBI taxonomy): domain Bacteria; kingdom Pseudomonadati; phylum Bacteroidota; class Saprospiria; order Saprospirales; family Saprospiraceae; genus Saprospira; species Saprospira grandis. Next base: position 1,334,771 of record NZ_CP110854.1, on the reverse strand, counting down.
GCTGCGAATATGCTATAGAAATGGAATATACGGGCTCTACGGGCAAGGCCGAGCTTTTGCCCGGCATGGCCAACTCCAAATTTGATGAGTTTTTACCCACCTTGCGGGCCAATGGCGATATGCTCCTTTATACCTCCAACCGCTCGGGAGATGAAGATATTTTGATGCTGCGCAAAAACGAGAAGGGCGAATGGAAATCGCCAAAATCTATTGGGCCAGCCATCAATACACCTTATAATGAAGGCATGGCCAAGTTTACAGTTTGTGGTCGACGGATTTTCTTTGCCGCCTGTGCCTGGGAAAATGTGCAGGGCGGCTGCGATATTTATGTGGCCGAATATGATAGCGAAAATGAAATTGTAGATAGCGTGGGGCCAGCAGTAGGCCTAAATAGCGAAGCCTGGGACTCTCAGCCCTCTATTAGTTGCGATGGCTATAAAATGTACTTTGTCTCTACTCGAGAGGGGGGCTTTGGCGGTAGCGATATCTGGATGGCCGAGCTAATGGCCGATGGCCGCTGGGGCGTTCCCGAAAACCTTGGACCAAAAATCAATACCGAAGGAGATGAAGAAGCCCCTTTTATTGCTCCAGATGGCCAAACCCTCTACTTTGTGTCTGATGGACATCCGGGATTGGGCGAAGCCGATGCTTTTCGGACCTTATTATTAGAAAATGGTGAGTGGTCTAGACCAGTAAATATGGGCGAGGGCGTCAATTCTCCTTTCCGTGAGGCCGGCATTGTGGTCTCTCCTGATGGCGAGTATGCCTACTTTTCTTCTGACCGACCAGAAGGAAAAGGGGGCTTGGACCTTTATAGCTGCCATATTCCCGCTGCTATGGCTCCTGCTGTAGAGCATGTATTTTTGGATGGCTACCTCTATGATGAGGCCACCGCCGAACCTTTGGCTGGGGCTAGAGTTCGCCTGAGAAATGAAGGCGAAAACATTGGGGTTTTTGAAACGGATAAGGCGGGCCGATTTTTCCTTTGTTTGCCTAGTGGAGCTTCTTACTCCTATATTATTTCTAAAGAGGGCTATGATAACTTTATTGGGGCCGATTACTTTGAGCGAGCGGCAGGGGAGGCCATCAAGCGAATAGATGTGCAACTGACTCCCAACGGAAAAATCCCTGAAGAAGAGCCCGTAATGGCCGAGCCGCCCAAGCCTCGTTTGCGCAAAAACTTATCGGTCTACTTTGAGACCGGAAAATATGATTTGAGCGAGTTGCAAAAAGAGCAAATACAAAAACTACTAGAGCAATTTGAAGATCCAGAAAGTCTAAAAATTCAGGTAACAGGCTTTGCCGATGATGTGGGGGATAAGGAGTTCAATCTACCCCTTTCGCAGAAGCGGGCGGGTTATGTCACCAAGTTTATGAAGGAGCTGGGCATCACAAGCGCCCAAATTACAACTGATGGCCGAGGCGTAATAGAAAGTAATATGGCCAAGCATCAAAAACGAAAGGTAGAGATCATCATCCTCAACCGTTAGGGACCAAAAGAAGCCGCTTTGGGGATATGCCTTGACTAGCCTGAAATTTTTATCAAAAGATGGCCGAGAAGTTAACTTCATGAGGGTTTTAACCCTCATTTATGCTTCATTGCGAAGCAATACCGTTGTTGCTGTAGGTTTCAACCTACAGTAAACAGGCCCGAAGGGCCGCAGGCCTAGGGGCCTGAAAGGGTGGCCGCAGGCCAGACCAAGGAGCCGAAGGCGACGCAGGGCCGAGCAGACCTGCGAGCCCTGCAAGGGCCCGGCCGCCAAAGGCGGCAGGCCCCAAAAAAATATCCCCCTAGTCATGATGACTAGCGGGATAAATTAAGATCAAAAAGGAGAAAACTAAGGCGTAAAATAGCCGCCCCGCTCCTTAATCCAGGCCATTAGGGCCGCATAACGAGGATCATTGGCCAATAGCTTGGGATTGCCCAAAACCACCAGCTGCTGCCGAGCTCGAGTAAGGGCCACATTGAGCTTGCGGTCTACCTGCTCATCATCGGAAAGAGAAACAATGGCCGGCAATTGATAACTCATATTGATGGCCAAAGACAAGAGAATGATTTTGCGCGCCCCGCCCTGATACCGCTCCACCGTATCAATGGTACACTGCTCATAACCCATATTATATTGGGCCAAAACATGGCGAATCTGGGCAATCTGCGCCCGAAAAGGCGTGATGATGCCAAGGTCCTCTGGGGCAAAACCGCCGCCCTGCTGCTCGTATAAATTCCGAAAAGCATGGACCAATTCGCCCACCCGAATGGCTTCTTCCTCATTGGTTTTGCTGTTGCCCTGATAATCCGATTGACTAGGAATAAAGAGCAGACGATGTTGGGCCAAAAGCTGCTCCAAAGCAGAGGCCTGGGGCATCGGACGGAAGGGTAGGGGCTGCTGCTGCCAGTCGCCAATCGGATTGTCTTCTGGTAGTTCCAACAACTTATTATCATAGAAAAATTGGCTGGGAAAGCGGGCAATTTCGGCATGCATCCGCCCCTGATGCTGCAATTGATCGTAGCAATGGGTCCAGCCTTCTTTTTGGGCCTGCTCAAACAAGCGCTCAAAGAGGGAGTTGCGGCGATTGCGCAAGCCAATGCTTTGGAGCAACTCATCTTTAACCGCCGACTGCTCTTTGTCCTGCAAAACTACCGCCGGCAACTGCTTATGGTCGCCAATAAGCACAAAGCGCTGAAAATGCGGAAGCAAACCGAGCAACATGGGCTCCAAAATCTGTGATGCCTCATCAATAATGACGGTATTAAATTGCTTGAGCTTGAGCAAAAGCGGACGGTTGAGCATGCTAGAAACCGTAGAGACAAATACCCGATGCTTGTCGATGGTCGCTCGCAGATCTTTGCGGCTAGCTAGGGCTTCTGTTTGCACCGAAAACATCCGATGTTCAAAGCGAGGATCGCAAGAATAGCGGCTGCCCATCCGCAGATAATCATCAATACCCACTTCCTCAATGGCTTCGCAAATTTCATCTACAGCTCGGTTGGTATAGGCCAAAAGCAAGATGTTTTCTTGGCTGTTTCGGTGGAGATATTCGACCATTTGGGCCAGCATGAACTTGGTTTTGCCCGTGCCCGGAGGGCCTACCAACAAAAAGTAGTCTTGGGCATCCAAGGCCTTGTTGAGGATCCTCTTTTGGTCTTCGCCCAAATAGGGCTGCATAAAGCTCCGATTTTGGGGAGCGCTGCTTTTTTGCGGGGCCCTTTGGCCCAATAAAAGCTGTCGCTTGGCCGGATGGAAATTCATGAATTTGAAGAGCGATTGATACTGAACCGTAAAGCCCTTATCGAGCATATCGTGTTCTAAGCTCCAGCTTTTGGCCGCCTCAAAAACGCTGCCGCTACATTGGGGAGAGTAAAGCTTGAAACAAAGCTCTTCGGCATTGATTTGAGAAATAGAGCCCTTAAAAATCTGATGCTTCAAGACATTGTCATCCTGGCCCATTTCGGGATACAAAATAGCAATATCGCCCTGTCTGAAATTGGCCAAGGGGTTGGTATTTTCCGTTCGCTTAAAGCGGAGAATAGGGGGTTCTTGCTCGCTATTGTTTTCTAGTAGTTCTAGTCCCGCCAAAAGCTCAAAATGTTCGTCTTTATCGGCTCTTTCGCTTAGCCATAGCCCCGCTTGTCCATTGGCGCGTTCATTTCCTTCTACTCCTGTTTTGGCCAAAATTTGTTCTTTGGCAATAAAGCTACAAAAGGCAATAAAGTAGCGGCGTTCTAGCTCGCTTAGCTTAGAAAAGCAGGCCTCAAATTCTTCCAATCCTCTGGCGGTATAGCCGCTAGCTTTGGGCATAATGGCAGGCCCTAACTGATGCAAAAGGCCATATTCTTCCAGTGATTTTTGGTCCAATTGGGCCAGCTGTCGCTCCATCATCACCATCTGGTTGCGAAGGGCCAAGGCTTCATCCTCCTTAAACTGCGTGCTAGGGGCTAGACGCAGCGGTTTTTCTTGCAATTTGGAGTAAAGAATGTGGGCCAAACTCTTATAGCTAGGATAAACCGATTTGGTCAGCAATCCATAGAGCAAGGTCTGTACATAGTGATTATGATTGAGGTTGTACTTATTGGGCATAAAGGTTTTGCCACTCTTCAATTCCACAATCAATGCCTTATCATCGCCTTCTGCTGGCGGCTGCCAAAGGTCCAAACGTCCCTGAATCCCATAAAGGGCAGAGTAAAAAGAGGGCTCTAACAAAATGCGCTCTCGCTCGATGCCCTGCTTGGGAAACTCATTGAGGATAATATGCTGAAGGTTGATAAAGTGGTTTTTGGCCTCATGATAGGTCTTGCGAATATCGGTATCCTTAAAGTCGGCAAAGCCCAAGGGATTAAGGCTAAAGAGCTTCTTAAATTCTTCCTGAAAGCTCAGCTTGGGGTTCTTGCTCAAGAGGTCCAAAAAGCGGTTGGCAATATTTCCCAGCATCAAAGGTAGGCTATTTTCATAGGCCGAAAACTTTTTGAGCAAAAAGAGGTAGGGCGAAGCGCCCTGTGGCTGAAAACATTCGGCAATGCTGGTCACATCAACCAGGTAGTCGGGCTCTAAGATGATGCGCTTGGGCAGCAAAATTCCCGATTCTTCTACCAAGACTTGCAGCAATTGCAAAATGGCCCCAGCGGGAAAATGATCTTGCATCAGCTCAATGGTCGAGTTAAACTGCGCATTGATTTCGGGCACATTATAACGCAGCCTGAGCTGGTCGGTATAGTCCTCTCCATAAGGTTGGCAGATGATGAGCTCTTGCTCGGCATCTATTTGCAAAACCACCACTTTGAGCTCCTCAATAATGCCTTCTTTAATAGGGAAGGGGTTGCGGTCTTCCTGCTCTTCTTCCTCATCGCTGGGCAAATAGGCCCGCAATTCTTCGGGCAAAGGAACATGACAAAGGGCTGCAATGGCAAAGGCCACGGTCTTTAGGGCCGAGGCGTATTGGCCAGCCGTAGGCTCCAGCTCTTTTCTGCGGATCCATTTGGCCCGCTTAATAATTTGGTAAATGCGCCATTGAACCGAGCGACTGAGGTCCTCCTTATGAGATAAAAAGGCAATCCGTGCCGAGCGATCACTAAAATGTAGGCGCTCTTTTTCGGTCAATTGTAAAAATAGCTGGACCAAAAGGGCATCTAATGCCTGATATTTGGCCCCCAAAGGTTGCTCTACTTGCTGTAGCTTGAGCAGTTGAGAAAAGAAGAACTGCGCTTCTGTTGCTTTTTTTTGCATAAAAATATAATTGTTGGGTTAGGTTTTTTTGTCTGTCTGTTTTGGGGCCTCCGCCTCGCTTCGCTCGTCGGCGCTACACTTTGGGGCTCGCAGGTCTGCTCGGCCCTTCGCAGGCAAAGCCTGCTTGGTCTGGCCTTCGGCCACCCCGCCGCATCGCTAGGCCAGGCGCTTCGCGCCTCTGCTGCGCATCGGTTACTCCCTTTGGTCGTCGAACTACGCCCTAAAGGGCTTGTTGTGGCCAGGCGCTTTGCGCCTCTAAAAGAAGCGATTTTGCTGAGGGTCAAAATCTTGTTGTTTAAACATAAGGGATTTAGATCGGATATTCATCTTGGCCACAAATCCGTCTTCTAAAAGGGCCACAAATTCTTCTTCATTGAGCCAGAGGCAGGCATAGACATAGGGCAACAATTTTGGCGAGAAGGTTCGGCGGTGGTCGCCGGTATGGGCATCGAGCAGCCAGAGCAGGCCGGCATTATCATTCACCAGCAAGAATTGTTCTTCTGGAGAAAGAACTGGCAAAGAGGTCCAATGATGATAACTAATATCGGAAGGGGGCTGGTTGGCGAAGCGGATGCCCTTTTTGCCTCTAAAGGGCAGGGCATACTTTTCTTCTAATTTTTCTAGGCTATAGAAGCGAATTTCTTGGAGTTGGGTCCCATTGACCAGGGCGGTCCAGAGGCGGTCATCTTGTCGAAACAGTTGTTCGGCATATTGGGCCGTTGATTCTTTGAGGATGGCCCCCGATCGCAGGTCTATTTTTCGCAGTTGTTGATGATTAAAATCAAGGATAATGACTTCATGGGGCTGTTGGCCCAGCTGCATCCCTGCAATAAAGCCTCCTTTATCTATGGGGTCATGAATAATGGCCTTAAGTTCTAGCTCTTGGTCGAGCAGATAGATTTTTTCTCCATCGGTGGCGGCAATTTGTTCATTGGGGAGCCAGAGCAGGAAATCGATAAAAGCGTCTAGGGTTTTTTCTTGGCCAATCATTTGGCCCGTAGCGGCATTAAATATGGCCAGCTGTTTATTTCGGGCAGCTAGGAGTTTGCTTTTATCGGGGCTAATAGCTACGGCACGGCCCCAGCCGGGCAATTCATAGCGGAGGTTGCCATCATCGGAGCGGACGACCAGTAGTTCGTACCAGCAGGCGCAAAAGCTTTGGTGGAGGCGGTAGAGTCTAAAGTCTCCTTTGGCCGAATTGGGCAGAAAGGAGCGTTCTTGGCTCAAGATTCGGAAAGGGCGGCCATCATCTACATAATCGTTTTCGATATCTTCTTCTAGAAGGGCCTCAAAGGCTTTTCGGATACGTTGGAACCATTTCATGTTGGCAAATAAATTTGATTGGGGGCTTATCTTGGGGCGGACAATTTTTTTACTAAATATATGGCGCAGCCATATACCTTATGGGGCTGGGGCGCAGCCCCAGCCTATCGGCTGAGGGGCTGTAGCAGGGCCGCCGCAGGCGGCAGACCAAACAGGCGCAGCCTGTGCAGGGCCGAGCAGACCTGCGAGCTGCGCAATGGCCCGACCCAAGGCCGCAGGCCGCAGGGGCAGCCCCAAAAAAAAGAAATAGAAAAGATCAATAACTAGGCAGGAGGGGCTTGTCCGGGGGCGGGCCCTTCATAGCTGGGCTTTTCCTGATGCTGGGGCATTTGGCCTCGAATATACATCCTTTGGAGGAGTTTGTAGAGCATGGGCCAATAGGCAGCTAGGCAGTTGGGCAGGCCTTTTTCGCCTTCTCGGAGCAACTGTTCGTAGCTTCGTTTTTCGCTACGGCTTTGGCTGCCTCGGCCCTGTCCAATTCGGGCAAAATCCTCTTCTAGCCAAAGGAAATGCAGCTCATTATTTTCGTCTTGGGCCTCATAGCGTTTTTGGGGCAGGCGGCTATAGTCGAGCAAGGCAAAAGGAGGGGCGAGTTGGGGCCAGCGAAGATGTTGTTTAATTTGGTCGCTCCAAAGTCTTCTTTCCTTAAAGGGCAGGCCGGGGATATTGCTTCCTTGCAGATAAAAATGCCAAAGTCTTTGTGCTTGCAGGGGCAGAATTTGGTAGGGGCTTTCTTCTAGGAGCTGTAGCCCTTGGGCCGAAAAATGGGCCTGCAGTTGTTTTTCCTCCAGTTTGGGCCAAAAGAAGCTTTGTTCTACTAGTTTATGGCTTTGCAAGCCCTTGTAGAAGGCAAAAATAAGTTGGCCCGCCTCGGATAGTTCTACTTCGCCTAGTAGCAACTGTAGGTAGTCGATCAGCTCGGCATCGATCCAGTTGGGTCCAATGGGAACTGGGCGACAAAGGGCCTCTTCCAATGAAAAATAAAGTTGTTCGGTCGTTTTGGTCCAGAGAACATGATCATGAAAGAGTTCTACTTTGGCATCGAGGCCTTGCTCTTTATAGGTCCAGGATTTTAGCATTTTATTGTTTTTGATAACTTCTGTCAAATTGTAGTTGCCCGCCATAGACGGCCCAGCCCTTAGTCATTTTAAACTTTCGGGCCGACATAGATCGGATGATTCCCACCGTAAGTATCACTACGCCCCCCACAATAACAATAGGGCCAGCAATGCTGTTGACGCCCAAGAGGGCAGCGGATAGGGGGATGATACCAGCGCCCATACCCAGGAGAATAGCGCCCTGAAACTCTTTGGGGCTGCGTACTCGGCCAGCAATGAGGCTACAGTCTTTAAGGGGAATTTCTCGGCCATCTATAATCATGCTTTCTCGATTGACCTTTTGGAGCTCTCCTTTATAGGTGGTTTTGGGGCTGTTGTAGAGGCGGTACTTAATGCGTCCGCCTTTTCGGATAAAGTAAGTTTTGCCTTTTTCAAAATGTTCAAAAACTAAAACATCGTAGCTGACCGGGTCGCTAATGAGTTCTTGAGCACTGGCATAGGATAGAGAAAAAGTCAGAAAGCCCAAGAGAAGAAGCCAAGAGAAATTCGCCATAAGTTTTGATTTTTTGCTATATTTAGAGAGTCTTAACATCCTAATCTACTTCATACTAAAGGGAAGATAAGAGATATTCTGCTTTTTTTGCTCGCTCATCCTTTTTCAAGCACAAAATATGAGACAGTTTTCCGTTTTAGCCGTTTTCTTATTATCTAGTTGTTTGGGCTTTGCCTTTTTGGCTGGGCCTAATTGGCAGCCGTCTAAAGAATTTAAGGCTTATTGGTTAACAGGCAAACGGGAGGTCAATCATTATGATTTGGTCCAGGAGCTAGATGGGCAAAAATATGAAGGCCAAACCCAGCTTATTTTCAAGGCGGAGTATTTTTCTCGCTCCAAACAACATGAAGTGCAGGCCGAGGATGAGGGAGCCATCCCCGTTTTGGAGCTCAATCAATTGCGGAGTTTTAAGGAGGGGGAATATCGTTTGATGCAGTCTGTTTTTCGCCCCATTGATTTGGTGGCAGAGCCTTTTTGTTATAAAGTGAGCAATAGCTTACAAAACTGGGAGGGACATCGTTTTGACCAGATTAACCTCAGGGCCTATAACTACCGGCAGCAGCAGTTTTCTTATGCGACTAAGGAGGGCGATCAGCAGCGAGATCTCCCTAAAGTGCTTTTGCAAGATGAGTTGTTTGCGCTCATTCGCATTTCTCCAGAAAAGCTGCCTTTGGGCCGCTTTGAGTTTTTGCCATCTAGTTTGTTGTCACAATTGTATCATAGCCTTTTGGTCCCTAAAACGGCAGAGGCAAGCCTCAGCGAAGAAGGAGAACTGGCCAGCTATCAGCTGACTTATGCGCAGGGAAAAGGCAGCCTGAAAATTCAGTTTGAAACCAAATTCCCGCATTCTATCCGCTCTTGGGAAGAGCAGTATTATAGTAGAGGCCAAAGCTATTATAGCAAGGCCGAATTGAAGACAGAAAAATAGTACACTAAATAAATTAAACTCTATGATTTTTTCACAACATGCCAAAGGCAAGCTCTTGCTTACGGCCGAGTATTTTGTGACCGAGGGCGCTACCGCTCTGGCATTGCCCACCAAAAAGGGCCAAAGTATGCAGGTTGAAAAAGGCGAAAAGGCCGGCCAATTGCATTGGCGCAGCCTAGAAGAAAATGGCCATTGCTGGCTAGAGATTTGGGTCAGCCTATCCGATTTGGAACTGATTAAGTTTGAAGGCGAGGCCGAAGAGGCCGAACGCCTGCTCATCTTGCTCCAAATTGCTCAAGAACATAATCCAAACTTTTTAGCAGATGGCCAAGGACTAGAAGTAACCACAAAACTAGAGTTTCCTAGAGATTGGGGACTAGGCTCTTCTTCTACCTTAGTCAGTTTATTAGCCGATTGGGCGCAGGTAGATGCCCACCAACTTCTGGCCGAAAGCTTTGGCGGCTCAGGCTATGATTTGGCCGCAGCCAAGGCCCAGGGACCTATTCTCTACCGTTTGTTTAATGGACAACCACAGGCTCATCCCGCTCCCTTTGCCCCGAAGTTTAAAGATCAGCTTTATTTTGTGCACCTCAATAAGAAGCAGAGCAGCCGCGAAGCTTTGGTCCACTATAAAGTAAAGCCCGCAGAAGAAAGAGAAGCCCCCATTCCCAGAATTAGCCAGATTACGCATAATGTGGCCCAATACTGTAAGGATTTGGAAGATTTTGAGGAGTTGCTCGAAGAACATCAGGCCCTTTTGCAACCCATCCTGGGCCAAGAAGGACCCAAAGCCCAGTTCTTTGAGGATTTCTGGGGAACCGTTAAACCCCTAGGCGCCTGGGGCGGCGATTTCGTCCTCGTCAGTAGCCAACGCAGCGAAGCCGAAACCAAAGCCTATTTTGCCAAAAAAGGCTTTGAGCAGTTTATCCGCTATGAGGATATGGTGCTGAGCTAAACACAAAAAGACCTGTTTAAAAGTTGTAGCTGCCTAGGGGCTTGTCCCTAGGCGACTATTGGCTAAATTCTACTTCCCTAAACTTATTCAGATAATAATAATCTGAACAAACCAACAAAAAAAGACCTCTACGCTTAGCGTAGAGGTCTTTTTTTCTGCAGAATACCGAAGTATTCATCTCAAAGAAATATTGCCTATTTCTTTACCGCATTCACGATAGCTTTGAAAGCAGCAGGCTCGTTCATCGCTAGATCGGCCAACACTTTACGGTTGAGCTCGATACCGCTCTGAGACAAAAGGTGCATAAAGCGAGAGTAGCTGAGGCCCTCTTGACGAACAGCAGCGTTGATACGCTGAATCCAAAGAGCACGATAGCTGCGCTTTTTCAATTTACGGCCGATGTATGCATACTGCATACCTTTCTCAACCGCATTTTTGGCAACGGTATAAACTTTAGATCTCGCTCCAAAGTAACCGCGGGCCTGCTTCAAAATTTTCTTCTTTCTTCTTCTTGAAGCTACAGAATTTACCGAACGTGGCATAGCTTAATAGTTTAAAATAGATAGATAAAATAAGGGCCTGGGGTGCAGGTGAGAAGGGACCCACAACTTGTCCACTAAGGCGCCTCTTAATTGTTTCGAGATGCTAATACTAGATGTTAAGCATCTTCTTCACGCGCTTGGCATCGCCAGGAGCACAAAGACCTGCGTGACGTAGACGAAGCTTACGCTTCTTTGACATTTTTGTCAAAATGTGGCTTTTTCCACTACGACGACGCTTGATCTTGCCGCTACCCGTCACCGAAAAGCGTTTTTTAGCACCTGAATGCGTTTTTACTTTAGGCATGGTAATACGTTTTTTTAAACAGATTTTTGAAAATCGACTGCAAACTTAAGCTTATTTTTCTAATATCAAAAACTTTTCTGCCCCAATTTCCTGATTCTAAATTGCCTAGAATTTTACAAAGGTGTTGCCCCCCTCGCACTGATAGCCCCGAATCATCTTTTTGCGCTTCAAAAGGTCCAAACGCCGATGCGTTTCTTTCATCAAACGACCTTTGCCCACACCATGTATGATCTCTAACTGCCCCGAAAAGCCAATCTCTAAGGCCTGATTGAGGTAGTCTTCTAAGGCTTCTATCTGAAATTCTAAACACTCAAAGGGCTGTAGGTCTTTGTAGTCTTCCGGAAAAATGAGCTCAATGTGCAAATCTAAACAAGACTCAAAATGAGCCAGTCGCTGCGCATCTTGCTTGTTGTAATACCTGCGATGAATTTCCTTGTGCATCTGCTTTTTGCGCTGCGCCAAGGTGTACTTTTTTAAGTTGGTTTTGGGCTGCGCCTTGCGAGCCTCCAATTCTGCCAAACTAAAGCAAGGATAGCCCTCTAGCTCCAAACCCAATAAGGGAATGGCCTGCTGCAATTTGATCCATTTTTTGTACTTGAGCTTAAAGCTGTGCTCCAACTCAAATATAGGCAAACGCAAAATAAGCTGAGGCGAATCATTCAAGTTGGCATGCGCAAATTCCGCAATTGGAAAGTAGTCATGTGGCCCAATATGCTGCTTGAGCTCCTGCGCCCGCTCCTGCAAAATCCGCAACTCAAACTCAAAGTTAAATCCATAGGGCGTATCATTGACCAAATAGATGCTGTACTGCCCCTGCGCATAAGGGTAAAAGGCTAAATAAACGCCCTTGTTCTCTGCCGCCTTGCCCTCAATTTTTGGGGCCTGATAAACCGGAATAGGAGCCTCTTTTTTTGGCAATGGCCGACCCGCTTTCCGCGCATCTATCTCTTCCTTAGTATAAAATAACTCTTCCGTAGATAAGCCCTTAGGCGCTTTTTTGGGCTTCTTTTTGCCAAACTCCCGCTGAATATCAGAAATCTGCGGGCCCGTATAATGGGCCTCCGGCACCACATCATCCCCAAAGGCAATGCTCTCCTCATCTTCCTCCAACAACCACACCCGGTAGCTGCCATCTAAATAATCTTCCAAAATCTCGGCCCGCTGACCCGAATAGATAAATCGTATAATTTCTCCTGCTTTCATCTTTTTATTTTTTGTTGGGGCTGCCCCTGCGGCCTGCGGCCTTGGGTCGGGCTGTGTCGCAGCTCGCTGTTCGCTCGGCCCTGCGGCAGCAAAGCTGCCTGGGTCTGGCCTTCGGCCACTGCTGTCCATCCCTCAGCCGCGTCGCTACGCTCCTTTGCGGGCCTTCGGCCCTGCAAAACTTAAGAAAATTTAACCCAAATTATATTTTAAGCTTTTCCATATTTGCTTAACAGTCTGTTTGACAATTAGTTATTTCTTGAACAATAATTTAGTTTAACTCCCCTCAAGACAACTGTTTTTCTGCCCCTGTATTTTAGCTCACTGGCTTTGCAGACAGAAAAGCCTACCTTTGCAGAAAACAAAGTATAACCTCTAGGGTTGTTCTTTTTGAATTTTCTAATCTTAAAATACCTATTTTTAAAATGGCAACGATCAAATCTTACTCTCCTGAAAATCAGCCAACTGAAACAGAGAAAGAAGAAATAGCCAACTTTTTATTTAAACATCTAGAACAATACGGAGACCCCAAAGAGCAAATTCTTGCCGCTATGGACTACTCCCTGGGCCAGACAAAACAAGCCGCTGGAGGCCAGATTTTTAGCATCTATCATCAAGGACAATTGGCCGGCGCTACTGTACTTAACCGCACAGGCATGACGGGCTATATCCCCGAAAATATCCTGGTCTATATTGCCGTAGATGCGCAATTTAGAGGAAAAGGCCTAGGAAAACAACTAATGCAGGCAGCAATTGAGCAAACCCCCGGAGATATCGCCCTGCATGTAGAAAAAGATAATCCCGCTAAGCAGCTTTATGAAAAATTAGGATTTACTAATCCTTATCTCGAAATGCGACTGAAAAAATAAACCCCTCTGCCTCCTACAGGCCCGAAGGGCCGCAAAGGAGCGTAGCGACGCGGCTGAGGGATGGACAGCAGTGGCCGCAGGCCAGACCCAGGCGGCAAAGCCGCCGCAGGGCCGAGCAGACCTGCGAGCTGCGACACAGCCCGACCCAAGGCCGAAGGCCGCAGGGGCAGCCCCAAAACCCTCCTAGATAAATACATACCTATTTTTTCAGTAAACCATTTGTAATGGCATTTATCACCTTAGATAGTCAAAAACTAGCCGAAAATTACCAACGCTTAGACGAGCTTTTTCAAGAAAAAAATATCCAATGGGCCGTGGTCTCTAAAATGCTTTGTGGACACCGCCTCTACCTAGAGGAACTCATTAAATTAGGCGCCAAACAACTTTGCGACTCCCGCCTGAGCAACCTCAAAATGATCAAATCTATCTCGGAAGAGGTGGAGACGATCTATATTAAGCCGCCCCCCCAAGAAATTATTCCCGAAATTGTCCAATATGCCGATATCTCTTTTAATACGGAGATCGAAAGCATCCGCCTGCTCTCCGAAGAGGCCGCCCGCCAAAATAAATTGCATAAAGTGATTATTATGATCGAAATGGGCGAGCTGCGAGAAGGCGTAATGCGAGAGGAATTTATGGACTTTTATGAGCAGGTCTTCAAATTGCCCAATATTCAAGTGGTGGGTATCGGAACTAACCTGACTTGTATGTATGGCGTTTTGCCCAGCCAAGATAAATTGATCCAACTTTGCCTCTATGAACAACTGGTAGAGGCCAAATTTAACCGAGAAATTCCGCTGGTGTCTGGCGGCTCCTCTGTGACGATCCCCCTCATTTTTCAGAATCTATTGCCCGAGGGAATCAATCACTTTAGAGTAGGAGAGACCCTTTATTTAGGGACCGATGTCTATAATAATCGGACCTACGAACGGATGCACCAAGATGTCTTTAAGCTTTATGCCCAAATCATCGAGCTGAACGAAAAACCCCTGGTGCCCGATGGCAATATGGGCCTTAATCTTAAGGGCGAAGCCGTGACTTTTAAAGATGAACTTCGACAAAAAACGGCGGTCCGCGCCATTATCGACCTCGGCCTGCTGGATGTAGATGAAGCCCATCTGCAATTGGCCGACCCCAAACAGAAAATGCTGGGCGCCTCCTCCGATATGGTGGTTATCGACCTAGGAAGTAATGAGGAAGGACTGGGCGTTGGCGACCTGATCGAGTTTAAACTCGATTATATGGCGATCCTCCGCATCATGAATTCTAAATATATTGAAAAACGCTTGGCCCCCGCCTAAATCCTTGGGCCAATGCCTCGGCCGCAGTTCCTTTTTAGGAACTGCGGCCTTTTTTATGCCCCTAAACAAGCGTTTGGGACCTATCTTCAGTTTACAAATGCCTCTGGCTTGGCGCTAGCCTTTATTTGCATTTGCAAAACAGCTTTATACAGCTGTTCAGCGCTAATCTGCATTTGCAAAACGTCTCTGGCGTGACGCCGGAGCTAATCTGCATTTGCAAAACGCCTCTGGCGTGGCGCCAGAGCTAATCTGCATTTGCAAAACGCCTCTGGCGTGGCGCCAGAGCTAATCTGCATTTGCAAAATGCCTCTGGCGTGGCGCCGGAGCTAATCTGCAGTTGCAAAACGCCTCTGGCGTGACGCCAGAGCTAATTTGCAGTTTACAAACTCCTCCGGGCGTATCTATAAGGTCCTATCTTTTTTTTCTGGGCTGACCCTACTAGAGATTAGCTAGGCTCGCTTAGCGGCGAAATTTAGCGGTCTGTTGATTTTAGGGCCTAAAAAAAGGGGCAAAACCTAAGTTTTGCCCCTTTTTGAGGGTTGTTTATTGCTTAATGAGCTTTCCGCTCTGTCCATTTTCCCATTTCCAGAAGTAGCTGCCCTTGGGCCAATCTTCGGTAGGAATTGTTTTTGGGCCAGCAGGCAAAATATAGCGAGCCACTTCTTGGCCCAACACATTATAAAAGCAAAGCTGGCCCGCCTGAGGCAATTCTATTTGCAGTTGGGCGCTAAAGGGATTGGGCCAGAGCTTTGGCCCTTGTTCGCCCAAGTAATCTGTGGAACTAGGGTAGTAGCAAGAGCCATCTTCTACCCAAGCGTTGGGCATAAAGTTGAGGGCGTTGCTGTCTAGACAGCCGGGCTTTAGGCAGTTTTGCAAAAGCGCCTGCACATCTAGTTTGCCCGCTCCCCAATCTATATTGGGCGGAGCGCCAGCGCTATATACCCAAGCATCTTTGTGGGCCGATTGTAGCAGGGCGGCCTTGAGCTCGGCCCAATCGGCCTGGGGTTGGCATTGAAAATAGAGGGCAGCGGCCCCCGTAACCATAGGCGCCGCCATAGAGGTCCCTTTGGCCGAAACATGCCAGCCGCCTTGGTCCAAATAAGGGTAGTTGTTGGCTCTGGCATTTTGTAGGGCGGCCAGACTGCCTGCCGAAAGGACCTGCCCCCCTGGGGCTGTTAAATCGGGCTTTTGTAGGCCCGTTCGACTAGGGCCGAGGCTAGAAAAATCGGCAATGCCAAAGATCGGAAAGCCTGCATAGGCCAAAGACACCGTATCGCCAGCATAATTATGCAGTTGGTCTCGGTTTTGGTAGGCCGCCACTGTGATGACCTTGGGTGAGCAGGTCCAATAAGCGGCTAGGGTTTGTTGGTTGTCGGGCGAAATATAATGAGGAACATTGGCCTGCAGAACAATATCAGAAAGGCCCATATTGCGCTCATGGCTCCAAATATCCACCTTGCCTGCCCCGCTCCAATGCAAAAAAAGCTGTTGATTTTGCAGATTGTTTCCCTGCAACTGAAAGGACCACTCTAGGCAGCCCTGCCATTCGGCCAAATATTGCACTAAAATCAGGGGGCCTTGCGGACCTACATATATAGTGTCTATTCTTTGGGCGGGTAGGGGGCTATGCGGCGGCAGGTCGGCAGGGGAAAAGGGGCGACTAAGAACCAGCCTTTGCCCCTGACTCCCCTTGAGCTCAAATTGCCAATGTAGCTGCGACCAGTCGCTTGTATCAATAAAGGCCGAGCTGCGAAATAGTTGGCCATTGAGGGGCAAAAAGGCCAGACAGCCGCTATCTGCTGGGGCCTTTTGCCAGTGCATTTTTGCCTGCCGAGCATTGCCGCCTGCTTGAATCAATGCTCGGCCGTTTTCCTCCTCTAGCATCGCTTCAATCATAGCCGTATACAAGTCTTGGCCATCATGCGAGCCATAATAGGCCCCCACACTAGAGTTAATGGCGCAGGCTTTTCCCAATCGCTTAGCTTCTTGAAAAATATGGTGGACGGCATCCACAAAGCGGGGCAAAAACTGTCCATCTTCGCTTAGGGCCACGGCCAAGAGCTCGGCTTTGGGGGCAATGCCCTTATATTTTTGGGCGGCCAGTCCATTTCCGGCGGCGGTGCCTAGCACATGCGAGCCATGTTCGCCTGGGGGCTGAGCGATCAGGCCCGAATCAATTTGGGCTTTATTCCAATAGCTGCCATAGCCATATTGGCCCATAAAAAAGTTGGGCGAAAAATAGTCTTGGTCCCAGATGCTAAGAAATCGGCTACTGCTATCATTGGGCTGCCAGAAGTCGGGATGCTGCCATTCGTAGCCGTCGTCAATAATACCGACAAGCACGCCTTCGCCCTCAAAAGATTGGGGCAAACCCCAGCCTTCATGAGCGGCTCGGGCGTTATTATTGGCCAGCATCAGGCTATCTTGTTCAAAAAAATATTGGGGGCTAAGGCGCTGGGCTTGTAGGCCCTGAATAGCGGGATGTTCCCACCAAATGGGCAGTTTTTGCAAGGGAA